>WFOE01000170.1 GCA_015488215.1 Planctomycetales bacterium
AGTTTTTCTTCCAGTTGCACCGGGCCGATGGTCATCCCACGGTCAACGGCTTTGCACATATCGTAAATGGTCAGCGCGGCCACGCTGGCGGCGGTCAGGGCTTCCATTTCGGCGCCGGTTCGCCCCTGGAGATGCACTACGGCTTCCACGCGGATTCGGTCCGGCGGCAATAGCTCGAAGTGGACTTCCACCTGGTCCAGCACTAGCGGGTGGCAAAGCGGAATCAGCTCGCCGGTCCGCTTGGCCGCCTGGATGCCGGCCACGCGGGCCACGGCCAGCACTTCCCCCTTGGCCACCTGGCCCTGTTGGATGAGTTGCAGCGTCTCGGGCTGCATTTGCACCACGGCGCTGGCTCGGGCCATACGCTCAGAAACCGGCTTGTGGCCCACGTGGACCATCTGCGCCCGGCCCTGCTGGTCCAGGTGCGAAAGACGTTTTTCCGGCTCGGCTTGTCCAGCAGGATGGTTCATGGCTTCTCCGGTAGAACAGGGCCCCGGCTCCGGCCCAACGGGAACGCAACCGGCCGGCTTGCGTGCCGTCGGAAAGAGACTCTTCTTCTACTCAATCCTCACCCAGCGGCCCTGAACGTGCAACCTTCCGGCAGCAAACAGGGCGATGGCCTCCGGATAAAGCTCGCGTTCGGCTGCTTGCACTCGGGCGGCCAACTGCTCCGGGGTGTCGCCTTCGTAGACCGGTACGGCCCGTTGCAGAATAATCGGCCCGTGGTCGTATTCGTTGTCCACAAAGTGCACCGTGCAGCCGGTGAGCTTGCAACCGTATTCCAGCACGGCCCGGTGAACGCGCAGCCCGTAATACCCTTGCCCGCAAAAAGCGGGAATGAGCGACGGATGCACGTTCATCACGCGATGTTCCCACCGCGGAGGGATACGCAGCAGCTTCACATACCCGGCCATCACCACCAGGTGCGGTCGATCCGCTTCCAGGTGGGAGAACACCGCCTGGGAGAACGTCTCCGGCGAATCGTAATCGCGGCGGCGGCACACCGAGGTGGGAATCCCCCGTGCCCGAGCCAGTTCCAGGCCGCGGGCGTCCGCGCGGCTGGAATGCACGTGCACTACCTGGGCGTCCAGTTGCCCGGCTTCGATCCGCCGCAGCAGGTTCTCCAGCGTGGAGCCGCGCCCGGAAAGGAGCACCGCCAGCCGGATTGGCGACAAGGGGAACGGTAGCGCGTGGGTCATGCCCTGGTTCTGTTTCGTAACGGCGGCAAAAGGGAACCGGCCCAGGAACGCTTACGCCGGAGAGCGACTGCCGGAAACCACTTCCAGTTGGACGCCCACCGTGGCCGAGCCGAGTTTGTAGCGGCCGACCTGGTCGTCCTCAGGCGGTTCCTGCGGCTGCACCTGCAACTGGACGGCCAGCGTTTCGCCCTGGATGTACTGGGCGAACGCCCGGGCCGCTTGCTGCAACGCTTCGTCGGCCGTGTAAATCACCAGGCGGATGCGGTCCGTGTACTGGCACTGTCGGCGGCGGCGTTCTTCCTGGATCGCGCGAACAAGGTCCCGGGCCAGCCCTTCCTGCACCAGCTCGGGCGTAAGCTGAGTGTTGAGCACCACCACGGCTCCGGCTCCCTGGGCGGCCGCCCAACCTTCTTTGGCCTGGAGTCGCACTTGCAGGTCGTCGCGGGTGAGCGTCAGCGGCCCGTCCTCCAGCGGCAGCTCCACCTGGCCCTGGCTTTCCAGGCGGCGGAGCAGCTCGGCCGGATCGGCCTCCGCCAGGGCTTTCCGCAGCAGTGGGATGCGTTTGCCCAGCCGGGGCCCCAGCCGCGGCAGGTTGGGCAGCACCGTGTACTGGATGTACTGGTCGGCCTGTGCGGCAAAGTGCACCTGCTTGACGTTCAGCTCCTCGGCAATCAGCTCGGCGTGCTGTTCCAGCCACGGCTGGTCGCGGCGATCGGCCAGCACAATCTCCACCTGGGGCAAGGGCTGCCGCACTTTGAGCTTCTGGGCCGTGCGGGCCGAACGCCCCAGGGAGACGATTTCCCGCACCAGGCCCATGCGGCGCGAAAGCTCCTCGTCGTACCGGCTCGGCTCTCCGGTGGGATAGTCGCACAGATGGACGCTTTCCAGCACGCGATCCCCGAAGGGGCTTCGGGCCAGGTTTTGCCACAGCTCCTCGGCCAGAAACGGCACGAACGGAGCCACCAGCTTGCACGTGCTTACCAGGCACTCGTACAGGGTCCAGTAGGCGTCCAGCTTGTCCTGCTCCAGCCCCGAGGCCCAGAACCGGCTGCGGCTGCGGCGCACGTACCAGTTGCTCAGCGCATCGACGAACTGGTGCAGCGCCCGGGCGGCCGGATAGTTCTCGTACCGGTCCATGTGTTCGACCACCTGCTGGGCGGTGCGGTCCAGCTCGCTCAGAATCCAGCGGTCCAGTTCCCCGCGCTGCGAGTGCGGCCGGTAGCCTTCCCCGCCGGCGAGTACCTCGGGGGAGAGATTTTCGGCCGGGCCGGCGATCCGCGCCCCGGGGTCGAACCCGTCGATGTTCGCATAGGTCACAAAAAAGTTGTACACGTTCCACAGCCGCAGCAGGAACTCCGGGATGCTGTCGCGGATAGCCTGTTCGCTGTAGCGGATGGAAGTCCACGGGGCCTGGTTGGCAAAGAAGTACCAGCGCATGGCGTCGGCCCCGTAGCGGTCGAAAATCTCCCGCGGCTCGCGGTAGTTGCGCCGCTGCTTGGACATCTTGTGGCCGTCTTCGCCCAGCATCAGGCCCAGCACCACGCAGTTGCGGTACGGGTGCGGGAACTCCTTGCGGAACGTGCCCCGCTCACCCGGCTGCGGCTCGGTGCCAAAGAGCATGGTGCTGATGGCCAGCAGGCTGTAGAACCAGCCGCGGGTCTGGTCGATCGCCTCGGAGATGAAATCGGCCGGGAACTGCTCGCGGAACTGCTCGTGCCCCTGGTGCGGGTAGCCCCATTGGGCAAAGGGCATGGCCCCGGAATCGAACCACACGTCGATCACTTCGCTCACGCGGCGCATCCGCGCCCCGGGCTCAAAAGGCGAGTCGTAGGTTACCGCGTCGATGTACGGCTTGTGCACCTTCAGGTGTTCGGGCAGATCGGGGTTTTGCCGCTTGGCCTGTTCCCAGACTTCGGTTCCCTGCACGCCCGGCTTGGCCAGCAGTTCCTGGTAGCTGCCCACCGCCTCGAAGCGGCCCGTGGCCTCGCACTGCCAGATGGGAAGCGGTGTGCCCCAGAACCGTTCGCGCGACAGGGCCCAATCGACGTTGGATTCCAGAAAATTGCCGAATCGGCCGTCGCGGATATGCTCGGGCAGCCAGCCGATGCGGCGGTTGTTCTCCAGCATCAGCTCCTTGAGCTGCGAAGTGCGGATGAACCAGCTTTTGCGGGGATATTGGATCAACGGGTCCTGCTCGGCCCGCCAGCAGAACGGATATTCGTGCTGGTAGGTCTCGCGATGAAAGAGCAGCCCGCGCTGTTTCAAGTCGGCCATGATCTGCCGGTCGGCTTCTTTGACGAACTGGCCCTGATAGGGCGGGGCTTCCTCGGTGAACGTGCCGTCGGGAGCCACGGCGCACAGCAGCGGCGGCTCCTCGCCGGGCACGAACCGCTGCTGCTCGCGTCGCAGCACGTCGAAGTCCACTTCGCCGAACGCGGGCGCCTGGTGCACCAGTCCGGTTCCCGAGTCGGTGGTGACAAAGTCCGCTTCCACGACGCGCCAGCCCTGGTACTCCTCCCCGCCCTCGCGGAGCCGCCCGCGGCGGGAGCCTTGCTCGCGGTAGTAGAAGTCGAACGGAGGTCGGTAGCGGCGGCCGACCAGCTTCCGCCCCGGAAAGGTTTCCTTCACCTCCCACTGGCGACCGAACTTTTCGGCCAACGGTTCGACCAGCACACGGGCCACCACCAGGTGTCGCCCCAGTTCGGCGTCCCACACCCGGGCGTATTCCAGCTCCGGATCTACGGCCACGAACTGGTTGCTGGGCAGAGTCCAGGGCGTGGTGGTCCAGATGAGCAGGTCCGTGTCCGTCTCGTTGCCATCTTCGTCCAGCACGGGCATCCGCACATAGACGCTCGGATCGTCCACTGTGCGGTAGCCCTGGCCCACCTCGCCGGCCGAAAGGGCCGTACCCCCCTGGGGCCACCACCAGACGATCTTGTGTCCGTGGTAGAGCAGTCCGCGGTCAAACAGCGTCTTGAGGCACCACCAGATGCTTTCCACGTAGCTTTGGTGGTAGGTGACGTAGGCTTCCTCCAGGTGGATCCAGAAGCCGATCCGTTCGGTCAGGTATTCCCATTCCCGGGTGTAGCGGAACACGCTTTCCAGGCAGCGGTGGATGAAGCGTTCCACGCCGTAGGCTTCGATTTCGGCCTTGGAGTGGATGCCCAGCTCCTTGCACACTTCCACTTCCACCGGCAAGCCGTGGGTGTCCCAGCCCGCTTTCCGTTCGCACAGATAGCCCCGCATGGTGCGGTAGCGGGGGAACAGGTCCTTGATGGCCCGAGTAAGACAGTGACCCGGGTGCGGCATCCCGTTGGCCGTGGGCGGCCCTTCGTAAAAGACGAACCGGGGCGCTTGCTTCCGCCGGGCAAGCGATTTGTCGTAGATGGCCTGCTGTTTCCAGAACCGGAGGATGCGCTCTTCCAGCTCGGGGAAGGAGACCCGGGGCTCGACGTCCTGGAATGCTTTTTTCTTCTCGGGCATGGCAACCAGCCGCGCGGAGGGAACCGGAAAGGTGGGGAAAATCGGGAGTATCCACCGCGAAGTTCCGAGTTAACCGCGCCGCGGCGTTTTTTTCAATGCCGCACCGCACCCAAGACGATTGCCTGCCCCGTGCGAAAAAGGGGTAACTTTGCCGGTTCTCGCGGTGCCGAGGCCTTTGTTGCTCGGGTTGGGTGGCCAACCTATAATCTACAGTGCCGGAAACGTTTTGCTTTTCTGGCTGTTCTTTTGTCCAGATGCTTTGCCGGTGTGGATTCGGCAGGGTTTCTGGCTGCGCCTGTCGGAGGATAGAGACGATGCGGTGCATCGGATGGACGCGTCTGGCTCTGGTTTCGGCCGTGGTGCTTCTGCTTCTTCCGGCCGTAAAAGCCGCCGGACCGGAAAAGACCGCCCCGGGGAAGAAGCCTTCGGCTCCCAAGTCTTCGGCCAAGGACGACAAGGACGAAGAGTATTACGAGCTGTTCCGCACCCTGGCCGACGTGATCGACCAGGTGGAACGCAACTACGTCACCCCGGTGGACCGCAAAGAGCTGCTGGAAGCGGCTATTCAGGGCGTGCTGCAAAAGCTGGACCCTTATTCCAACTACATCCCGCCTGAGAAAATCGACCGCTTCCGCACCGAGCTGGAGAGCAAGTTCGGCGGCGTGGGCATCCAGGTGACGATGGAAAACGGGCACCTGAAGGTCATCAGCCCCATCGTTGGCTCCCCGGCGTATCGGGCAGGAGTGATTGCCGGGGACGAGATCGTGGAGATCGAAGGCAAACCCGTCCGAGGGATGAGCCTGGACGATGCCATCCGGCTGATGAAAGGCCCGCCGGGTACGTCGGTTACGTTCAAAGTGCTGCACCCGGGCCAGCGCAAGCCGGTGACGATTACCGTCACGCGGGAAATCGTTCGCCTGGAGACGGTGCTTGGAGTGCGGCGGGACGACCAGGACCGCTGGGAATACTTCATCGATCCGGAACACGGCATCGCCTACATCCGCCTGACGGCCTTCGGACCTGAAACCGCCCGGGACCTGCGCCAAGTGCTTTCCCAACTGACCAAGGACCCGCGTTTCCGGGCATTGATTCTGGACCTGCGGTTCAATCCGGGTGGGCTGCTCAGCGCGGCGGTGCGCATCTGCGATATGTTCCTGCCCGAAGGGAAAATCGTTTCGGTCAAGGACCGCCACGGCCGGGAGCGGGTCTGGCGAGCCAAAGGGCCGGGGACGTTCAAGCATTTTCCCATGGTGGTGCTGGTCAACCGTTACAGCGCCAGTGCCAGCGAAATTGTCTCGGCCTGCTTGCAGGACCACGGCCGGGCGTTAATCGTGGGCGAGCGGACCTGGGGCAAGGGGAGCGTGCAGAACGTCATCCAGCTCCAGGGTGGCCGCAGCGCGCTGAAGCTGACCACCGCCGCCTACTTCCGCCCCAGCGGCAAGAACATTCATCGCCATCCGGGAGCCAAGCCCAGCGACACCTGGGGCGTGATGCCCGACAAAGGCTACCGGCTGCGGATGAGCGACGCGGAGTTGCGGGCCTTGGTGCGGCATCGGCGTCAGGTGGACATCGTCCGTCCGCATACCAAACCCGCTGCGGTAAAGAAGGAACCAGCCGGCAAGCCGTCCGAGGCAAAGGCCGACGGTGAAGAACAAAACCAGGACGCAAACAAGCAGGACAAGCCCAAGCAAAGCAAGCCCAAACAGGGCAAGAACGAGCAGGGCAAGAAGGACTCCGGACAGACCGCCCAGGACGAAACCAAGCCCGACGCAGAAACCAAGTTCGTGGACCGCCATCTGCAAAAGGCGATTGAGTACCTGATCCAGCAGTTGCAGAAACAATCGGCTACGGCCAAGAAGTCCTAGGCGGCGCCTCCGGAATACGGGAGCCAAAGAAAAACCGGTGCTTCAAGCACCGGTTTTTGCTTTTTTGCGCATGCGCATTCCCAGCCCCCTGGGGGCTGGGGCGAAGCCGGTTAGTCGCGGGGACGCACCGCGCCGGTCAAGCCGTTGTAGTCGGCTCGGTCTTCCGGATGCCAGAGCGGCAGCCCCAGCTCCACTCGCTTGGCCAGCACGGCGATCTTCTCAGGCGAACCGGCCGGGGCATCGGTGGGTTGGAACTCCTCGGTCACGCGAGGCTTGAAAAACTCGTCGTGCCCGTACTTCTCAATCGCCTCGAATACGTTGCGGACCATTTGTGCAACCCTCTCGTACAACCAACAAGTAAAAACGGTGTAACTTACCCGTGCCTTAGGCCCTGTTGGATTCTGGACGTTCGGCCAAGTATGTCGCTTTGTTTTGTTTCTTTTGGTTTTCGCCAGAAGGACGAAAACCCTCACCCGTAACCGGGCGGCCAAGAGCATCCACTTGGGAGTATCGGAGAGCGAAGAACGGAACGCTGCGGAAAGACTACTTGCGTTTTCTCTTCATGGTTCCGTGTCCCAAGTGGTATAAGTTGTTGCAGGAGAGCAAGTTAGCACTGCCGGTACAATTGCCGCACCAGCACTACGCTTTTATTATTACCAGCGATGCAGTGCTGTCAAGCAAATAGCAAGAATTATTTTTCCCCATTTCGGCCAAAATGGCCCGAACGGGGGGCGGGCAACCGCCGGTAGAGCGAAAAGTATTCGAAACGCCGCTCCAGTCGATAGTTGCGCCGCAGCCACGCTTTCAGCGCCGGAAATCGGGCCAGCTCGCGGTCCGATCCCCGGGGAAACTGCGGCACTCCGTCCTGGTGAACCACCACAAAATAGCAGGGAGGGTTCTGCTCCATCTGCCGCAGAAACTCCTGCCGCCACTGCTTCATCCGCGGGTTTTTCCGCTGGCACAGGGGCCGATTGACGGCAAATCGCGAAGCGGCCCGGCGGCCGGAAAGAAAATACAGCAAACACTCGTGGCCCCAGACCTGAATCCTCTCGCCCGGCGGGGTGTGCTCGGCCAGATAATCCGCCGCGGGCCGGGTGGACTGGTAGGATGCGGCTCCCACCGGGTACAAAGCGCGGAACAACTCCACGTTCCGGTGCCCGAAGACGAACAACCGCATCTGCTGGGCGGTGCGCACCAGCGAAGGGACATCGACCGTTCCGGCCAGCAGGCCGAGCAGCCCCAACAGCGCGCCGGTGGCAATGGGCCAGTGTCGCCAGCGGCTTGCGCGGAAGAGGAGCCGCACCATGCGGTCGATGCCCACTCCCGCAACCACCGCCAGAGTGGCCACGGCGGGGGTCCAGTGATAGGGCCAGAACTTCCCTTGCCAGACCACGGCCCCATAGTGTCCCAACAGTAGCCAGCCCAACAACTGCCAGGTCCAAGAGTCGCGGATGCGGTGATAACCCAAGGCCAGCAGGGCCAGCAGCTCCAGGCGGCTCCAGCGGGGATCCAGCAGCATGACCACCGCTTGCCAGGGCCGGCGATACGCTTTGGCATAGACGAGCATGTTGTGCTGGACCACCTGTTCCCAGAACCAGGGCCAGGCTCCCTGGTGGAAAACCGCCGCCAGCAGCAGGGCCACAGGCAAGGCTCCGGCCAGAGTGGCTTTGGCCAGAAAGGCGACTGCGTTGGGCCAACCTGCACGGCGGGCGGTGTGCCAGGCGAGCACCAGGGTCATCAGCGTAGCGGGCAGCACTGCGGTGGGCTTCAGCGCGACGGCCAGTCCCCACAACAACCCCCAAGCCCAGGGGCGCCACCCACGGGTCAGCAGGGCCGGTTCCAACGCCACGGCCAAGGCCGCCCAGGAGAGGAAAAGCAGCAGGTCTTCGATCTGGCCGGTCTGCCAGGAAGCGCCCCAATCCCCTTGCAGCAAGGCACAGGAAGCGGCCACGGCGGCGGCAAAGCCGGCCGAGGGGCCCGCCACGCGGCAGGCAAACCCCGCTCCCAAAAGCACCGAACCGACCAGCACCAGGTAGAAGAATCCGCGAATGGCAAGCTGGGAGTTGCCTCCTAGGGCCACCAGAGCCGCAAACAGGTAATGGGTGGCCGGGCCTTTCTGTTCGAACACATCCCGGTAGGGGGCCCCTCCGGCCAGGATTACCTGCCCGCTGTAGGCAAACAGGCTCTGGTCCCGAGCCAGGGGCATGAACGCCAGTGGGCTGAGCACCAGCGCGGCAACCACGGCCACGGCCAGCCAGTAGCCGGCGCGGCTGCGGATTGCCGCCTGGGCGGCCACGGGCCACCAGCCCAAGGGCTGGCGAAGCGTTCCGGCGGGACAAGCCGTGCTGCTCATCGTATCGCGGAGGGCGTTGCTTTACTGGGGGAAGAAGCTTGCATGGGAGCCGTGCGGCGGCGGTAAAGCCGATAGTCGCCCACCATGCGATCCAGGCGGTAGTTCTGCTGGAACCACTGCCGGAAACGGCGGAAGTATTTCAGTTGGGCGGCCATCCCCTGCGGAGAGAAGTAGGTTTCGTCCCGGGGAACCAGCACGACGAACGCCGGTGGGTTCTTCTGGACCGAGGCCATGTATTCCTGCCGCCACTGGAGAATATGGGGCGAATCGAACCGGCACAGGCTCAGGCCCAGCACGAAGCGGCTGGGCGCACGGCGTTGGGCCAGAAAGTGCAGCATCGGCTCCCGGCCCCAGACCAGCAGCGTCTCTTCGGGCCGGGAATGTTGCCGGATGTGGCGGGCTGCTTCCAGCACCTCCTGCCCGTCGCCGGTGCCGGTGGTGTAGAGAGCGTAGTATTGTTCCAGCGAGATGCGCCCTCGCACCAACTGGGTAATCCAGCTCCAGGTGTCCAGATATTGCACGGGATGGGCTGTGGCCACCGCAAGAGTGACCAGGCCGCCGAGCAGAAAGCGGCCCCCGGGTCCGCGTGCGGGTCGAAGCGGCAGCCCTCGAGCGATCCGCCGGGTCAGATGGTCCAGGGCCGGAGCGGCCAGGATGGCCAGCACGCCCAGCACGGGCGTCCAGTGGTAGGGCCAGTACTTGCCCTGCCAGACCACGGCCAGATAGTGCCCGGCGCCCAGAGCGGCCAGCAGCCAGAAGCTGCGGCTGCGGCGAATGAGTCCCCCGGCCAGAGTCAGGAGCACTGCCAGCGTAATCCGGGCCCAGGCTCCGCCCAGGAGCATCAACGCCCCGGACCAGGGCGTGCGGTTCGTGCCGGAGTAGGTCCGGTTGTGCTCGACGACCGAAACCCAAAAGTCCTCCCACGCTCCTTGCCAGGCCAGGTAGCCCAGGAACAGGGCCGCAGGCAGCAAGAGCGCCGTCCCGCAGGCTGCCATGCGGACCGGCCACCAGAAAAGCGAGCGTTTTTCCTTGGGCAGCTCGGTCCAGGCGTACCACAGCGCCAGCAACCCCAAGGCCGCAGCGGGCACGATAGCCGTGGGCTTGTAAGCGCAGGCCAGTCCCAACAGCAACGCGGCCCCGACCAGGTTGCTCAGGCGTGCCCGCCGGTCGGGCGTAAACACCAGCACAAGCGCCCCCAGCGAGAGCACCAGCAGCAGGTCTTCCACTTGGGCGGTGAAGTACTGAGCCCCCCGCCCGTGCGAAACCAGCAGGCAGAAACCCAATGCCGCAGGCCAGCGGGCTCGCGAACCGGCCAGGTGCTCGGCTACTCGAGCGGCCAACTGGCTGCCCAGCAACAACACGGCGGCGAAGAACAGCCGCACGGACCACTGGTGCTGGCCCAGCACGGCCAAAATGAGGGCAAACGTGTAGTGTGTGGCCGGCCCCTTCTGCTCGAACACGTCCCGGTAGGGCAGCCCGCCGTCCAGAATCACCTGCCCGGCGTAGGCAAACAGGGCCTGATCGCGGGCCAGCGGGTAGAGCACCACGGGCACGAGCACCAGCGCGCAGAGGCCCAACTCAACTGCTCGTCGCAGGGCCAGCACGCCGCCGGCCGGAATCGCTTCGGCCCGCGACGGCAACAGCATCCGCAAACGACCAAGGTTCCAGGCCGGGGCATCCATTCCGCCACCTGTGAGTATGCGGCACCGCGTCCAGTCGGCCCGAAGCGGCGAAAGCGCACAGCGTTCCGCACGCTTCGGGACAGAGGCACCGCCGCTTGCGAGTCCTGTTGCTGGTGCAAGACGGCCCGTAGTCTAGAAAGCCCTCCGGCGGCGGGTCAATCGGAACAGCCGGCTTCCTCCCCGTTGCGCCGGAAAGCTGCACCGTCTGGGGATGCTGGAGAATGTAGGTGGTCCCAGCGGTTTTCGCACCCCCCGGCCGGGCGAAACGCACCACTGCTCCAGCGTGGTAATCCGTGGCACTTCACGCGGACCGCTCGACAGCCGGGGCCGCCTTGCCGTGGCACAGCAGCGCTTGCAGCCGCTGGAACTCCTCGTGCGAGGCGAAGTGGATGACGATCTTCCCGCGGCCGGAACCCTTTTGCTGGATCTGCACCCGCGTGCCCAGGGCCAGCTTGAACTGCTGTTCCAGGGAAGCCAGATGGTCCCGGCGGGCGTCTTGTTCCGGGGTCGGGTCGGGCTGGTCCACCACCACCAGCAGCGGTTCTTCGTCCTGGCGGCGGAGCATCTCCTGCACCAGCGATTCCACCGCCCGAACGCTCAACCCCTCTTTGACCACCTGCTGGGCTACCTGCCGTTGCTGGTCTTCTTCGCCCAGGGGGAGCAGAGCCCGGGCATGGCCCATCGAAATCTGCCCTTGGCGGAGCATCTGCTGCACGGACTCGGGCAGTTCCAGCAGCCGCAGCAGGTTGGCCACCGTCGAACGGTGGATGCCCAGCCGCCGGGCCAGTTCTTCCTGGGTGCACTGGTACTGGTTCAGATACTGCTGGAAGGCCGTGGCTTTTTCCAGCGGGTTCAGGTCCTTGCGTTGCAGGTTTTCCACGATGGCCAGCTCGGCCATCTCGCGGTCCGAAATGTCCCGGACGATCACCGGCACTTCTTGCCAGCCGGCCTGCACCGCCGCCCGCAAACGCCGCTCTCCGGCGATGATCTGGTACCGTTCGCCCTGGCGGCGGACCAGCAGGGGCTGCAAGATGCCATGCTGGCGGATGCTTTCGGCCAGTTGGGCGATTTCTTCCGGATCGAACTCCTGCCGCGGCTGGTACGGGTTGCTGTCGATCAGCGTGACGGCCACTTGCTGCGCGGCGGCCTGGCCTTCGGCCACCAGTTCCGGTTCCTGGGCTTCTGCCCGGGCAAAGGGGCGTCCCAACAACGCTTCCAGGCCGCGTCCGAGCCTCCGCTGCTGATTCACCTTGGCTTCCCTCCCTGTGTGTCCGCGTGGGCGGCTGCTGGAGCGGGAAACTCCACCCCCTAGGTGCTCCAACCGCTCAAGTCGGAGTTTCCCGACACGATTCTCTACATCGTCCAGCAGCCAGACGCGGTACACTCCGACTCCACGGGCCGGGTGCAATGACCGCACCTTGGCTGGCTTGCCTTACCGGCACGGTTTAACGCCACGGTTTAATACCCCCGTGAAAACACCCGTCCCTGGAAAAGAAACGCCCGACGGGGCCGTTGCTTCCGCAGCGGCAAGAGCAGCCGAGCCGGGGGGAGTCCCGGCCCAGCCAAGCAGCTCCGAGTCGGCGCTCAGGGCGAGAGCCAGCGGAGGAAGTTGCGCACAGGCTGGCCTTCGACGTAGAGCTTCGGCTGGCCCAAAATCCCCCGGCCCAACACGTACTGCGGGCCCGCGGCGACTACCGGCTGATAGACCACCTGGGGGGCGGGCCCCACGGGATGGTAGCTGGTCTGCGCCGGAGCCGCGGTCTGCGGGGCGTACGTCTGCGGAACGGGAGCAGGACAACAGCTCACCGGCCGGCAGGTTACGACCGGAGCCAGAACCGGGCGCAGCGTGCGAACCGGCACCCAAGTGACCGTGGCGGGCGTGCAGCAGGTGCCGCCCGGCACGGCGTCTTCGGCCCGGGTTGCCGAGGGCAACAGGGTCAGCAGTCCCAGTCCCAACGTTACCAAACCAAGGCGTCGCATTGTGTTCTCCTTCCGCGCTAGACAGAAACCCGGATAGGCCATTCCGTGGCGACCTGCCCTCCCTGGTTGGCAGGGGAATTGTTCGCTCCGGCCGCGGCGAATCAAGCTGCCGCGCACAAACCACTACTGCCCGGCGTTTCTGCCGAAAGCAAGCCGGAACGTAACCGCCTGTCCGCTTCCGGTTAAGCACCGCTAGCAAGGGCCAGGAAGGCGAAGCCGTTTGCCGCCTGGGCAGCAGACTCCCAAGTGGCGGCCACGTGGTGAAATGTGGCGCGCAAGAATCGCTAGCACCGGCAAACGCCGCCCGGTTTTCCTGGTTTCTCTTGCGCGCATCGAGCAAGCCGCAAGTGTCAACCCACGGAGCGACGAAAATACCGGCACTTGCTATTTCTTTTGGGCTCCGAAGGGGCGGCGCTGCCGACTCGCCGGTTGCAAGAATCGGCGCTTATTCTCGCCCGGAGCGGAAGCTCCCCCCCATCCCCCCACGCCTCCACGCCCGACTCAAGCCGATGGCTCGCTGAATGCAAGAATCGGCGTTTCTTCTTGGCCCGGGTCAGCTTCGCTGCTGTTGCAGCTTCTTTTGCACTTTAGCCCAGGTGTCTTTGAGCGTCACGGTGCGGTTGAACACCAGATGCTCGGGCGTGGTGTCCGGATCAACGCAGAAGTAGCCCAATCGCTCGAACTGGTAGCGCGTGCCGGGGGCGGCTCCCTTGACCGAAGGCTCGATGAACGCCTGCGAAATCACTTCCAGCGAATGGGGGTTCAGGTTGTCCAGGAACGTTTGGCCTTCTTCCACGTCTTCCGGGTCGGGCTTGGTAAAGAGGGTTTCGTACAGTCGCACTTCGGCCGGCAAGGCGTGGGGGGCGCTGACCCAATGGAGCGTGGCTTTCACCTTGCGGCCGTCGGGAGCCGAGCCGCCGCGAGTGGCCGGATCGTAGGTGCAGCGCAGCTCGGTCACTTGCCCGGTTTGCGGGTCTTTGACCACATCGACGCACTTGACGAAATAGGCATAGCGCAGCCGCACCTCGCGGCCCGGGGCCAGGCGGTAGTACTTGGGCGGGGGTTCCTCGCGGAAGTCGTCTTGTTCTATGTAGAGTTCGCGGCTGAAAGGAACCTGGCGCGTACCGGCCGAGGGGTCTTCGGGATTGTTGATCGCTTCCAGGTATTCGACTTCGCCTTCGGGGAAGTTTTCAATCACCACCTTCAGTGGCCGCAGCACGGCCATTACCCGCGGCGCGGTGCGGTTCAGGTGTTCGCGCACGCAGTGTTCCAGCAGGGCCAGGTCCACCGTGCTGTTGAACTTGGCCACGCCGATGCGCTGGCAGAAGTTGCGAATTGCCTCCGGCGTGTATCCACGGCGGCGCAGGCCGCAGATGGTGGGCATCCGCGGGTCGTCCCAGCCGCGCACGTGCCCTTCCTGGACCAGTTGGAGCAGTTTTCGCTTACTCATCACCGTGTAGGTGAGGTTGAGCCGGGCAAACTCGATCTGCCGCGGATGGTGCACGCCCAGTTGGTCCAGGAACCAATCGTAAAGCGGCCGGTGGTTTTCAAACTCCAGCGTGCAGATGGAATGGGTAATCCCTTCGATGGAATCGCTCTGGCCGTGGGCCCAGTCGTAGGTGGGATAGATGCACCACTTGTCCCCCGTGCGGTGGTGCCTGGCGTGCAGGATGCGATACATTACCGGGTCGCGCATGTTCAGGTTCGGATGGGCCATGTCGATCTTGGCCCGCAGCGTGCGCGACCCTTCGGGAAACTCGCCGCGGCGCATCCGCTCGAACAGCTCCAAGTTTTCTTCCACGGAGCGATTGCGCCAGGGGCTTTCGCGGCCCGGGGTGGTGAGCGTGCCCCGGTACTCGCGAATCTGCTCCGGCGACAGATCGCACACGTAGGCCTTGCCTTTTTTGATGAGTTCCACGGCCCATTGGTAAAGCTGGTCGAAGTAGTCCGAGGCGAAGTAGAACCGGTCTTCCCAGTCGTAGCCCAGCCAGCGGACGTCCTGCTTGATTGCCTCGACGTACTCGGTGCTTTCGGTCAGCGGGTTGGTGTCGTCCATGCGGAGGTTGCATTTTCCGCCGTACTGCCGGGCCAGCTCGAAGTTGAGCACGATGGCCTTGGCGTGGCCGATGTGAAGATAGCCGTTCGGCTCGGGAGGGAAACGGGTATGGACCTCCCGGAAACGGCCTTCGGCCAAGTCCTGGTCGATGATTTGCTGGATGAAGTTGCGCGAGCTGCGTTCGGTTTCGCCGCTCATAGTCAAGCTCCGCAGGAAGTGCCTCCGTTCACGCCGTCGAGGGCCTTCGGCCCAGACCACCGCCGGTTTTACCGCTTTTGTGCCGGGGCGTAAAGCGAGCCGAACGCTCCCGGCGCGGCGTCACCAGCCGGTCGAACACCACGTGCCCGCGGGAGAATCAGTCCGGTGGCCGCGGCGGACCGCTTAGGATGGCTCGGGTTCGGCTTCCCGGCTGTTTGTGCCGGGAAAGAAGAGCACGAAGACCGCCAGGCACACTCCGGCCAGCAAAGCGCCGGAAAGCCAGATGCCGCTCCAGTCCCGAAACAGCATGCCCTGGTCGGTTTGCATGGGCAGAATGCCCGCCTGGCCCGTGAACCCCAGGGCCGCCCGCATCGGCTTCTGGCCCGGTGCGTGGGTGAACCAGTCGCCGATGGTACCGGCCACGGTGCCGCCCAGGGCAAAGCCCAAGCTCAGCACAATCGTGCCGTAGAAGCTCTGGGCGGTGCTGCGCACGTCGGTGGCGGCGATGCGGTCGATGTACATGAACGCTGCGGCCAGAAAACAGCCGAAACATACCCCGTGCAGCGCCTGGCCCAGCACGACCAGGCTCATCTTGGCTGCAAACGGCAACGGGGCGGCCACCGCCATGGCAAAGACCACGTAGCGCAGGGCGTAGGCCAGTGCGCCCAGGGCCATGGTCCACTTGAAACCCAGCCGCAGGAGCAGCAGGCCCAGCACCAGCATGACGAAAATCTCGGCAATCTGGCCCACCGAAGCAATCCGCCCTTCCCAAGCGGCGTCCACCTGGCCGCTGCGGAGCACGGCCTTCAAGTAAGGACTGTTGAGCGTGAAGTAATACTGGTGCACCATCGCGATGCCGAAGCTGACCAGCACCAGCACCAGAAAATCGCGCCGGGCGAACATGGGCAGCAGCGCCGCGGGAGCGAAACGGCGTTTTTCCTCCCGAGCCGGTGGCGTGGCCGGCAGCAACAGCCAGCAGTAGGCGGCCATCAGTACCCCGGCCAGACCGGAGACGACTAGAGCCACCCCGCGGGCCTGGTTCAGTTCCGCTCCGGCCTTGCCGGCCAGCAGCACGCTTTCGATGAACCAGGCCGGGACGATAAAGCCAATCGTGCCCCACATCCGCACGGTGGGAAACTCGCGCTGCTGGAACTCCAGATGGTGAAAGGCCAAAGCGTTGGTGAGCATCATCGTGGGCGTGTAGAGAATCGAATAGAGCAGCCCCAGGCCCACCACCAGATAGAACTGTCCCGTGGCCGAAAGGAGCCAGGGTTCCCGACCGGCGGAAGCAAACAGGGACTGAAGCAACGGCCGCTGGAAGGCAAGCAGCAGCATCACCGCCGCGGCCGCCAGGTGGACCACGCCCAGCAGCCGTTCCAGGCGGAAGTGCCGGTCGGCCAACTGGCCCAACAGCAGGGCCGAAAGCAGCGGGCCCAGCGACAACGCCGCGGCAAAATAGCCCAACTGCCCGGCCGTGAACCCCAGGGCTTCTTCCAGGTAAACCGAGATGATGGGCAGAAACGCTCCCTGGACAAAATACTGCAAGAACATCATGCCCATCAGCCGGCTACGCAGCGTCCAGGGAGTCGTACCAGGCACAAGCAGCTCCTCGCCAGAGCGGGAATCGGACAACCGAAATTGGGACAACGGGAACCAAGCGGGCCTGCGGCCCATCGGGTTCCCATGCGGATTATGGCCCCTTGCCGCCGGGGTGCCAATGTTTTTCCGACGGCGGCGACTCTTGTCGATACCTTTCGGCAATCCCGGAGCTTCGCGAAATCGGAGCCCTGCCCGCCGCACGCCGGGCAGGGTATGATAAGCGGCACGGGAAGCGTTGTTTCCCACCGGACCCGATTCCTTACCGTAAGCACCCGCTGCCGATGGCTTCTTCCTGGACAATCGCCCCCCCGGGGCCTGTGCGTGGAACGATTCGCCCGCCGGGTTCCAAAAGCATTACCAACCGGGCGCTGGTCTGCGCGGCGTTGGCCCGGGGCGGTTCGCAACTGCTCGGGGCCCTGGACAGCGAAGACACCCGGGTGATGATCGCCGCGTTGCGGCAACTGGGGGTGCGGGTGCAATGGAGGCCGGACGCGACGCTGGAGGTGGAAAGCCCCGGCCCCCAGGGCTGGCACGGTCCCCGGGACCGGCCGCTGGAACTGTTCGTGGCCAACAGCGGCACGACGATCCGCTTTCTGACGGCCATGCTGACCGTTGCCCGCGAGGGCACCTTTCTGCTGGACGGCATTGCCCGGATGCGCCAGCGGCCCATCGGTCCTCTGGCCGAGGCGTTGAACCGGCTGGGCGCCCGCGTGGAAACCCAGGGCGGGTTTCCGCCGGTCCGTGTCGAGGCGGGCGGGCTGGCAGGCGGGCAGGCGGCCGTGGAGGGGACCATCTCCAGCCAGTTTCTCAGTGCGCTGCTCATGGCCGCTCCGGCGGCCGCAGCCCAGGTGGAGCTGGTAGTACAGGGGGAGCTCGTCTCCCAGCCCTATGTGCTGATGACACTGCGGGTGATGGAACAGTTCGGCGTGGCGGTCGAGCACGATTCCCTGCGGCATTTCCGCATCGTCCCGCAGGAGTACCGGCCGCAGCGCTATTCGGTGGAACCGGACGCTTCGGCAGCCAGTTACTTCTTTGCCGCGGCGGCCGTAACCGGGGGGCGGGTTACGGTACAAGGGCTAGGCCGCGACAGCCTCCAGGGGGACATCCGCTTTGTCGATTTGTTGGAACGGATGGGCTGCCGCGTTCGCTGGGAACAGGATCAGGTGAGCGTAAGCGGCGGGCCGCTGCGGGGGATTCGGGCCGACATGAACGCCATCAGCGACACCGTGCCCACGCTGGCTGCCGTGGCCTTGTTCGCCCGCGGTCCGACCACCATCACCGGCGTAGAGCACATCCGCCACAAGGAAACGGACCGCATCGCCGCCGTGGCCGCCGAGTTGCGCAAACTGGGCGCCGCAGTGGAAGAACGCTCCGACGGGCTGAGGATTACTCCGCCGGCCCAGCCCCAGCCGGCCCGAATCGCCACCTACAACGACCACCGCATGGCGATGAGCTTCGCCGTGGCGGCGCTTCGAGTCCCCGGGGTGGAGATTCTGGAACCCGGCTGCGTGGAAAAGACCTATCCCCGGTTCTTCGAGGACCTGGAACGCCTGCTGGGGGTGTAACAGGCTCCGGGGGGTTACGCGGGACGCTCTCCGGAGTGTGGGGACCGAGACGAGGAGACGTTCGGCTCCGGGTCGTCGGGGGGCTGAGCATCGGAAACCAATCGCACGTCCAGCGGGCCCTGGCGGTAGTCTTCACGCCAGAAGGTGTGCCGCTGCGGCATGGAAAAGGGAATCTGCTGCTCCTCGAAAATGCGGCATATCTCCAGATTCACCCGTTCGGTGAAGGCGTACCACGCCCACACGTCCGGCGGCGAGTACCAGTACATGATACGGATGTTGAACGAGTCGGGGTTGAACTCGTTGAAGTACACCCGGGGTGGGTAATCCGGGTCCATCCCTTCATGGTCCTTGAGCACCTGGCGGATTGCCTCGACGGCCTGGAGCACTTTTTCCCGCGAAGCCGTAAGCGGAATCCGCAGGTCGGTCCGCCGCAGGATGTTCCGCCGTCGGCCCACGTTGACGATCTCCGCATCGGCGATGAGATCGTTGGGAATGGAGATGATGTGGTTGGTCAGCGTCTGCCGCAGCTTGGTGGAGCGGAGGCCGATCTCTTCCACTACGCCGTCGTAGTCGTTGACGATAATCCGTTCGCCCACGCGGTAAGGCTTGTCCATCAGAATGGTCATGGTGCCGAAGATGCCCTTGATCATCCCCTGGGCCGAAAGGGCGACGGCCAGCCCGCCGATTCCCGCGCTGGCCAGCAGCGTGGTGATGGGCAGTCCCAGGTACCGGCCCCCTTCCAGAAACACCACCGCCGCGGCCACCAGGCCCAGCGCCCGGGAAAGGATGCGCACCAGATAGACGTCGACGCCCCGCTTCTGGATCGACCGCATGGCCACCACCGAATCGGCCAGACGGTTGGAAAAACTCAGAATTACCACGATCAATCCCAACAGGAAGAACAAGTCGGCCACGAAGTTGATCGTGTAGAGGGGTTGGCCCAGGATGGTCAGGTACTTCCAAACCACATACTTGAACGCCAACGGCACACACATGGCCAGCACGGGAAACAGCAACGTGAACCAGTAGCGGAACAGGCTTTGTTGCCGCATAGCCGTGCCGCGGGTCCAGCCGAGGCGGTACAGCAGCACCATCAGGGCAAGCGCCGCCACGCCGGCGACGGCCAGCCCGATCCATTGCCACAGGGCCAACTGATAGAACCGGGAGCGAAACACCGGCGGCAGGCTTTCCACCCACCGGGCCACCGCCGGATGGCCCGGCGTGCTGAGCCACCACTGGTAAAACCCCGGCGAGACGGGCGGCCCGTGTTTCCGGTACGGAAGCGCCCGCATCCGCTGATAAAGCAGCGGCGCCCGTTGCACCGTGCCGGCCGAGAACAGGTATTCACCTTTGCGCGGACCTTCGGTCATGCGCACGATGGTGATGCGGGTGTTGGGCACCTGCCAGTGCGTCAGCGGCTCGGTCCCTTCGCTGCTTTCCAGGTCTTCCGGGCCGGGGATTTCCTCGGCCGGGGGCAGCTCCACCCGATCCAGCACCTCTTTTAGACAGACGGCGGCTTCGGCGGCGTATTCTTCGCGGTAGTATTCGGGCACCTGGCTGACGTCCAGGCAGCCCAGGATACGCATCACCTGTGGGGCGTATTTCGGATCGGTACGATCCACGTACTTGAGCGTGCGGACCGTCTCGAACAGCCCGTTCATTTCGGTCAGAAAGAGCATGAGCGTGCCGCGGGGGCTGGAAGTGTCCGTGGCCAGTTTTGGTTGTCGTCGGGTCAGCAGGGCGTGCAGTTGCAGCAGTCCCGGCGAAGTTTTGGGACCCGTGGTGCGGTAGGGCAGCCCCTTGACCGCACTGTAAAACCGGGCGGCACGCCGCACCGTCTCGGCCGAAAAGCGGTACTGCCCCCGAAACGGACCTTGCTCCACACGAACAATCAGTAGGCGCGTGCCGGGCAGTTGCCAGGCGCGCAGCGGTTCGCTTCCCTGACCAGCTTTCACGTCCTGGGGGCCGGGCACGCTCTCCAGCGGGGGCAGCTCGATCCGATCCAGGACCTCTTTCAGATACACGGCCGAAGCCACTCCGGCCGAATCGTGCAACTCGGCCGGCAGCCCGCTCAGGTCCAGGCAGTCCAGGATGCGGTCCGTGATGGGCAGCAGTTTTTCCCGAAGCCGCGGATCGCGCTGCCGGTCTTCAGACCGGCCCACCTCGTACAGCTCGTTGCAAGCCTGGATGAAGCTGGTCAGCGTGGCGCGGGGACTGGAAGTGTCCGAAGGCTCCAGCGGCCCCGGGCTCCGCGGACGCTGGCCCCACGCCAGCGACGGAACAACCAACAGCAAAACGATTGCCGGCAGCGAACCTCTCATCGCCTGTTCGTCTTTTCCCAGCAACTGGCCGTCTCCGATTCTCCCGCACAGGGGCCGAACGTAACGCGGCCCCCGTCCCACAATACCGGGAACCGCGGGCGGCGGCTACTTTTTGTCGGCGTTTGTTTGAGCCTCTTTCGGCTCGGGCAGCCGCACCAGCAGCCATTGTTGCGTGGTGCCGTCTTCGAAGTGGACCAGCACTGGGGCTTCGTCCTTGGTCAAGTTGGCGATTCCGGTTTCCATCACCGGCCATTTCTGGTCCTTGATCGTCCAGGCGGTCCGCTGGCTTTGCTTGTCCACCAGCCCTTCGACCGCCTGGGTTTCTCCGGTGGCCTGGTTGTGGAACGTGCCGGCGATGACGCCCCGTTTATCGACGGCCAGTTGCAGAAACAGCGTGGGCGGGGCGCCGGAGCTTTCCTCGTCCGGCACGATGGCAAACACGCCCAAGGGGAGCCAGTCGCCGTCGGGCTTGGCTTCCGGGGCCTGAGAGGCCAGCTCCTGGGCCTGTTGGGCGTATTCTTCGGCCGAAGCGACCGGTTCCTGCCCGTAGTAAACCGTGTCGCCTTCGTAATAGACGTTGTTGCCGTAGTCGTAGTACATCGGCGAGTTCCATCCCCAAGGAAACCAGGCGGCCACCGCACCCCAGGCCACCCAGCGATACGGATGGTGCAGGCGCCAGTGGGCCCAATGCGGATGATTCTGCCAGAAGTTCCAGTGTGGGTGGTGCAGTTGGAAATACTGCCGCACGTGGTCGCGCACTTGCTGGCGGATGCGGATTTGATCGGCTGGTCGCAGCCGAGGGGGATATTCGGGCCGTCCCGGCCGTTGCGGCCGTTCGGGCCGCCCTGGCCGTTGCGGGCGCTCAGGCCGTGTGGGACGCTGGCCCGGCGAGGGGCGCGTGGTGGGCCGGTTGCGCAAAAACTCGCCGGCGGCTCCTCCTAGTCCAGGAGCCGGCCGCGTGCTGGGTCGTCCCGACCCGGGACGAAGGTCCAAAAACTTGTTCAACTGGTCCCGGTTCGGTCGCTGGGCGGGGCGTGTGCCTCCGGAGCCGGGGCGCGTCGGTCGGGTAACACCTCCGCCGGGCCGCGTAGGCCGTGTCGGACGAGTGCCGGGCTGCGTGGGTCGCGTACCGGGCCGGCTGGGCCGCGTGCCGGGCCGGTACGCGACCCACGCAGCCCGGCAC
>WFOE01000171.1 GCA_015488215.1 Planctomycetales bacterium
CCCCCAAGCCTCCAAGCCCCCACGCCCTGTCACTTCCTCCGGCAACGGGCCGCAGCGCGCAAAAAAGCCCCGGCCGTAAAGCCGGGGCAGAGGATGTTCGGACCAGCAGGGGGGCCGGTTAGGTTTCGGAGTCGGAATCGCCGGAGGAGTCCGGCGCGCCAGACCCTTCGGTGCTGGCGGCCAGGGCCGGCGGGGGTTCCTCCTCCCGCAGACCCTTGAAGCGGATCTGCTTGCGGCCGTCCACTTCTTCCACGTCCACCAGGATGGTATCCATCCCTTCGAAGGTGCCACGGAGCAGCTCCTCGGCCAACGGGTCTTCGATCCGCTGTTCGATCGCGCGGCGTAGTGGCCGGGCGCCGAAGTCCGTGTCGGTCCCTTTCTTGATGATAAACTCCTTGGCCGCGTCCGTGAGCACCAGCTTCAGGCCGCGTTCGGCCAGCCGCTCGCGCACCTTGGACAGCTCGATTTCCACGATGTCCTTCAGGTCTTCCGGCGTCAGGTGGCGGAAGACGATCAGGTCGTCCAGGCGGTTGAGGAACTCGGGCCGGAACACCTTTTCGATTTCGTCCTTGACCCGTTGCTTCATCGCCTCGTAGGACGAATCGGCGTCGGCCTTGGCGAAACCGAACTGCGATTCGTTCTTGATCGCACTGGCCCCGGCGTTGGTGGTCATGATGATAATCGTGTTGCGGAAGTCCACGTTGCGGCCGAACGAGTCGGTCAACCGGCCTTCCTCCATCACCTGCAACAGCATGTTGAACACGTCCGGGTGGGCCTTTTCGATTTCGTCCAGCAGCACCACCGAGTAGGGGCGGCGGCGGATCTTTTCGGTCAGTTGGCCGCCTTCCTCGTAGCCCACGTAGCCCGGCGGAGCCCCGATCAGACGACTGACGTTGTGCTTCTCCATGTACTCGCTCATGTCGATCTGGATCAGGGCGTCTTCGTCGCCGAACATGAACTCGGCCAGGGCCTTGGCCAGCAGCGTTTTGCCCACGCCGGTAGGACCGGCGAAGATGAACACGCCGATGGGCCGCTTGGGGTCCTTCAGGCCGCTTCGGCTGCGGCGCACCGCCTTGGCCACGGCGCGGATGGCTTCGTCCTGGCTCACCACACGCTTGTGCAGCTCTTTTTCCATCTCCATCAGCCGCAGCGTGTCCTCGGTGGTCATGCGGCTCAGCGGGATGCCGGTCATGCGGGAGACCACCTCGGCGATCACTTCCTCGTCCACCACGCCGTCGGTCTGGCGGCTCTTTTCCCGCCACTGGCGCAGGATGGTCTGCTTCTTCTTGTTCAGCTTGTTGGCCTGGTCGCGCAGCCGGGCGGCCTTCTCGAAGTCCTGGTTGGCCACCGCCTCTTCCTTTTCCTTGTTGAGCCGTTCGATCTCCTCGTCCAGCTCTTTCAGGTCGGGCGGCTTGGTCATGCTGCGCAGGCGCACCCGGGCGCCGGCCTCGTCGATCACGTCGATGGCCTTGTCCGGCAGGCAGCGGCCGGTGATGTAGCGGTCCGAAAGCTCGACCGCAGCACGAATCGCGTCATCGGTAATCTGCACGCGGTGGTGTTCTTCGTAGCGGTCGCGCAGACCCTTGAGGATTTCAATCGTCTCGGCCTTCGAGGGCGGTTCGACGATGATTTCCTGAAACCGCCGGGCCAGCGCGGCGTCCTTTTCGATGTACTTGCGGTACTCGTCCAGCGTGGTGGCGCCGATGCACTGGATTTCGCCGCGGCTCAAGGCGGGCTTGAGCACGTTGGACGCGTCGATGGCTCCCTCGGCGCCGCCGGCTCCGACCAGCGTGTGCAGCTCGTCGATGAACAGAATCACGTTCTTGGCCCGGCGCACCTCGTTCATCACGGCCTTAATCCGTTCTTCAAACTGGCCGCGATACTTGGTCCCGGCCACCATCATGGCCAGGTCCAGCACCACGATCCGCCGGTTGGCCAACAGCTCCGGCACGTCGCCTTCGACCACCCGTTGGGCGAACCCTTCCACGATGGCCGTCTTGCCCACGCCGGCTTCGCCCAGGAGCACCGGGTTGTTCTTCAAGCGGCGGCAGAGAATCTGGATCAGCCGCTCGATTTCCCGCTGGCGTCCGATCACCGGGTCGAGCTTGCCCTGGCGGGCCAGTTCGGTCAGGTCGCGGCCGAAGCTGTCCAGGGCCGGGGTTTTGCTCTTGGTGCTCTTGCCCTCGCTGGGACTGGAGCCGCCGCTGCCGCCCCGTTCGGCCGCTTCTTCCATACCGTGGCCCAGCAGGTTCAGCACCTCTTCGCGCACGTCGTCCAAGCGCAGGCCCAAGTTCATCAGCACCTGAGCGGCCACGCCTTCCTGTTCGCGCAGCAGGCCCAGCAGAATGTGCTCGGTGCCCACGTAGTTGTGGTTCAGGTTCCGGGCCTCCTCCATGGCGTATTCGATGACCTTCTTGGCCCGGGGCGTATGGGGCAGCTTGCCCATGGTGACCATGTCGGCCCCGCTCTGGACCAGCTTTTCCACCTCCAGGCGGATTTTGCGCAGGTCCACGTCCAGGTTCTTGAGCACGTTGGCTGCCACGCCGGTCCCTTCTTTGATGAGCCCCAGCAGAATGTGCTCGGTGCCCACGTACTCGTGGTTGAGCCGCTGGGCCTCCTGGTTGGCCAGTTGCAGGACCTTGCGTGCCCGGTCGGTAAAGCGTTCGTAGATGGGATCGCCAGCCATGATGATTTTCCATGCAAGTTGGGGTTGAAGGGCTCTCGACAAGGCGTGCTGGGTCGGGCCGCCTCGCCGGAGGTAGTTTGCTTTTTGTATATAGGGCCGCAGAGGCCCCCAGCAGGGGACCGGGATCCACGGCTCTTTAAGTATCTCGCAGTTGACCCCCCAGACAAGTCCAGTGCCTGGAAACTTGGAAAATGGCGCAAGTTAACGACGTTTGGGAATCTTTTGCTGGTGGAGCGTGCGTGGGGCTGCCCGGGAAACAACTGCAAGCGACGTGCCAAAACTTTTCAGCCGGCGAGAAGGGGCCTCTTTTCCAAAGCAGGCAGTATCGCAGGCTAGGGAATTCTAGCCCCCGGTTTCTGCCGGAGCAAGGCAACTCTAATCGGCACAAAAAGTTAGGTTTCTTCCGGCTGTGCTCCCTTCGTATTGCGAAAGTTTGCCCTAGGCGTTGGAACCGTCCCCATCCTACCACTTTTGCAGAAAAAGCTCCGGTCGGGAGAACTTTTCTCTGCCGCCTGTGACAGGGCGACCGGTGGTATCGGCTGGGCCGCCGGGCCGTTTGTGCCGGGTGTGAGCCGTCCTGGCGCAGAAAACCCTCGGGGAACTTGGGCACTGCAACTTTGCCCCTTGGGAACAGGGCTGGAAGGTCAGTCTTCTTTGGGCGATTTTTCGGGCGATGTCGGGTTCCATTGAAGCAACTGCAACAGCAGAAAACCGCCCAGCAGCACCAGCAGCACACCGGGCCACCAGCGCCCCCAGCGCCAGCCCATCCGGCCGGCCACCAGTTCGCCGATGACAAACACGATCAGGCTCAGCAGCAGCAGCCCGCACCCCAACGCGCTCATCAGCCCGCGGAACACCTGCTGTTCGCTGTACTGCATTTCGTGCAGCCGGATTCTCCTGCCGCGGCGGAGGCTTTCCTGGGCCGCACCGACCAGTTCCAGATCGCGTGCGGCGGCATCCCAGTCCGTGTACGGAGAGGGCAATGGCCGCACGCGCAGGCGGGGCCGGGACGCCTTATCAGTCGACGTGTCATCCGGGGAAGCTGGGGGCCGGAGCGCATCTTCCTTCAGCGCAGCTCGCGGCGCCACTCCTTGTTGTTTGGCCCACCAGCGGGCAAACCGCCGGGCGCAGTCGGTCAGCGAAGTTTCCAGGCTCAGGTTCCCTTGCAGTGCGTCGTTTACCTGCCACGTACCCAGAGGGTCGGTCGCTTCGACCACAAGCGCGTGTCCTCGGGCCAGCAGTTCCAGCTTGAAGTGTGTTTGCGGGGCAAATCGGGCCGACCAGCGGACCAGAGGGGACTGGGGGCCGGTTAGTTGCAGTTCCAGGTGTTCCCAGGTCTCCTCGCTGCCGGGCAGCGCCGTGGCCGAAACGCTGTGCAGCACTCCGGCCACGCCACGCAAAAGCCCCAGGTGCTCGGCCAGCGCTTGTTGCATGGCTTGGGCTCGGGCGGGGGCTTCCCACTGCAACACCACACGCTCTAGCGGCGAGGACCACCGTTCGGCTCTGGCCAGAACCACTTCCAGGGCCGGGTGCCACTGCAGTGGGTTCCAAGCCAGCGGCGGCCCCAAGCCTTCCTGGGCGTGCATGGCCAGCTCGTAGTAGAACATCCAGTCCAGGCCCAAGGGGTGGCAGACGACCAGTTGCAGGGGCTGTTGCACCAGATGGCGAAGCGGCTCCTGCAACGGTTCCAGCTCCCCTTGGCCTACCAGCACCACTTGCACCCGATCCGGCACAAGCAGCTCTTCCCAGCGCGGCAGGGGCGCAAAATGTTTACGCAGGCGTTCCGGCAGCGCGGATGCGTCTTGTCCCGGCGGAAGCCACCAGCCGGCCGGTTGGCCGCCCTGTTCGAGCATAGCGGCAGCCAGCGCGTGCACCCGGGCGCCGCCGCCCAGCGCGGCTACGGACCACTGCGGCATGGGGGTGGTTTCGTCGCTCACCGTAAACGGAACCCCGTTTCGAGGGAAACATCGCAGCCGGGAAAGGAATGCTCCGGCGGTGGCTGCCACCGCGGGCAGGATTCCCGAACATGCATTTGATGTAAGGGACAGCTTCTCCCGGAAGCATTATCCTCCGGCCGCGAGGAGCTGACCAGCCAGCCGGGACGTCATGCCGCTGGCTCCTGAAGCAATTGGTCGCTGGTTACCAGCCGAGCTCCTTGCTGTTGGAGCTGTTGCAACACTGGCTCGTGCTCTTGGGGGTTTACGGCCCGGCAGCCGTCGCGAACCACGGTCACTTGGAATCCAAGCCGCAGGGCGTCTTCAACCGTCCAGCGGACGCAGTAGTCGGTGGCCAGGCCCAGCACGTAAAGATGTTCCACACCCCGGTCGTGCAGGGACTGTTCCAGTCCCGTGCTACGGCGGCGACCGTTGTCGAAAAACGCGCTGTAGGAGTCGATCTGCGGGTCGGTTCCTTTGTAAACCACGTGATCGATCCGCCCGGAGGCCTCGTCCAGTCCCGGGGCGAACTGGGCTCCCCAGCTTTCCTGAACGCAGTGCACGGGCCAGAGCACTTGGGGGCCGTACGGGGTCTGGACTACCTGACCGACTTCCCCGCCCGGGTGATTCACGGCAAAGCTAATGTGATTGGGCGGATGCCAATCCTTGCTGGCCACGCACAGCGGAAAACGGTCCAGCAGCCGCAACGCCACCGGCACCACCTGGTCCCCCTGGGGAACGGGCAACGCCCCCCCGGGCAGAAAGTCGTTCTGGATGTCCACCAGCAACAGCGCGTTCATGGCAAGGTTCTCCGCCGACGAGGGGTTCAGCCGGCCGGGGGTTTGACCACCTGCTGGGCGGTTACCTGGTTGGGCGAACGGCCCGTTTGCTCGAACTGGGCGATGTTGCCCAGCGTGGTTTCGGCAATGGCTTGCAGGGCTTCCCGGGTGAAAAACGCCTGGTGGCCGGTGATGAGCACATTGGGAAAAGTGAGCAGCCGGGCCAGCACGTCGTCCTGGATTACCTGGTCCGAAAGGTCCTGGAAGAACACGTCGGCTTCTTCCTCATACACGTCCAGGGCCAGCGAACCCAGGCGGCCCGACTTCAACGCCTGGATTACCGCCGGGGTGTCGATCACCGCTCCGCGGCTGGTGTTGACCAGCATCGCTCCCGGCTTGAGCTGCTGAAGCGACCGGGCGTTGATCAAGTGGTGCGTCTGCGGAGTCAGGGGACAGTGGAGCGTGACGATGTCGGACCGTGCCAGCAACGGTTCCAGTTCCAGATACTCCATACCCAGGCGGAGACATTCGGGATTGGGCATCGGGTCCAGCCCCAGCAGCCGGCAGCCGAAGCCGTGCAGGATACGAGCCACCACGGTGCCAATCTTGCCCGTTCCCACCACGCCGACGGTCTTGCCCGCCAGGTCGAAGCCCATCAGCCCTTCCAGCGAAAAGTTGCCGTCGCGTACCCGGTGGTAAGCGCGATGGATTTTGCGGTTCAGGGAAAGGATGAGCCCCACCGTGTGTTCGGCCACGGCGTGGGGGGAGTAAGCCGGCACGCGGACCACGGCCAGGCCAAGCCGCTCGGCGGCGGCCAGGTCCACGTTGTTGAATCCGGCGCAGCGCAGCGCCACCAGGCGCGTGCCCCCTTGGGCCAGCGTGGTCAGGGCCGGTTGGTCCAGGCGGTCGTTGACGAACACGCAAACACATTCGAACCCGGCTGCCAGCGGGGCCGTCTGGCGGTCCAGCCGTGCCTCGAAGAACACCAGCTCGTGGCCGTACCGAGCGTTGGCCTGGGAGAGAAAAGTGCGGTCGTAGGACTTGGTGCTGAAGACGGCCACCCGCATCGTTTCGCTCCCCTTGAAGACAAACTGCCCGCTGGCTGTTAGTTTGCCGCAGAGTGGCCGCCGACACCAGCCGCAAAGGGCAAGAGCTTCAGGAGACGGGACAGAAAAACAGAAAAAGAGCCGCGAACTCTTGCGGGCTTCGGGCCAGGGAGATCCGGAGACCACTCGCTGTTATTCTTCTTCCCCGACAAAAGTCGGGGCTCGCCGAGTGCCGGTGCTCGACAACGGGCTGCCGATTACGAGCACGAGTACGGTTGTTTTCCCGCCGGGGCGGAAGCTCCACGCGCAAGGCGCAGGTCGCAAGCCGCAAGTCTCTTCCTGCCCGGAGCGGAAGCTCTCCCCCAAGCCCTCACCCCCTCAAGCCTTCCACGCTCCGCCAAAGCAAAAGCTCCAGCGAAAAAGGGGCAAGGGACCGCAACGACCCGTGTTCTCGGGGCGGTACTGCCCGGAGCCTCGGGGGTCGTCTGGCCACCTTGCCCCTTCTTGCCGGTGGCATGGCGGATGCAGTTCTAGTCGGAATAGACCTTGTGGAAGAAATCCTTGGCCTTTTCTGGGTCGGGCGTGATGGTCGGTTCGCCCTCGTGCCAGTCGGCCGGGCACACTTCGCCGTGCTGTTCGAAGTATTGCAGGGCTTTGACCATCCGCAGGGCTTCCTCGACGCTGCGCCCCAGCGGCAGGTCGTTGACCAGCTCGTGTCGCACCACGCCCTCTTTGTCGATGAGGAACAGTCCCCGGAGCGAAACGCCACCTGGCAACAGCACGCCGTAGGACTGGGAGATTTCCTTGTTCAGGTCGGAAACGAGCGGGTAATTAATCTTGCCCAACCCGCCTTCGCTCCGCGGCGTGTTCCGCCAGGCCAGGTGGGTGTAGTGGCTATCGACCGAGCAGCCGAGCACCTGCACGTTCAGCTCGGCGAACTTCGGCTCCGCGTCCGAAAAAGCGATGATCTCCGTGGGGCAGACGAAGGTGAAGTCCAACGGATAGAAGAACAGCAGCACGTACTTGCCGCGGTAGTCTTTCAGCGAGATTTCCTTGAACGAACAGTCCGGCATCACGGCCTGGGCGGTGAAGTCCGGAGCGGTTTGGGTTACGAGCGACATGGGCATTCCTCCTTTTGCAACAGAGGCAGCATGAATCGGCAACACCCCGAAACGGGGTTTCTGGACCGTGTTTGCGGTTATCTTAGAACCCCCGGGGCGGCTTGACCAGCACCCAAAGAGCAATAGCGGCCATAGGTTTTGCGGATAGCAGCCCGACAAACCAGCGGCGCATCCGGGGGGTTGCCCCCGGGGCAGCGATGGCGTTCAATGGGGGCTTTCCTATTCAGCCAAGAAGGTGCTCACCATGCCGGAGATTCAGCCGTTCCGAGGGATTCGCTACGACTTGGGCCAGGTGGGCAGCCTGAGCGACGTGGTGGCTCCGCCCTATGACGTGATTTCCCCGGAGGAGCAAAACCGCCTCTACGAGCGGCACCCGACCAACGTGGTGCGGCTCATCCTCAACCGAGTGGAGCCGGGCGACGATCCGCTGGTGGACCCGTACCGCCGGGCCGGGCAGTTCTTCCGCGACTGGCAGCGCCAGGGAGTGCTGTTCACCGAACCGGACCCGGCCCTGTACGTGTACGAGCAGGAGTTCTCCTACCAGGGAGAAACTTATCGCCGCCGCGGGTTTCTGGCCCGGGTCCGCCTGGAACCGTTCGGCCAGGGCGACATCTACCCGCACGAAGAAACCATGCCCGGCCCCAAGGCGGACCGGCTGCGGCTGATGCAGGCCACCCGAGCGAACCTGAGCCCGGTGTTCGGCATGTATCCGGACCCGGAAGGCCGCAGTGCCGAGCTGCTGGAGCGGGCCGTATCGGGCCGGACGCCGCTGGTGGCCCAGGACGATTTGGGCGTGGTCCATCGGCTCTGGCCGGTGGTGGACCCGGATCTCATCGCCTCGCTGGCGGCGGTCCCTAGCGCCCAGGCGGTGTTCATTGCCGACGGGCACCACCGGTACGAAACCGCCTGCGAGTATCGTCGGTTGCTGGAAGCGGAACAGGGTCCCCTGCCGCCGCAGCACCCGGCCAACTACGTGCTGATGATGCTCGTTTCGATGCACGATCCGGGCATGGTCGTCTTTCCCACCCACCGCGTGATGAGCCAGCCGCAGCAGTTGACCGCCGCGGAACTGGAGCGGCAACTGGCTTCCTGCTTCCAGATCACCGGCCGGTACCAGGGGCTGGAGCGGATCGAAGAGGCGTGGCAGGAGCTGCTCACCGCTCCCGAGGACCAGGTGCCGCTGGCCTTCTACACCCGGGCGGACGACGCGTGGCTGGTGGTGCAGTTGACCACCCAGGGCCGGGAGCGGATGGAGCAACTGGCCCCGGACGCCGCCCCCGCCTGGCGCCGCCTGGGCGTGAGCGTGCTGCAACGCCTGGTCATCGAAGACCTGCTCCACCTGCCCGAAAAGCCGCCCACCACCTACGTGCACCAGTTGCAGGAAGTGCAGCAGGAGATGAGCTCGGCCCGGGAAGGCTGGGCCGCCCTGGTGTTGCCCCCGGGGATGGACGCCATCCGGGAAATCTCGCAAGCCGGAGGGCGCATGCCGCCCAAGAGCACCTATTTCTATCCCAAGCTGCTAAGCGGGCTGGTGTTCCACTCGCTGGAAAACAACTGAGGCGCGCCGGTGCTGGCACACCGGCGGGTCTTGCGTCTTGGGTCTTGAGCAGGAGCTTCCGCTCTGGACAGGAATGGGCTTGCGTCTTGCGGCGTGCGTCTTGCGCGGTGCTTCCGCACCAGTGGAAAAACAAGCGTCCGTACTCGTGCTCGTACTCGTACTCGGCAATCGCGAATTTCCCATTCGTCGAATCGGCAACAAGCGAGCCGCCAGCTTGTAGCTGGCGGAGGTGGCAGGGGCCCAGCCGCTCGGAAGCGGCTCGCTTCCGGCACGCTTTCCCAGCGGGCAACTGCGGGATTCCGCTTTTGCGCTCCGGGACGACTTTGCGCGGCGTTTCACGTGAAACGAGAATGTCGGCTCGGGCGAAAAGCCGTTCGGCGCCGGTTGGGCATGTTTCACGTGAAACGGCAACTGCAAAAACTGGGCAATCCTTGGTCTTGCCGCCAGGTTGTTCCCCGCCGCCCTCCCGGAAAGCGGCTCTAAGTGGGTAGCAAAGAGTTTTTGAGCAGACGCAGGTAGCGTCGTTTTCCGGCGATCCGCCAGAGAGAGGTCTTGCGTCTTGGGTCTTGTGTC
>WFOE01000172.1 GCA_015488215.1 Planctomycetales bacterium
CTGCTGCCCCGGGGCTTGCTACGAGAGCCAATCCACGCCCTGCGGCGAGCCCAGGCCGTGGTGCTTTCCCGCTGCGATCTTGTCGATCCGGAAACAACCGACGCGATCCGCCGGCAAGTGGATCAGGTAGCCCCGGGCGTGCTTTGGTGCCAGGCGCGGCATCGTCCCCGAGGGCTGCTGGCCGCAAGCGGTCGCCGTCGGGACCTGGACCACCTGGCCGGGCTTTCTGTGGCGGCGTTTTGCGGTATCGGCAACCCGCAAGGGTTCCGCCGCACGTTGGAGCAGTTGGGCTGTCGCCTGCGGGGATTTCGCAGTTTTCCGGACCACCATCTTTACCAGCGCAGCGATGTGGAAGAACTCCAGCACTGGGCGGCTCGACTCGGGGCCGAAGCCGTGCTTTGCACCGGCAAGGACCTGGTCAAGCTGGGCGTGGACCGGCTGGGCGACTTGCCGCTTTGGGCCCTGGAGATCGAGCTGGAACTGGTCCAGGGGGAAGCCGACCTGCTTCAGCTTCTGGAACAGCGGGTCATCGGGAGTTGAAAGCCCGACTCCCCCAGCCGCTCGGCCAATGGCGAGCTTGACACCCCAAGGGGCAAATGGCTAGGCTTCGCCCCCTCTGATTGGGCAAGAAAGCCGAACGACACAACAGGCCCTAACCCCGGGGAGCCCATGGATCAGGCAAGTGCAGCTTCTGCTGTCACCGATAGCGCCCAGGCCCAGCCGGGGTGTGCCGGTGTTGCCGCTTTGCAGCAGAAGCGTTTCCGGCCTGCGGCGTTCGGCTGGAAGAGTGGGCTGGTTCTGGTGTTGCTGTGCCTGATTCCCCGGGCCGTGGTGGCCTGGAAAACCCAGGTGCCTTGCTCCGACGGCACGTATTATCTGGCCCTGGCCCAGCGGTTGGACCAGCCCCCCGTGGTGCCCAAGGACGCCTATTACCTGATTAACCCGTTCGTGCTGCTGCTGGCCTGGTGGAAGCACCTGGGCTGGGACGCACTGAGCGTGGGCAAAGCGTTCAACGTGCTGGTGGCTTCCCTGGCCGTGTTGCCGCTGGTGGGCTGGGTGCGGCGGCAGTTCGACGATTCAGTCGGCTGGCTGGTGGGCTTGGGCTACGCGGTGCACCCGAAGCTGGTCCAATGGTCCGGAGAGCTAGTGCGCGATCCGCTGTTCTGGTTCCTGGTTGCCGCAGTCATGTACTTGGGCTACCGGGTGTGCCGGGAACGGAACACGCCCGGCTGGGCCTTGCCCCTGCTGGCGCTGGTGCTGGCCCTGGCCTGGCAAACGCGGGTGGAGGGTCTGGGCCTTTACGGCGTGTTGCTGCTGTGGCTGCTGGCCGCCCCGGTCCACCCAGCAAGAGAACGATGGCGGTTGCTGCTACGTGCGGTGGCCTGGTCCGTGGGAGTGGGAGCGGTGGTCTGGTGGGGGCTGTGGCAACTGGGCGGCAATCCCCAGTGGCAGTGGGGCACACTCGAGCGGTTCCGCTCGCTGGTGTTCGGCGAGACAAGCATCCTGCCCCCAAAAAACATTCCGGCGAACAAAACGGCAAAATCCGCAGCACGAGCCGCTACGCCCTCTGGCCGGTCTCATCGTGGGCCTCGGCAGGCTGAACGCTCCGGGCCGGCTGGGGCCGTCCCTGCGCCTTCTGCGCAGAAAACACAGCAAGCGCACGATGTTTCCGCACCGGGACGTCAAGGCGAGAAAAAGCGTACCCGATCCCGGCTCCGGGCACTTGGGAACAAGCTGTTTCTGGAAGCCGTGGGGGAAGGATTCGGTTATCTCTACGGGCTGCTGCTTCTGCTGAGCCTGGCGGCGTGCTGGCGTTGGTGGGTTCGGGCGACCACCCTGGCCGTGACGATGTGGACCGTGGTCGTGCTGGCCTTCATGTGGCTGCACGTGCAGCGCGAAGGGGGAACGAGCACCCGCTACGTGGTCACACCGGCCATGCTCGCTTTGCCGATGGCCGCGTTGGGATGGCAGTGGTTGTGCCACCTGCCGGTGCTGCTGGCCACCAGGCTTCCCGAGCGGTTCGGCTACCTGGGTCGGCGGGTCGTCTTCGTGGGCGGAGTTGCCTTTTTGCTCGGGCACCTGGGCGTGGCTCTGGCCCGCAAAGACGAAGGCCGCCTGCGCTGCGCGGAGCTCGGGCGCTGGATTGCCCGGCAGCGCCCCCATGCTTCGGTGGCCGGAATGGCCAACTGGTCTGTGGTGCAGTACTACACGGGAGGGACGTTTCACCCCATCAACGCTTTGCCGGACGGGGTGTGCTCGACGGACATTCCGCTGCTGGTCGAACAGACCGAGCCGGACTACGTGCTGCTGTGTCGGCGGCGGTTGCGGCAAATGGGAGCAGAACAGGTTGTGGAGAGACTGAAGCAGATGGGCTATCTTCCCGTGGATTCGCTGCCTGGGAATTGCCGGGAGTTTGCCATTTTGCTCCGTCGGAGCAAGGTGCGCAGGACGGCTCCTTTGGTTCGCCAAGCAGAGTCTCCTCCGGAACGGCAGCCTCCCCGGTAGCTTGTCGGTCGGGCCGCTTGTGCCTGCACGGAAAAGAACGATGCGCATTTGCCTTTACACCGAAACGGCTTTGCCCAAGGTGGGCGGGCAGGAACAGCACGTGGACGCGCTGGCCCGGCACCTGACGGCCCGAGGCCATCGCGTAGTGGTGCTGGCCCCCCGACCCAAGCTGGCCGTCTCCTGCCGCCGTTTCGACGCCACGCTGGATTACCCGGTGGTGCGCCATCCTCCGTTCTTTTCCACGCGGTTGGGCGTGGAGTGGTACGCACGGTATCTGTGGCTGTTGCGCCAGTGGTTTCCGTTCGAGCTGGTTCACTGCCACAGCGTTTATCCGACCGGCTACGTGGCAGCGGTGTTCCGGCAGCGATTGTCGGTCCCCCTGGTGCTTACCAGCCATGGAGGCGACCTAAGAGAAAACAACCGGCGTCTGCTCAAGCCCCGGGTTCCGCAACGCTATGCCCTGGCTCTCGGCTCGGCAGCGGCGCTGGTGGCAATCAGCCGGGCCACGCGGGACGGATACACCCGCTTCGGTCTTGAGCGTCTTCCGCCGGTGTATGTTGTTCCCAACGGCGTGGAATGCCACCAGTTCGCCCGCAGCGAACAACTGCCGCCGGAACTCAAGCGCCAGTTGCCGACGCGCTATGTGCTTTACCTGGGGCGACTTCACCCGCGCAAGGGAACCGACGTGCTACTGGAAGCCCTGGGACGGATCGCTCCCTCGCGGCGACCATTCCTGGCCATCGCCGGAGACGGCCCCACCGAAGCCCAACTGCGGCAGCAAGCCGCACGGCTGCAACTGGAACGCCACGTCCGGTTCTTGGGAGTGGTACAAGGAGCCGCCAAGGTAGCCCTGTTGCAACATGCCCAATGGACGGTGGTACCAAGCCAGGTGAGCGAGGCTTTCGGCATGGTGGTGCTGGAAGCGCTGGCCGCCGGGGTGCCGGTGGCCGCTTCGCGCCTGCCGGGGCTTCAGGACGTGGTTGCTCCGCAGGCCGGCTGGCTTGTTCCACCCGGAGACGTAACCGCCTGGGCAACCTTGCTGGAAACACTCTGGAACAATCCCCGGCTCGTGGCCGAAAAAAAGACGGCCGCCCGGGCCGCCGCTCAAAGTTACGATTGGTCCCGGGTGGTCAATCGGCTGGAACAGGTCTATGACGAAGTGCTACGCCGCTCGGGACTGCGGCAAGCCGGCTAATCCGGCGGCCGGGGGCTCGGCTCCGGACCGTCCAGTTCCACCTGCTGGCCGTACTCGGGCACCAGCACGTTCCATCCCCAGCGGCGGCGAATCTCCTGGGCCAGTGCCTGGGCCGCTTCTTCTTCGCCGTGGGTCAGAAACACCTGCCGCGGAGGACGGCGCAGGCACGAAAGCCACTGCAACAGGCCGCTGCGGTCCGCATGGGCCGAAAGCCCAAAAAGCTGTTCCACCTCCGCTCGGACCGGCCACATGCGGCCGTGGATGCGCACCAGCTCGGGCCGCTGGAGAACCTGCCGCCCCAGGGTGCCGTGGGCCTGGTAGCCGACGAACAGCACGGTGCATTCGGGTCGGGGCAAGTTGCGGCGCAGATGATGCTTGATCCGCCCGGCGGTACACATGCCGGAGGTAGCCATAATCACGCACGGTCGCGGAAAGTCGTTGATGGCCTTGGACTGCTCCACGCTGCGGGCAAGCACCAGCCCGGGAAACCGAAGCGCCCCCTGGCCCGAGGCAATCAGCGCGCGGCTTTCGGCGTCCAGGTACCGGCTGTGTTTGCGGAACAACCGGGTAACGTCCACGGCCATCGGGCTGTCGAGAAACACGGGCAGCTCGCGCGGCAGTTTGCCGGCCTGGACGAGCCGGGCCAGGTGGTAGAGCAGCTCCTGGGCTCGTTCGACGGCGAAGGTGGGAATCACCACGTTGCCCCCTCGGGCAATGGTCCGCCGGATGATCCGCTGCAATTGCTCCCCGATGGCGTCGGCGGCCGGGTGGTCGCGATCCCCGTAGGTGGATTCCATCACGATGAAATCGGCCCAATCGACGGTGCGAGGGTCGCGTATCAGCGGTTTGTTTTTCTGGCCCAAATCGCCGGAAAAGAGCAAGCGTCCCGGGCGGCCTTCGTTTTCCCATTCCAGCAGGATCATGGCCGAGCCGAGAATGTGCCCGGCGTCCAGCCAGCGAGCGCGCACCCCTGGGGCCACCTGGACCGGAGTGTCATACTCCACGGGGCGGAAATAGCGCATGGTGCGCTGCGCGTCCTGCTGGGTGTAAAGGGGCACTTCCGGATAGGGGCCGCGACGGCCTTCCCGCTGGTGGCGGCGTTTTTTGTACGCAGCGTCTTCTTCCTGGATTCGGGCGGTGTCGGCCAGCAGGATTTCGGCCAGATCGACCGTGGGAGCTGTGGCCCAGATTACGCCGTCGAACCCTTGGGCCACCAGCCGCGGAAGCAGCCCGCAGTGATCCACGTGCGCATGGGTCAGCAGCACCCCGCGCAAGCGTTCCGGCAGAAAGCGAAACCGTTCCCAATTGCGGCCCAGGTATTCCCGTTCCTGGAACAGCCCGCAATCTACAAGCAGCGAAGCCCCCGGCACGCGTAGCAGATAGCGCGAGCCGGTCACCTGGCGGGCGGCCCCGACGAATTGCAGCTTCACCGGGCCGTTTCCTTTGCTCGTCGAGCTTCGGCCGCCCGGCTGCGGATGAGCCGGTCCAGTTCCTCCCGCAGCCGATCCAGCACCTGGTCGTAGGGGAACGCGCCAATGAGTTCCGGGCCGCGTTTCAGGTTCACGTACTTCGGCCCGCACCAAAGCCCCAGGTCCGCATCGTCCGTCTCACCCGGGCCGTTGACCCGGCAACCCATCACGGCAATGGTAATCTTGTGCTCGCGGGCATACTGGGTCATCTGCCGCACCTGTTGGGCCAGCTCTATGAAGGCTTCATTTTCCACTCGGGAACAACTGGGGCAGGAAATGATGTTCAGCCCGGGCAAGCCGTAGTCCACCACGCTCCGTACCCGCCCGGCGGCGATGTCGGCCAGAATCTGCCGCCCCACTTCCACTTCTTCGTGCTTGCGGGCGTTGGGCACGGTGAGCGAAACGCGGATCGTGTCTCCAATCCCCTGCGAAATCAGTTGCTCCAGGGCGATGCGGGTTTTGATTATCCCCTCGGGCGGCATTCCCGCTTCGGTTACGCCCAGGTGGAGCGGCACATCGGGCCGCTGGGCGGCAAAGCGCCGGTTGGCTTCGATCACCTTCTGCGGATCGGAATCCTTGAGCGAAACGCAGTAGCGGGTAAAGCCCAGGCGGTCCAGGTGTTCGCAGTGTTCCAGGGCGCTTTGGACCATCGGGCCGATGGAATCCCCTTCAGGGAAACGGGCCTTCATGGCCGGATCCACCGAGCCGCAGTTGACTCCCACCCGCAGGGCGCAATCGTGCCGTGCGGCCACTTCGGCCAGCCAGGCCACTTTGTCCTGCCACGACCGGCTGCGCTGGTGATGGTGCAGGTGGCCGGGATTGTAGCGCAGTTTGTCCACGTGGGGAGCCACCTGCTGGGCCAGCTCGAAGTTTTCCTGGAGGTCCACGGCCAGGTTCGCTTCGGTCCGTTGGCGGATGAGGGCCACCGCTTCGGCGTCGCGGCGGCTGTCCACAGCCAAGCGGACCACGGCCGCCCCGGCCCGGTGCAACTGCTCGCACTGGGCCGCCGTGGCTTCCACGTCCCGGGTAGGCGTGGCGCACATGCTCTGCACGGCCACCGGATGCCCGGCTCCGATTGTCACTGTGCCAATCCGCACTGCCCGAGTGGGATTGCGGCGCAGGGGGAGTTGTTCCATGGGAACGCTCGTATGGGTCGGCTGGGGGGTTCGGCAAGCGCTTTTATCATAGGCGGCCGGGTGCGCGAAAACCACCGGGCGCGGTTCTGCCGCCGGGGGCAGTCACTTTTTCCCGGCAAAGCCGCGGCGGAACGCCGTTTGCTCATCCCGCTGCCGCATTTTTTCTGGCATAATTCAGTGGCCAGAGTTCCCCCCTGCCATCCGAAACGAGGTACGCCATGAACCAATCCCCCCAGCAACAGCAACAGGAAACTTCCTTTGCCGAAACCGCCTTGCGCCTGAGCGGCAAAAGCGCCGAGGAAGCCAAACGCACCGGCGCCGTGGACCGGGCCGACGAACAGGTGGAAAAGCTCTTTGCCCCCCAGTACCAGACGGTCAACAGCCCCGTCCATCGGGCCGTGTGGGACAAGGACGTGGACCCGGAACTGTTCTGGGCTCCCGAGCCGGAAGCGGACCAGCAGGTGCAGCAGGTGATGGACCAGTCGCTGGAAGTGGTCCGCCGTCACCACGAGCAGCAGACCGCTTACGACGAACACGGCAAGGTTTCCCAGGCGCTGCTGGACGATTTGGCTCAGGTGGGCTACTGGGGGCTGCTGGTGGAAAAGCGGTACCAGGGGGCCGGCGCGTCGTTTTCGGCCTTTGCCTCGTTTCTGACGCGGATGGCCACCGTGGATGCCACCGTGGCCGGATTGGCTTCGGTCCACGGCTGTATCGGGGCGGTAGACCCGCTCAACACGTTCGGTTCCCCCGAACAAAAGGAACGCTTTCTGCCGCTGTTGGCCACGGGAAAGCGGCTTTCCGGCTTTGCGCTGACCGAGCCGGGAGCCGGTTCCGACCTGACCGCTCTGCGCACCGTAGCCCATCGCCAGGGAGACCACTACCTGCTGCGCGGCGAGAAGCTGTTCATCACCAACGCCATCCCGGGCCGCCTCGTGGCCGTGGTCTGTTTGATTGACGGAAAGCCTTCGGTGCTGGTGGTGGACTTGCCGCCGGAAGAAAACGAACAGTTCCGCCTGCGGCGTTACGGGCTCTATGCCCTGCGGCGCACGTGGAACAACGGGCTCATCTTCAACGATCTGCCCGTCCCGGCCGAAAACCGCCTGGTGCCGCAGGTGGGCGACGGGCTGACGATTGCCTACCACGGGCTCAATCGCGGACGGGTGGCCCTTTGCGCCACGGCCGCAGGCAGCATGCGAGTGATGCTGGCCAGCATGATTCCCTGGGTCAAGTTCCGCCGCACCTACGGCGCCCCGATCGGAACCCGCGAGCTGGTCCAGCGCCGGCTGGCACTGCTGGCCGGGCTGATTGTCGCTTCGGACGCTCTGGTGCGCTGGGGAGCATCGCTTTTGGATCGGGGCTACCGGGGCGAGATGGAGTGCATCGTGGCCAAAATCTTCGGCTCCGAAGCCCAGAAGGAAGCGGCCATCGAATACCTGATGAAAACCCACGGCGGGCGCTCGTTCGTCCACGGGCACCTGTTCGGGGACAACGTGCACGAGTTCCTGGCCCCGTGCATCTACGAAGGCGAGGGGGAGATGCTCGGCATGGCTTTCTTCAAGTCGCTCATCAAAGAGCACGGCGTGCGCTACTTCCAGCCCATCGGCGAGGCGTTGCAACGGGCCGGCATCAAGCGCCCCAGCCTGCTCAATCCCCGTCATCTCTGGGTGCTCAAGGGCCCCATGTGGCGTTACGCCCTGTGGCAGTTGGGCTACCGGTTCCGTCCCAAGCCGCTGCCGGGTTTTGTGGATCTGCCTGCGGAGCTTCGCGAACATGCCCAATACGCGGCCCGGGCGCTGCGGCGGCTGGCTTTGGAGCTTTCCGGGGCGATGAGCCGCTACCAGTTGAAGCTGGCCGACCGCCAGATGCGGATTGCCGAACTTTCGGCCCGAGGCCAGGCGGCCGTGACCATCCTCTGCACCGCGTTGTACGCCGGGCGGCAGAACAACCCGCTGGTGCGCGACGCCGGCCAGGTGATTTGCCAGCACCTGCGTTTGCAACTGGAAGGCCGCCGGCCTTCGGATCGCTTCTTCCGCCAACTGCGCAAGCTGGGCGAAGCCCTGGTGGAAGAACATTCGTTCCCGGGCCTGGATTCGGTGCCGGAGCAAGCCTTACAGATTCTGATGCCTTACGAGCAGTAGCGGCTTTGTCCCGTGGGACCGGGCCGAAGAAAACGCTCCCTGGGCACGAACCGGTATCCGGCCGTATAGTTTTCGAGCGAGTAGTCCTTGAGCGAGCCGCCGAACGGATGAGCTTACGTCCGGCGAGTTGATCCCGCGTTTGACGAGTGGACTCCACGGCCGGCGAACTGACACAGCGTTTGGCGAGTGGACTGCGCACCTGGCCAGCCGACGCTGCGCGTGACGAGTAGACGCTGCGCTTGCGAAGCTAGCGCTACGCGCAGTGAGCCGACTCCGCGTTTGGCGAGTGGACTGCGCACCCGGTGAGCTGACTTCACGTTTGACCACCCGGACTTCCCGGCGAACCCCGGACTTCTCGGTGAGCTCCGGACCTCTCGGCGAGCCCCGGACTTCAGTCCGGGGAGAGCCAATGTTTTGGCATTTATTCTTGCCTTGGTGCGGAAGCACCCCATCCCCCCACGCCTCCAAGCCCCCACGCCCTCGGGTGCGGAAGCACCCAGTGGTTGCGGCCCTGCCGCCTCCGCCAGCTAAAACTGGCGGCTCGCCGTTGGCGAACCGAGCCTTGGGTTGTTCACTTTCGGAGCGAAGCGGCTAACGCTTTGGAATGCGGCGCAGCGTGTAATACGCTTCGGCCGGGAAAAACGGCTTGCCTTCCGGAGCCATACCGGAGAGGTGGAACTCGTACACAAAGCCTTCGCGCAGCAGGGCCAGGTACAGCCGAACGCTGCGGCCGTCGGGAGCCAGCTCTACCCGGCGGATCGGTTCCTGGCGGCGGTCCACGTCCTCGCCCCCGTAGGCCGGCGTGCGCACCCGGCGGAACGACCACACCTGGTACGACTCGGGCCGCCGGGCAAGCCGCGGATCGACCGGAGCGGTGAAGCGCAGTCGGAATCCATTCGGCAGTGCTTCGACCCGGGCAAGCCCGCACGGCCAGTCGCCCCGGGGGCGGAATACTACCACGGTGCCCTGGTTGTTGCCGCCGCCCCAGGCGCTATCGCGCATGTTGCCCACGACCAGCTCGCCTTGGGGCGAGACGGCACAGACGATGGGGCCCAGCAGCGGCGGGTCGCTTTCGGCCGGGGCGGGAAGACTGAACGGGTAAACGGCCCCCTGAACCACGCCTTGGACCTCCTCCAGCGTGAACCGCACCAGGCGTTGCAGGTTGTATTCGCAGCCGACCAGGTGGCCTTCATAGGGGCCGAACACCGCCGGATGCGTTTTGCGCAGAGCCGCGGGCGTTTGCAGCAAGCACAGCCCGTTAACGCTTCGGGTCCAGGGGTGCGGGATGGCCACGGCCGGTTCTTCCACCGGAGGGAACTTGGCCCCGGGGCGTCGCTCAATCTGGTTGGGGAACCCGTACCACCGGCCCGACAACACGTGGTTCAGCTCGTTGAACGGAGTGTAGTTGCCCTGGTTGTCGGTGACGAACAACCGCCCGTGAGCGTCGAAAGCCATGCCCATGGGAAAGCGGAACCCCCGGGCCAGCACTTCGGGACGGAAAAGCCGAGGGTCTTCCGGCGTGGGGGAGCGGGGCACCAGCCGCAGCACCGTGCCTCGCCACCGGGCTGCTTCGGCCGAACGCTGGTCCTGCTGGCAGGCAAGCGAGATGTAGTAGCGGCCTTGGGTGTCCCGAGGCAGGCCCACGGCCCAGTCGTGGTAGTCGCGCGTGTGTCCCCAGCCGCTTGCCAGCGTGTGCACCTGGTCGGCCCGACCGTCGCCGTTGCGATCCACCAGACGCAGCAGGGCGTATTTGTTGATCACGTCCACGCCCTGAGGGCCGACGTGCAGCCCGTAGGGAGCCGCCAGCTCGTCGCTGAAGACCCGGGCCGACTCGGGCAGCCCGTCTCCGTCGCGGTCTTCCACCAGCCACACCCGCCCCTTGAGCGAAGCGACCAGCAGTCGCCCTCGGGCGTCCCAGGCCAGGCCCGTGGGCATCAATTCCACCGGCAGCGGCAAGCGATGGCCCACAAACCCGGGCAGTACGTCCGCCAGCACCCGCGGCTTGCTCCGTACCACGGGCGGTTCCGGCTGCACGTGCCGGTCGGCGGCAAAGTCGGTACGGTAGGAGAGCTTCACCTCCACCGGGCCGGGGCGGCGGATCGCCAGGGCAAGCTGCTCTTCTTGCACCCGCCAGGAGCCGACTTGTGCGTGGTCTTTCCGGCCGGTGTGGTGCACTTCCACCTGGCAACCTTCGCGGCGGCCCAGTAGCACCGGCTCGTTACCGCGGGAAACAGCGGACCACTTCCAGGAAACCGATGCGGGCCGGAAGAGCAGCTCCGCCGGAGCCGGAAGTCCCTGGAGCCGAAGAACCCGTTGCCACCCGAAGGGGCGCATTTTGCCCGGCAGTGGCTGCCACGTTTCGGTTGCCCGAACCAGCAGGGCGTCCGGCGGCAGTGGGGCATCGGGCAAAAGCGGTTTTCCCTGGGGGGTGAAAACCAGACGGTAGCGAAAGCGGACGCCGCCGCCTGTGTGTTCCCAGGCATCTACCTCGGTTACGAACTGCCCCCGCCGGGCCGGAAGCCATATGTGGTCCCGGTAGCGAATCGCAAACGGCGGGCGCAGGCTTTCGGGACGCACGGGCCACAGGGGCACCGAGCCGGGCTCCCAGTACCAGGTCTTGCCCCGCGTGCGCTGGTAGGCCACCTCGCCCACCCACCAGGCGGCAAGCTCGCCGGTGGCCAGGTCCAGCAGCACGTTGTGCCGGTTGGGAAGCCCCACCAGCAGCGGTTTCACGAAGGCGGTGCGTCCCTGCGGGTCCAGCTCCACCACGTCGGTGAGTACCACGGCCGGTTCGTCGGGACGGGCCGGGTCGTTGTGCCGCCGCACCACGCGCACCGGGTCGGGCTTGGGTGGCCGAAACCCGGGGCGGTTGAGCACCTGCCACACCGCTTCTAGTTGCCGGGCCAGGTCGCCTTCCAACACTCCGGGCACCGGCGAAACCAGCGCCGGCATCTCCATCCGCGGCACGATTCGCGAGGGATTGGGCATCCAGCGCCAGTACCACCCTCGACGCACCCGGCGGCCGAGTAGGGCCAGGTCCGGGCCGCGACTTTTCAGTTCCACCTGCCCCGGTTCGATTGGACCGATCTGGTGACAACTGGTGCAGCCGAACCCCGAACCGGTTACCAGCCGTGCCCCGGCGGCAAGCAGTTGCTGCTGGCTGACGCCCGCGAGCGAAACGGCCGGGCCGGGAGCCTGAGGCGGTACGCGGTCTTTGCCCTTCAGATACGCAGCCAACCGTTGCTGTTCCTGGGAAGAGAGAGCAAACCGCGGCATACGCACCGCCAACCAGGGCCGGGTGGGCCGCTTGCGGCCCGCGATGGCTTCGGCCAGTGCCGCGTCGGTCAGTTTGTCCCCCACACTCAACAGCGCCGGCGGCTTCATCGCCGGAAGTAGCGGGGCCAGTTCGGCATGGTCGGCGGCAACGCGCTGGGCCACCGGCTCGATTCCCTGAAACCGATCCCGGGCGTGGCAGCCGACGCAGTTCCGCTCCACCAGCAACAACCATCCCGGCTCCAGTCCCCGGCCAGGAGAAAAACCGCCGGAAGCGTCCGCTCCGGCCCGGAGCTGGGCCGGTGCTGCCGAGGCTTGGACGGTACGGCCACTGCCCGGTTCCGCTTCACGCTGCTGCAAGTCGCTCTGTTCAAAATAGTGCCGGATGCGTCTCCGAGCTTCCAGCGGCAGCAGGTAGCCGGGCCGGGCGCGTTGCACATTGGGAGAGCCCAGGCACCCCTGGTCCCAGCGGCTCCTCGTGCCCAAGGGAGCAAGCGGCTCCGGCGGGGGAGTTGCTTCGGGCAAACGATGGCACGCCCCGCAGCGATACCGCTGCACCAAGCGGCGACCTTGTTCCACTTGTTCCGGGCTGAAGCGTGCCGGCGCGGCGTCTTTTGGGGCCGGGGAACCGCCGCGTTGCTGTTGCAAAAACAGAACGAGGCTTTGCCGCTCGGTGGGCGAAAGCTCGTAGCGGGGCATCCGGGCCTGGGCATTGCAGCTTTGCGGGTCTTGTAGCCAGCGAGCGAAAAACCCCGCCGGGCGCTTCGCCGCCACCTGATCCAGCTCCCCGCCAGAGAAAAGCCCCCGGTGCCCTTGCCCCTGGTAGCCGTGGCACGCCAGGCAGCCCAGAGTGAGAAAGAGCTGTTGGCCCTGCCTGGCCGAAGGGGGCGAGGGCTTGCGGCCGCGGCGCTTTCTGTTTTTAGAGGGCTGCCTGAGCTTTTTCGCCGCAGCGGGGCGAGGGTTCGATGCCGGGGCGGTTCCCCTCGATTGCTTTTCGGCTTTCCCAGTCCGGCGGCCGGACGAGACGCTCCAAAGATAAGCCGCCACCGCTTCGGCTTGCCGGACCGAAAGCCCAAAGTGCGGCATCCGCCTGCCAGGCTGGTAGCGTAGTGCCCACCAACGCGGCCCGGGGGCAAAGGGCCCCAGTTCCTCGTCGTCTTCCGGCTCTTCTTCCCCGGTGGATGGCTGCTTACCGGCAGGAGTTTCCCTTCCCTCGCCGCTTAGGTGTTCCACCAGCCAGCCAAAGCGGTAGTTGGTTGCCACCTGGTCTAGTGCCGGGGCCGGGAGCTCCCCGGCCGACTCGTTCGTCCCGCGGTGGCACGCCCGGCAGCGAAACGCCCGGGCTAGCAACGCCCCTTCCTGAAACCAGCTAAGCCGCGGCCGGTGCTCGTGGAACAATCGGGCCGGGGGGATTGGCTCCACCGGCCAGCGCGGTCCTTGCCAGAATACGCCCGTGTTCCCCCCGGCGTCCATCCGCAAGCGGACTTCCAGCCGATGGAACCCGAAACGGAGCGAAACCTCCTTGCCCTGGTACCAGCGCGGCCCGGTGCGTTCCAGCGAGAGCGTCTTGCCGTCCAGGACGAAGCGTTCCAGATGGTCCGCCTGCGCGAAGAAGCGATAGGTGCCCGGCTCCAGCACTTGCACCACCGCCTGAAATTCCAACTGCCAGGGGCCGCGGCCCAGCCGGGGATCGACCCGGGACGGCATCTCGTTCCAGCGCAGATGGTGCTCGTGCCGCAGAACGCGCCGGCCCGTTGCGTCCCGGATTTGCAACACCACGCCCGGCCGCAGTTGCTCCGGGTCCAACTCTGCCTGGGCGGAAGCTGCTCGGAACGGAACGAGAGCCAGCAGCACGGCTCCGCATACTATTCGCCATACTATGCCGACTCGTCCAAACCGGCAGCGCCCACGCGGCAGAGGGATTACACAATCAGGCAGCAGGAATCCGGTATTCATCGAAGCGGCAGAACCAGGCGGGAGGGAACGGGCATCTACCGGCGAGCCGGTTTCTAGCAACGCTCTTCCGTTGGTGCGGAGCTCTTTCGGTGGCGCGGACTACCGGGCAGCTCCGCTCCGAAGGCCGGGAGCAGTTCCACCTCGGCACGGCACAGCGAGCCCCCAGGAGCGGCAAGGGCCGCTAACGGTCCATCATACGCCCCGAGAGTGGCAAAGCCAGCACAGGTCCCGTCGAGCAGTTCCCGCGTGCCCTGCGGAGGTTATCGCTGCGTTGCGGAACACGTCGCTTCGGCCATCCTTGGGCCTTTCGGCGGAATTATCGCTCCGGGTCGTTTGTTGTGTTTTTGACAGCCTGCCGGAACCGCTCTATGGTAAGCTGATAATCCTGGTGCCTATTCCCTTGACGTCCTGCTGTTTGCAGGTGTGAGTCGTTTGCCGGTTTCAGCTTCCGCCCAAGGCCCGAACGTCCTATGACCGATTGCTCCGTGGTATCGCTGGCCCAACAGTTGGTGGCCATTCCCAGCGTGAACCCGATGGGCCAGGAGGTTTCCGGGCCGGAGTACCTGGAAACCCGGGTCAGCGAGTTTCTGGAATCGTTGTTCGCCCAGTGGGAACTTCCCCATTTCAGGCAACCGGTGGCCCCGGGCCGGGACAACGTGGTGGCCGTTTTGCCCGGTGAGCCCCCCGATGGGCCCGTGGTGCTGTTGGAAGTGCATCAGGACACGGTGCCCGTGGTGGGCATGACGATCGACCCTTGGGGAGCCGAGCTGCGCAACGGGCGTCTTTACGGCCGGGGGGCATCCGACGTGAAAGGCTCGATGGCCGCCATGCTCTGCGCGCTGCGGCGTTTGCAGCAGCAGGCCCTTGCGCCCCGCCCCACGGTGGCGCTGGCTTGCACGGTGAACGAGGAGTTTGGCTACACCGGCGCGCAGCAGTTATGCCGCTTGTGGCAGGACGAGCCGCACCCGCTGCTGCCCCAGCGGCCGGAAGCGTGCGTGGTGGCCGAGCCGACCCTGCTGCACGTGGTGGTGGCCCACAAGGGAGCCGTGCGCTGGAAGTGCGTTACCCGGGGCAAGGCCGCCCATACGTGCAATCCGGACCTGGGCCGCAATGCCATCTTCGCCATGGCCCCGGTGCTGCTGGCCCTGGAACGCTACCACCGAGAAGTACTCTCCGCCCGGGAACCGCACCCCTTGTGCGGCAAGCCGACTCTGAGCGTGGGCATCATTCGCGGCGGAATAGCGGTCAACACGGTGCCGGACCGCTGCGAAATCCAGGTGGATCGCCGCCTCGTTCCTGGAGAAACGGCCGAGCAAGCTGTGGCCGAGCTGGTGGAATACCTGGCCCAACAGCCGGATATCGACTCGCAGGGGCTGGAACACGACCACTCGCTCTTCTCCGGCGAGCCGCTGGTCGAAGGACCGAACCTGCCCCTGGCCGAAAAACTGCTGGCCAGCGCCCGCTCCGTGTTGCCGGATCGGCAGATTATCGGCGTCCCTTATGGTACGGATGCGGCCGTCATCGCCGCCAGCGGCGTCCCTTGCGTGGTGTTCGGGCCCGGCTCGATCGACCAGGCCCACACCGAAGACGAGTGGATCGCCGTGGAACAGTTAGAACAGGGGACCGACGCGCTGTTTGCGTTTCTGCGCGATTATCTGGCCCAGTAAAAAAGCCCAGCAAAAAACCTACGCACTAAAAACTCTCGGGAAAAGAACTTCTCGGGAAAAGAAATCTGTTCTCGGGAAAAGAAATCTGTCGGGACACCTCGCCGGGGCCGGGTGGTTCAGCGGTCCGATTTGCCCTGAGGGATTTCGTAACGCACCGGCCGCACCACAGGTTGTACAGGTTGTGTGGTGCCGGTTCGGGAATCGCCGCGGCGGCGCTGGGCAAACAGGGGGGAGTCGTTGCCGCTACCACGCGAGGCGCTTCCGGCCGGTTTCCAGCCGGAGTCGCCCCGGGCCAGGGTGTCCTCGGCGGCGGAAGCTGCTGCCGGTCCGGCCGCCGAGCCGGAAGAGGAGCTACTGGGCGGGTTGGTCCCCGGCTGGGCTGTCGGTCTGCGGGGTGGTGGTCCTAGCGGCTGAAACGGTGAAGTAGCCCCGTTGCCCGAGGAGCTTGACGAGTTGCCGCTTCCGCCGGTGGACAGCGGCCGAAACGGCGAGCTGCCTGGATTGCCCCCTGAGCCTGAATTGTTCCCCGAAGAAGACGAACCCCGGTAATCGAACGTCCCATCCGGTGGCATGTAGGGGCTGCTACCCGGCGGTACGGCATTGGACGTTCCCGGCGTGGTGCTAGGCAGCGGCTGGCTGGGACGAGCCGGGGCATTGCTCCTGGTCGAAGAACCGGCCGGCGAGTTCGAACCGGGATAGTACGGCCCTCGGGCGGCCAACTGGCCGGCGCTGCCGGTGCTGGGCGGCGGAATCCGCTGTGGCCCGTACACCAGGTCCATCGGTCCGTTGGCCGTTGCACAGCCCACCAGGCAAAGCAGTCCTGCGGCGTACCCGATTCGTGCCATGCGTGGTTCTCCCAAGCCGAAAAGGGCCGCACCCGGACCTCGTTGACGGGACGCGCCGCCTGAGTCCGAGCGAGCCGGTTCCCGAAAAGCGGCGCAAGAGTAACGATTTGCCCCCTGGTGTCCAGAGCGATTTGCGTTTGTCGCGGGTTGACTGCTGGCAATGCGCGCAGCCAGGAGCGGCGTCGGGCTGCAAGCGTCCTCCTTGCCGGGCACGCTACATCTTCAGCAGGGAAGAGTCCTTCGATTCCACGTCTTTCAGCAGGGCCGATTCCCGGGAATCCAGGCGATCCTCCAGGGAAGTGATGCCCAACTTGATGGCTTCACGGGTAAGTTGAGCCAGGTTGTGCACGCCCAGCTTCCGCATGGCTCGGGTTTTGTGGTTGTCCACCGTGTGGACGCTACGCCCGAGAATGGCTGCCACTTGCTTGACCGTACACCCTAGGCTGACCAATCGGACGACGCGACGTTCCATCGATGTGAGCTTCATAGCTGGCTACTCGTCCTTTTAGGTGCCGCAAGCTGCCTTGAAGCTGTTCCTACAAAAAAATTGCACTCTTTTTTGACTATCTGTGGGATAGCACCGTGTTTTTTCCTCTTTTTGGGGGAGTGTATGTGGTTTTTGCGCGTCTCGGGGCTAATTCCCCCCACTCTAGGTACGCACCAAGCGTGGTGTTCGGGCTGATTGGAGGCCGATTAGATGCCCGGATTAGATGCCCGCCGGATAGCAGAGGAACGGACGGGGAGTATGGGTTGTAAGGGTTATGACGCCCGGTTTGTCTGGCTCCGGAACCGGTTCGGTCGCGTTTTCCGTCTTCTGCCCCCGTGTCTCTGAAGAGTCCGGTTGTTGCCGGCTCGTCTTGGGAAGGTTGTTCCGGCCACCTGGGGCGGGTTAAACTGGCCTGACACCTAATGCCTACCGCGGCCTTCCTTGCCGGCTCGACGCGACGAGCCGTGCCGTTCTCTCCACCCGCTGAAGCTCAGGATCCCGCCTACGATGCAACGGTGTGCCCATCTGGTTTGCTGGAGTTGGTTGTTTGTGGTCATTGGGGGCGCATGCCTCTCCTTGGCCCAGGAGCCAGGCCCCTCGCCACGCGGGCCGAACACTCCCGAGCAGTCCCGCCAACTGATGGTCGCCCACCCGGACGTGCGTGTGGAGCTGGTGGCAGCCGAGCCTCTGGTGGTGGATCCGGTGGCGGTTCGGTTCGACGAGTTCGGTCGCATGTGGGTGGTGCAGATGCGCGACTATCCGCTCGGTCCCCCGCAGGGGAAGCCCCCGCTTTCTTCGATTCGCGTGCTGGAAGATCGCGACGGGGACGGGCGTTACGAGACGGCCACCACATTCCTGGACCAGGTGGAGTTTCCCACCGGCGTGCAGCCCTGGCAAGGCGGCGTTTTTCTCACGCATGCCGGGCGGCTCTCCTGGCTGAAAGACACCGACGGCGACGGTCGCTGCGACGTGCAGGTGGTCTGGTTCCGCGGATTCGCCGAGCAGAACTCGCAGCTTCGGGCCAACCATCCCCGCTGGGCGCTGGACAACCACATCTACGTGGCCAACGGCCTGCGAGGAGGACGGATCCAGGCGGTCCGCTCCCCAGAGCAGCCCAAGCTGGACCTGCGGGGCATGGACTTTCGCTTTGACCCCCGCAGCGGTCGCGGCGAACGGGCCACCGGCATGGCTCAGTTCGGGCTGAGCTTCGACGCCTGGGGACGGCGATTCATCTGCTCGAACCGCAACCCGGTCATGCACGTGGTGCTGCCGGCCCGATTTCTGGAAAAAGCTCCGGGAGTGCGAGTGGCCGCCCTGCGGCACGACGTGGCCGCCGCCGGGTTCGAGTCGCGGCTGTTCCCCTTGAGCCGAAACTGGACCACTTCCAATCTGCACGCCGGCCAGTTTACCGCCGCCTGCGGGCTGGAAATCTACGGGGGCACCGCCTTGCCCCAGGCCATGCGGGGCAACGCGTTCACCTGCGATCCCACGGGCAACCTGGTCCACCGGGAAGTGATGCGGCCCCAGGGAGCCACGTTCACTTCCCGCCCAGGACGCCAGGGGAAGGAGTTCCTCGCTTCGCCCGAAGAGTGGTTCCGCCCGGTCTATTGCCTCACCGGACCGGACGGGGCGCTTTACGTGGTGGATATGTATCGGGCCGTGATTGAACACCCGCAGTTCATGCCCGTGGAGCTGCGCAAGCGGCCCGACCTGCGCGACGGGGACGACCGTGGCCGCATCTGGCGCGTGGTGGCTCGCGATGCGAAGCTTCGGCCCATCCGGCGCTGGCCCGCCCGGATGTCCAACGCCGAGCTGGTACAACTGCTGGCCCATCCGAACATCTGGTGGCGCAGCACGGCCCATCGTTTGCTCATCCAGCGCAACGCCCGAGACGTAGCCCCTCGGCTGCGGCAGCTTGTGCGCAGCGGGGAGCCGGTGGCCCGAGTGCACGCCCTGTGGGTGTTGCACGGGCTGGGAGAACTCACACCGGTCGAAGTGCTTGCCGCCCTGCGCTGCGAAGTGCCACAGGTGGTGGAAAACGCCCTGGAACTGGCCATCGGCTGGCTGCCGGAACACCAGCAACTGGCCCAAGCCGTGCTGGCCCAGGCCCGAAGCACAAACCCCCGCGTGCGATTCCAAACGGCGCTGGTGCTTGCCGGGATCGAGCTGCCGGGCAAGCTAGCCGCGCTGGAACAGGTGGCCCTGGCTGGGGCCGACGACCCCTGGACGCTGCGGGCGGTGCGCATCTCGGCCGGACGGTCGCTGGCCGCCCCGTTGCTGGCCCGGCTGCTTGCGCATCTGGCTCGGGAAACGGCTCCCAGGACGAAACACTGGCCTCCGTTTCTGCAACAACTGGCCCAGACGGCCGCCGCCCAGGCCGATCCCCAACAGATGCTGCCCGTGGTGGACAAACTGGACGAAGCGGCCGCTACCAAGAGGAACACGCCGCTGGTGCGGCAAGTGCTGGGCGCCCTGATGGCCGGAGGCTTGCGCAGTCGCCAGGTCTGGAGCGCCCTGCCGGAAGCGGCTCGGCAAGCCGTGGAGCGTTTGTTCGCCCAGGCGCGCCGGGAACTAAAACACGCGGCCGGCCGCGACGACACTCCGTCGGCTTCGGCCCGAGCAGCCGTCATGCTGCTGGGCTACGATACGGACCCCCGCAGCGAAGAGCGGCTGCTCTCGTTGGCCCTGGAATCGGCCAACCAGCAGATGCGCACGGCAGCCGTGGAAGCCCTGCGTCGCCGCGGCTCGCCGGAATCGTGGCAAAAGTTGCTGGAGAGCTTTCGCACGCAAACGCCCGCGGTGCGGCAAGCTATCCTGGCCGGGGTGTTCCAGCGCGGCAGCCGCCTGCAACTGCTGTTGGATGCCATCGAGCAAAAGAAGGTGCGCGTCTCGGAACTGGGCCCTGGAGGCGTAACCCGGCTGCTGCGCTACCCGAACCCCAGCGTCCGCTCCCGGGCGCAGAAACTGCTGGCCGCCGCCACGCCCCAGGATCGCGTGCAGGCTTTGCGGCGATACCGGAAGGCACTGAAGCTCCGGGCCGATCCGCGGCGGGGGAAGCGCGTGTTCCAAAAGCACTGTGCCGCCTGTCATCGCGTGGCGGGGGTGGGGACCCGCGTGGGGCCGGACATCTCCGACACCCGAACCAAAACCCCCGAACAGTTGCTCACCGACATCGTGCAGCCGAACCGGGCCATCGACAACAACTACATCAGCTACACCGCCGTAACCGAAGACGGGCGCGTCTTCACCGGCATCATCGTCGAGGAAACCCCGCAGGCAATCACCCTCCGCCAGCAGGAAAACAAAACCGTTACGCTGCTGCGTTCCGAGTTGGAACAACTGGTTTCCAACGGGGTGTCGCTCATGCCCGAAGGGCTGGAACGACAAATGACCTTGCAAGAAATGGCGGATCTGATTTCGTTCTTGAAAAACTGGCGCTACCTGGACCATCCCATCCCCGGCGTGCTTGAAAGTTCCAGCGGACAGGGAAAGTAACAAGCGCACCGCCGAGACCGACAGGGGCCCCCCTTGGGACGGCCGCGTTCCGCCAGGAAAGCACCACAACCCCTTTTGTTTCTCGCCAACAGGGGAACAAACTCCCATGGACGCTTGCTCGCCAGGCGAAATCTACCAGCGGTGGTTCCTGGTGGCTCGGGCCATTTCGCTGGCCTCTCAGGCCCACCAAGGGCAACTGCGCAAGGATGGCCGCACGCCCTATGTGAGCCACGCCGTTCGGGTCGGCTGGCTGCTGGAGCACCTGTTCGGCATCCGCGACGCGGAGGTGCTGGCCGCTGGGGTGCTGCACGACGTGATCGAAGACACCACGGTGGACTACGACGATTTGCAACAGCAGTTCGGCCCTCGGGTGGCCGATCTGGTGGCCCGGCTCAGCAAGGACAAACGCCTTCCCGAACCGGAAAGGGAACGCCAATACCACGAGCAACTGCTCCACGGCGACGAACACGTGCTGGCGATCAAGCTGGCCGACCTGCTGGAAAACCTGGCCGACGTGGCTTCGCTGCCTCTCCCGAAGCGAACCCAGGCCGTGGCCAAGTTCCAGGCGACGTTCCGCGTGCTGGAACCCCAGGCGCGAAAACTCTGGCCCGAAATCGCCGAGCTAATCCTCAACAGACTGCACGAAGTGGCCTGCTAGCTTGGCTGTTTGGCCGCAAAGCCGCAAAGGAGAGCAACAAGTCGCGGGCCTCGGCCTTCACATTCCGCAGAGTGAAGGGGGTGGCAGGAGTAAAAGCAGAGGGCCTGGGAAAACTTTTTCGGTTCTATCGCTCGGGTGATTTCTGGCCCTCTTGCCGAGTGTGGCTGCGGTAGCCGCTGCAACGAATTGTTGGACTCTGATTTTTCCACCGGCCGATAACGCCCTAAGAACGAACCTCCTGCCCGGGGATGCGCCGCTGCGAAGCCGCTTCGAGCTGGCCGGCGATCCCGGGTCCCGGTGCTATCACCCCAACAAGGAATCCGGCGATGAAGCGCATGGTGCTTTCGCTCTGCGTTCTGGCCACGTTGGCCGTGGCCCCGGGTTGCTGCAACCCGTTCTTCTTCAACGAAACCGATCCTACCTTCGCCGACCCCGAATGTGACTGGACGATGGGTCCCATGGCGCTTGTGAAGAAAGCTCGCAAGTGGCGTCATCGGGCCACGCCGTCCACGCACTGGGGCCGAGCGGGCGATAGTCCCGTGTGCACCGCGGCCGGTTGCCAGATTGGGCCGGACGGACAGCCAATTGCCAATCCCGTGCCGGGACAACCTGCCATGGGAGCGGTGGCTTATCCCTACTACACCAACCGCGGGCCGCGTGACTTCTTCAATCCCAACCCGCCGGACATCGGTCCGTAGCAATCCACCGACCAGCCTCTGCTCGCCCCGCACAACTCGCCCGCACCGTGAGCCAGAGGATACCGGTGGCCGACAGACGATGAAAAACATCCTTGCTCTCCTCAGGTGGCAGACCGGGGAGAGCAAGTGTTGTTTTGGGCGGCGGGGGATTCCCGCTCTGGGGAGGGAAGTCCCCGGTCAGACGGCAAGGCCAACGATTCCCCGAGGGCCTGATGTTTCCGGTCAGCCGAGCCCAGGGAGCTCAGTTCTTTTCCCGGTTCGGCAGCACGTGGTACCAGGTGCCGTCGATCTGAAGTACCACGTCGCCCAGGGCCAGAATGCGGGCCAGTTGGGGCTTGCGCCGCAGGAGCTGGAAGAACTCCGGCGAACCAATCCGGATACGCTTCACCGAAGTCTTGTCACCGGGAAAGCGGTTGTCGTACCAGGTGCCTTGGCGATTGAAGAAGGTAACACCGCCCACCTGCTGAATGGGAGCAGAAACCACTTTCCGGCCGGTTTTCGTTTCGGCCAGTTCCGAGGCGGCCAGATCGAACGCCGCGGCGGCTCCCTGGTCGGCCAGACGCTGCCGCATGGCGTTCAGGACTCGGGCGTTGTGGAATTGGGCCGCCTTGGCCGCTCCGGCCGCGGCTCTGTCCTGTTGTAACTGTTCCTGCACCTGGCGGCGCAGCACCCCGGCCAGCGGCACCGGGGCGGGCCGCCCTCCCCGGGGCAGTTGCGGCCCCTGGGCCAGCAACATGCTGGTGTAAGGCGTTACGATGCCGAACCGTTTGGCCAGATAAGTAATCTGGTCGATCAGCTTCTGGTCCGGCTTGCCCTGGACGCGCAGCTCGGCCAGCAGGGCATCGACCTTGTGCCCGGCCCAGACCCGGCCCACGAACGCCAGGTGTTCCTCTTCGGTGAACTCGGGAAACTCCACCCGGTACTCAAGCTCCTGCGCGCCTTGGGGGCCCTGGCCGCGCAGTTTGATTCGGGCCGGACCCACCCCGCGGTAGCGACCCACCACGATCAACTGTTGGCCGTAGAACAGATCGGGCAGTTTTTGCGGGAACACGTCGGCCACCTGGGCGGCGGAATCGAACTCCACCTGCACCGAAGTCAGCAGCGGAGCGCCCACACGGTCGAAGTAGTGGCGGATTTTCTGGGCCAGGTTTTCCTGCGGCAGCAGATACTCGGCTGCCCCGCGGTTTTGCAACGCAAGCAGGTCCAGCAGCCGGGCGTTGACGTCCATCCCCTGGCCGAAGACGAACAGCCGCACGCCGTGGGCGTTGGCCTTGGTGAACTGCCAGAGCAGCTTGTCCGGATCGCGAAGCCCGATGGTCGGATAGCCGTCGGTGGAAAAGAAGATCATCCGCACGCGCTGCGGCTTTTGTTCTTCCAGCATGGCCAGCGAACGCTGCAAGGCTTCGGCCATGGCCGTGCCGCCTCGGGCACGCAGCGAATCCACGTAGGCCAGTGCCGCCTCGACGTTTTCCTTATTCGCCGGGACCAGCCCCGGGCGGAACTGCTTGACCTGGGTGTTGAACTGCACCACGTTGAACCGATCCTGCGGGCGCAAGTGCTTCAGGCAGTAGCGCAGCGCCTCGCGGGCCTGTTCCATCTTGCCCTCTTGCAGCATCGAGCCGCTGGTGTCCACGCAGAAGACCACGTCCTTGGGCAGCACTCGGCGGCGGAGCTGCTCGCCTTGCCGACCCAGCGTGGGCGAGAGCATCAGCAGGAAATAGCCCTCCTCGTCCAGTTCGCGGTAGGCCAGCAGCGTGGCGCCCACCGGCGAGGGGTCCTGTTGGTAGTAGAGCACGAAGGCGTGCTGCGGCAGCACTTCCTTTTCGTCCCAGAGGACAACCAGGTCCGCTTCGTCGGATTCCTCGAAGCGGATTGGGTGCGTGGGCGAATAGACGTTTTTGATGGGCCGGGAACTGAACAGTTTGACCCGCACCGAAGCGTGCTGGATTGGGCTCACCAACCCTTTGGGCTTGGTGTTGGGCAGTTGCAGCCGCACCAGTCCGTTCTGGCTTTCCAGCACGGTGGTGTAGGAGAGTTCCAGTTGCACCTTGGCCCCGGGGCCCACTCGGGGCACCTGGATGCGAATCAGGTTCTTGCCGTAGCTTTCCAGCACGGCGGGCGAGACGCCTTTTTTCAACGCTTCTTCGAGCAGTTTCTTGGCTTCTTCAGCTTCCAGAACGTCGGCCCGCAGACGCTTGTTGCCCCAGGAGACGACCAGGTTCTCCACCTTGGCTCCTCGTTCCAACTCCATGTAAACCGTGGCCCCCTGCACGCCGTGCGAGTTGGGATTGTAAAACACCACGCGGTAGGTCTTGGTGCACACCTGGTCCCGAATTACCACTTCCACGTGGTCTTCCCACACCTGAAGCGGCCGGTAGGGATAACAGATGCAAAAGCACGCCTGGGCGGAAGAAGCAACTGCGCCGACAAGTACCGGCACCAGCATGGCCGCCAGGAGCGTCGTGGTTCGTTTCATGGAAAGCGTCTCCCGGAAAACGATTCGGTAGGCGAAAACCGTTCGATTGCCCAAAGCCGCTCCATACTACTCCACGGGCAGCACCAGGCGTTTGCGAGCGGCTTGCTGCCGCAGGGCCTGAAGCACCGCGTCCTGGAACGTGTTCTTGCCCTTTTGGGCCAGTTCTTTGCGTCGCTTGGAGAGCCACTGGCGTCGTTTGCGGTCCAGTTGGCGGATTTGTTCTTGCAGCTCCTTGCGGCGCTTGGCCATCTTCTCGATATAAGCCTTACGCTGCTCGGGGGAAAGCTTTTTCAGTTCCGGTGGCAGCTCTTCTTCGTTCAGCTTTTTCAGGTCGGCTTTGCCCTGCTGGACCGCGTCCACCAGATCGTACTGGGCGTTCCGGTACAGTCCCGAAGCCTTGGCCGCCGCCCGGTTGGCCGCCACCGGCGCTCCCAGCTTGCGGGCGTTGAGGTCCTGAACCAGTTGCAGCTTGGCCCGGGCTTGTTGTTGTTCCCGCGAACCGTAGAAGACGTACGTCTTGTTCAGCTCCACGCCCAGTTGGGCCAGCTTTTTGTCGAACGGGGTGGCGATGGCCACCTCGGCCTTCTGGTCGATGTTCATATAGGAACCGTCGGCCAGTCGGGCTCCTTTTTCCCAGCCGGTGCGGACTCCTTCGGCCCGCGGACCGCAATGGATGGTCGTTACGGTGATGTCGCGCTTGATCGCCTCGGAACAGACCTGGAACGGATCGACCGGCCCCTGGGTGAACGGCTCGTTGCCGGCGATGACGATCATTTTCAGGTCTTGTGGGTTGTCGCTCCACCGGAGCCGCTGAAGGGCCTTCTGGATGACCATGCCGCAGTATTCGCTGCCGCCGTTGGTCTTCAGAGCGAACAGTTTATCCGAAATCAGGTCCAGGTCGTCGGTAAAGGGAGCCACAAGCTGGATGAAACCTTCCTTGGCCGGTAGAGAGTCGTTGCCGTACTGGAACAGAGCCACTTCCAGGTGGACTTCCCGGCCTTCCAGGCGAGCCCGGGCCATCTGGTTGACGATTTCCCAAATCTGCGCCCGCGCCTGGTTGATCAGTCCGTCCATGCTGTTGCTGGTATCAAGCAGCACGGCAATCTGCACCTTGGGGGCCGCGGTCTTTGCCGCCGAGGACTTGGGGGCCGGCGAGGACTTTTCCTGGGCCAGAACCGCCCCGGAACCAAGCAGTACCAGGGCCAACGCCGTCGGGAAGACGATGCGCCACATGCCGTAACTCCTTGAAAAGCAGGAAGATGGGTGCCGCAAAACGTCCCTGCGGCCCAAGCTCCCACCCGGGAAGAGTGGTTCTACCGGTTTGGTCGAGCTCGGGCGGGGAAAAGTTCCCGGAAAATCCCCGTGTTATGGGTGATGTCGTTGCACGATGCGGAGCACTTGCTGGTGCACTCCCGCGTTGGAAGCCAGCAGGCTGCAACGCCGCAGCGGCAGCGGCTCGCCGCGGCAGGTAGTTACCCGCCCGCCGGCTTCGCGAACGAACAGCACCCCGGCGGCAAAGTCCCAGGGGGAAAGTTCGTATTCGAAAAACGCCCCGAAGCAGCCGCGACCCACCAGCGTCAGGTCCAGCGAGGCGGTGCCGAAACGCCGCAGCCCGTGAATATGGTGCTGGAACAGCTCCTCGAGGGCCCGAAGCGTGGCCTTCATCATTCGCCCTCGGTCGTAGTAGAACCCGGTGCCGACCAGCACCTGGTCCAGCCGGGTTTCCCGGCCCACGCGCACCAGACGGCGGTTGTGCCAGGCTCCCTGGCCTCGCAACGCGGTGAACCAGTCGCCGGTGGCCGGATTGTAGATGGCGCCGCAGAGCAGTTCTCCCCGCTTGGCGCAGGCAATCGAGACGGCAAAGTGCGGAATACCGTGAATGAAGTTGTTCGTCCCATCCAGCGGATCGACAATCCAGAGGTATTCCGCCCCCGGGTCCACTTCGTCCTGGGTTTCTTCGCCCAGCACGGCATGGTCGGGGAACTGCCGCCGGAGCAACCGAAGCACGGCCTGTTCGGCTTCCACGTCGGCCTGGGTGACCAGGTTGTAGCTTTGTTCCTTTTGCACCAGCCGCTGGCGGCGGCCGAAGTGCCCAAGCAGCACTTCGCCTGCGGACTGAGCCGCCTGGCAAGCAACCTGGAGCAGATGGCGTGGGTTCATCGGGACAATTCCACAACGGGGACTTCACCAAAAAAAACGGCCGCTTTCGGCTGGAGCGTATCGGATTCTTGTGCCGGAGGACAGGGGGAGCGCCGCCCTGCCATCACCGGACGGGGGCCAATCGCCCGCACCGGGCAATAGCGGCCACAGGCGGTCACTTCCTTCGGCACGGCGCGTGGAGCACCGCGACGCGGCACGTTACGATAATCCCTGGCGGTCCGGAACCCGGGACGTTCCAGACCAGATTTTCCCCATGAGCTGCGTTGGCCCCTTCCTATGACCACTCCGGAAGAAAAACGGTTACAGGACCAGTACACCGAGATTGCTACCCTGGCCGGCCAGTTGGCCCACGAGATTAAAAACCCGCTCTCAACCATCAGCATGAACGTGGAGCTACTGGCCGAAGACTTCGCCCAGCCGCAGAACCAGCGGGAACGCCGCGCGTTGGAGCGGATCAAGCGGGTACAGCGGGAATGCGGGCGGCTGCAAAGCCTGCTGGACGATTTTCTCGGGTTTGCCCGGGCCCAGCCGCAGAACCTGGAAGAATATCCCTTGGACCGCTTTCTGGAAGAGCTGTTGGAGTTCCTGGCCCCTCAGGCCCGGCGGCACGGCGTGGAGGTGGTCCAGTTGTTCGATTCGGACCTGCCCCCGGTGCGCATCGACCGGCAGTATCTGCGGGCGGCCATCATGAACCTGCTGCTCAACGCGTTGCAGGCGATGGAGCAGGGGGGGCGGCTCGAAGTGCGCACGCGACGCGACGGGGACTGGGTGGCCGTGGACCTGATCGACACTGGCCCGGGAATGGACGAAAAAACCCTGGCCCGGATTTTCGAACCCTTTTTTTCCACCAAGCCGGGCGGCAGCGGCTTGGGACTGCCCACGGCCCGAAAAATCGTCGAAGCCCTGGGCGGCACAATCCAGGTGCAGAGCGAGCCGGGCCGGGGTACCCAGTTCACGCTGCGTTTTCCCGCCGTGGCAAAAGCCGACTCCGGCCAGGGATAACCGGCCACAAGACTTCGGCGCCTTGGCAAACCGGTGGTGTTTCGACGCGCCCCGGTGTCAGAACCCCCCGGTGTCAGAACCC
>WFOE01000173.1 GCA_015488215.1 Planctomycetales bacterium
GCCATTCGGCGAGCCGCGAGCATCAGTCCCGGAGCACGGCAGGGCCGCCGGCCACTGGGAGCTTCCGCACCGAAGTCCCAGCGTCGCCGTCCCGGCGGAAAGCCAAGTCCGGAAAGCCCGTCGACCGGGAAAACTTGCCCCAAACAAAAACGTCCCGGACCGGGAGGACCGGCCGGGACAGGCGAGTCGTGGCATGTGGGCAAGAGCGTGGGGAGAGCTACGCCGTTTTGCTCTTCTTTTGCGGAAGCGGGACTGCGGGACGGCGCCCCAGCACTACGTCTTCGTCGATGACGAAGCGCTGGTCGCGGCCCACTTCGGGCAGGTTGAACTGGATGTCCAGCATGATGTCTTCGACGGCCGCTCGCAGTCCCCGGGCCCCCGTGTCGCGGCTCAGGGCCTTGCGGGCGATGGCCTTCAGCGCCCCGGGGGTGAACTCCAACTCGGCCCCTTCCATCTGGAACAGCTTCTGGTACTGCTTGACCAGGGCGTTGCGCGGCTCGGTCAGCACGCGGACCAGCTCTTCCTCGCGTAGCGGGGCCAGTGTGGCCAGCACGGGCAATCGGCCGACGAACTCGGGAATCATGCCGAACTCCAGCACGTCGTCGCTGGTAACTTGCGGGAGCAGTTCGGCCAAGTCGGCCTCTCCGGGAGCGCGCTGCGGTCCCTGGTTGAAGCCGATCGCGCGGCGCCCGAGCCGCCGGGCGACGATCTTTTCCAGTCCGACGAACGTCCCGCCACAGATGAACAGGATGTTGCTGGTGTCCATCTGGATGTAGTGCTGCTCGGGATGCTTGCGGCCACCCTGGGGTGGTACGTTGGCCACGGTCCCTTCGAGCATCTTCAGCAGCGCCTGCTGGACGCCTTCGCCGGAGACGTCGCGGGTGATGGAGACGTTGTGCGAAGTTTTGCCAATCTTGTCGATTTCGTCGATGTAGAGAATTCCCCGCTGCGCGGCTTCCAGGTCGAAGTCGGCCGCGTGGAGCAGCTTCAGCAGCAGGTTCTCCACGTCCTCGCCCACGTAACCGGCTTCGGTCAGCGTGGTGGCATCCCCGATGGCGAAGGGGACGTTGAGGATTTTGGCCAGCGTGCGGGCCAGCAGCGTCTTGCCGCTGCCGGTGGGTCCGATGAGCAGGATGTTGGATTTTTCCAGCTCTACGTCGCCGTCGTCGGCGCCCAGGCTGAGCCGCTTGTAGTGGTTGTACACGGCCACGGCCAGCACCCGCTTGGCGTGCTCCTGGCCGATGACGTACTGGTCCAGGTGTTCGACGATTTCCCGCGGCGTGGGGATGTGGGTAAACAGCGGTTTGGTGGCTCCGCGGCGGCGGCGTTCCTGTTCCAGGATGGACTGGCACAGATCGACGCATTCGCCGCAGATGAACACGTCGCCCGGGCCTTCCACCAAGGGGCCCACGTCGCGATAGCTCTTGCGGCAAAAGGAGCAAAAGGCGTTGCGTTTGTTCCCACCGTCACGACGGCCGACGTTCATATCCCGACCCGATGGCATGCTCTCTCCTTTCGGCGTATCGACCGCACCCGGTGCTGACTCACGGCAGGTGCCAGGACTGAGGACGCAAACACACGAGGGTTGAGCGCACGTCGGGCCGTGTTGGCCGTGGGCATCCGTGACCGCACCGCCCGCTGGGGGCGAGGGCGACGACATGCGAACTGTGTTACTCCGGCGCTCCGTTGCCGGAAGAAGAGGGTTCGGATTCCGCTTCGTTCTCCGAGTCAGGCTTGCCTTCGGAGGCCGATTCCTCCGGGGAAGTCGGAGCCGAAGCGGATCCGGTACCGGCCGGCCCCAACTCCAGTTCCTCCTGGAGCTGGCGGGCCAGCTTCGTTTTTATTGTTCGGAATTCTTCCTCGGCCAGCACACCGCTGGCGTGCAATTCCCGGAAATGCGTAATCCAATCACTGGTGGAGTAACTCTCGTTGTCCCGAGTAGGACGAAATTTGCTGATCACGTAAAATCCTACGACCACCACCCCCACCAGAACACCGCTCCAGATGACCAGTTGGGCGGTCGGAGTTTGCAAAAACTCGGCAAATCGCTCGGACCACACCGCGGGAGCCCTCTCCAATTCGCCCTCAAGGGATTATGGCGCAAGACGTTGCAGAGGTCCAGCGCGGCTTGTTCGACACGGCCCGCGGGCCCGCTATAATCGGCACCACAAAACGCCCGCCTTTTGCCGGGACACCTGGCCGGGGTGGACTTTTCCCGAACGGCTAGCAGAGCAAGCAACCCGTTGCCTGACAAGGAGATGCAGCGCCCCGTGGACAAACTGGCCCAACTGCAACTGATCGAACAAACCGGCCTGGTGGCCATTCTCCGCTTCCCCCGGCCCGACCCGCTGGCCGACGTGTGCCACGCGCTGGCCGAAGCGGGCGTGAAGGTCATCGAGATCACCTTCACCGTCCCCCGGGCACATCGGGTGCTGGAACAGGTTTCCGACCGGCTTGGCGACCAGGTGTTGCTGGGAGCCGGAACGGTGCTCGACGGAGAAACCGCCCGGGCGGCGCTGCTCAGCGGGGCTCAGTTCCTCGTCTCGCCGCACTTTGCTCCGGATGTGTTGGATGTGGCCCTCCGCTACGGCGTGGTGTGCATGCCTGGGGCCTTCACGCCCACGGAGGTGGTGCGCGCCTGGCAGGCGGGAGCCGACGTGGTGAAAATCTTTCCGGCCGACGTGCTGGGGCCCGGCTATCTGAAAGCCCTGCGCGGTCCGTTGCCCCAGGTGCGCTTGCTTCCCACCGGCGGGGTGAACCTGGAAACCGGCCCGCGGTTCCTGCAAGCCGGAGCGTTCGCCCTGGGAGCCGGCTCGTCGCTGGCTCCGCAGGCGATGATCCAAAACGGCGATCTGGAAGGAATCCGCCGTCTGGCGGCCCAATACGTGGAAATGGTCCGCCAGGCCCGAGAAAGCCGCTGAGTTGACGCGGGAAGTTACGGTTCCGGATCCCCGAACACCCGTGTGCTTTCTTCCTTGACCACCGGGGCGCGCAGCTCGGCGCTGACCATCTGCACCCGGATGCGGTGATCCCCTGGGCGGACGCCGCGCACGCGGATGCGATAGGTCGTTTGCGCCTTGGGCGAAAGCCGCGGCAGGCGGTCAAACAGCACTTGTCGTCCCGCGATGCGGAACCGCACCGGGCCCTGGGCGCCGATGGGTTGCAACCCTTCGGGCAACAGGGCCACCAGTTGGATTTCGGTGGCGGCTTTGGTGCCCTGGTTGACCACGGTGATTTCGTAGAAGGTTTCGCCGCCGACTTCGACCGGGTCGTCGATGTCGGCCACCTCGAACCGCAACGCGGCCACGCCTTCCACCTTGATACGATGCTGCACGCGGTGAATCAGGTCGTGCTGGGCCTTGGCTTCCACCAGCAGCTCGTGTTGGCCCGATTCCTCCGGCCGCAGGCGGAGCGTTACCGTGCCGGACTGGCCCGGCGGCAGCTCCACCAACGACCAGTAAACGGTGCGGGTGTTGGCGTCGAACTCCCCGTAGTTGTTCGCTTCCAGGAACTTGAATCCCGGCGGAATCTGTGCGGCCAGCTCGATCTCCTTGGCCGGGGCCGTGCCGGGATTGCTGATGGTGATCTGATAGGTGGCCTCGCGCTCCAGGTAACGGAACCGCGGACCTTTGACCGCCACGCGCAGATCGGGGGCGATCACTTCGATGGGGTTTCGGGCCTCGTCGCGCAGTTGTCCGTCGCCGCGGGCCACCAGGTGGTTAATCACCCGGCCGGGCTTGACCGCTTTGAGCGTCAGTTCCAGTTGCCGGGTTTCTTTGGGTTTCAGGTCGCCTACTTCGTACTCCAGCACGTTGCCGATGGGGTGTTGCAGCCCTTCGGGCACATGCTCGGTCAGGATCACGCCGGTGGCCGGTCCGGTGCCGGGATTGGTGATGGTAATCTGGAGCGTCACCTCATTGCCCACGTGGACCTTGCGCGGCGCCTGTACCTGGAGCCGCAGCTCGGGTCGCGTGGCCACGGTGCGAGCGGAGCTTGCGGCCGAATAGCGCACGGTGGCCACCGAGCCGACTTCCCCTTCCACCAGGGGCAGCACTTCCATCTGCACCTGGCGCTGCTCGCCCGGCTGGATGACGTCCAGTTGCCAGACCACGCGGCCCCCGGGCATCACGCGGGCTGCAGGCCGCGTTTGCAGCAGCCGCGTACCCTTGGGCACCAGGTCGATCACCTCGACATCCGTGGCCGGCACCCGGCCGGTGTTTTTCACCAGCACGACGAACACCGCCGGTTTGCCAATCTGGATTTCTTCGGGAGCTTGTTTTTCGATCTCCACGCTGGCCGTCTGCGGGCCTTCCCACTGGCGGTTGGGCAGTCCCGTGCCCAGCGGGCCGGACTCCGGTCCCGAGGGGGCCAGTCCGGTCGCGGACTCATCCCGGTCTGCGGTCGAAAGGGCCGACCCCTCCTGCCCGACCTGGCTTGTCGGAGGCACCGGCTGCGGGGCTCCTGGGAGCGAGCCGGGAGGATGGGCGAACGGATCGAACGCTCCTGGTCCGCCCGCTTGCTGGGCGGCCGAAGCGGATGCCGGCCCCTGAGTCGGAAGCGGCGAAACGCCCCGGGGGGCTTGCTGTTCTCTGGCGGCATGGGCCGGTGGGGGGATATCCCCTAGCGGTAGAGGACCATCCGAGCCGGCGGCTTGTTCCAGAAGCGATGCGGCACTGCCAGGAGGTTTGGGCGCAGTTTGAGCAGGAGTCTCGGCATGCTGATGGGCCGAAGGTCCGGATGCCGCCCCAGGCAACCCGGCCGAAGGCGCCTGTGGGGCCGAAGGAGGGCTACCCCAAGCCCCCGGGGCTTGCCCTGTCGCTGCTGCGGGAAGTTGCCGTTGTTGCCGCGAAGCCGAAGGCGGAAGCTGCGCCTGTTGCGCAGCGTTTTGTGCGGCCGGGCTTTCTGGCCCAGGCAACATCTGCCCCGGGGCTGCCGGTTGCCCCTGAATCGCGGAGGCCGAAGGAGGGCCTTGCGGCGGAAACGGGGGAGTGGGCGGAGATTGCTCGGTAGCCGGGCCCGACTGGGCCTGCCCCGGCAGGCTGCCTGGCGGAGGGAACGGCGGGGCCGCCGGCGGGGAAGCCTTTCCCCCACGCTGCTCCTGCGGCGGCGGAGATTGCTGCCCTTTGTCCGAGACCTGGATTACGCGCACGCGCGTACTCTGGCCGCCGGGGGGCGGGCCTTTGACCGGCGGAGGTTCCTGCCCGGGGGCGTTTTCCGGCTCGCGGGCGTCTTCCAGCGGCGAAAGTCGGCTGCGGGGGTCCGCTTCGGCGTGGTGTTGGCTGGAATCGTGGTGTTGCTTGGAATCCCAGCGGGCCGAAGACCACAATCCCGATTGGGACCGGGCCGGCTTTGCTTTCGAATCGGCGGCGGATTTTTCTTCCCGCCCTGTTTGCGAAGCGGCCGCACTCCGGCTTTCGGCCTGGGCAAGCTGCCGGTGTTCGTGCTGGGAGCGGGCTTTCACGTGCCATAGCACGCCGCTGCCCACGCCCCCGAGCAGCACCAGGGCCACCGTGCCTGCGACGAGCCGGGCACGAGTCAGCCGCGGCGCGGACGGCAGGGAAGGTTCCGGCGACGGGGCGTGTTGAGGCGAAGGGTTCATCGAACCGGTTTCCCACAGCGTCAAGGGACCGTTGCCATCGCAAGCACTTCTGCCCGCATTCCGCCTGCTCCACCGCCGTCCTGCCGGACGGCCACGGGGCGGAAAGTCCGGCGGTATCTAGCAGAAAACCAGTCGCGGGA
>WFOE01000174.1 GCA_015488215.1 Planctomycetales bacterium
CGTGGAGGCTTGGGGGTGTGGGGAGATGGGGGGAGAGCTTCCGCTCCGGCCGAGAATGGGCTTGCGGCTTGCGTCCTGCGCCTTGCGCCGGGAGCTTCCGCTCCAACGGAAAAGCAAGCGTTCATAGTCCTCGTACTCGTACTCGTGATTCGTAATCGGCAGCTCGCTCTTATCGCTAATCGCAAATCGGCACCCGGCGAGCCACCGACTTTAGTCGGCGGAGGCGGCAGGTCCGCATCCACTGGGTGCTTCCGCACCAAGGCAAGAATAAATGCCAAAACATTGGCTCTCCCCGGACTGAAGTCCGGGGCTCGCCGAAGTGCCAAGCAGGCTCTGCTGCTGGTGTGTTCAATGACTACGGCTCGGGCACTCTGGCCGCAGCGAGGGCATTATCCCTGCGCGGCCCATTGGGCCGGATCGACCACCTGCCGCCGGGGCCCCCAGTGGCCCGGGGCCGCCTCGAACACGCCTGCACACGGCAAGCCGCACCGGGGACACGTGCCCTCCGGGGTAAGATTCCAACGCAGCAGCCGGAACCAGTCCCGCACGATTAGCTCCTGCCCGCAGCCGTGGCAGTACGTGGTGTCGGCCTCCACGTCGTGCACGTTGCCGGTATAGACGTAACGCATGCCGTGCCGCAGCGCGATGCGCCGCGCGCGGCGAAGCGTCTCCGGCGGAGTGGGCGGCCGGTCGGTCAGCTTCCAGTCCGGGTGAAACGCCGTAAAGTGCCAGGGGACATCCGGGCCCAGGTGTTCCCGCACCCAGTCGGCCATCCGGTGCAGTTCCTCGTCCGAGTCGTTCAGACCCGGAATCAACAGCGTGGTGATTTCCAACCACACCTGCGTGTGGTGCTTGATGTATTCCAGGGTTTCCAGCACCGGCTGCAAGTGGCCGCTACAGATTTTGCGATAGAACTCCTCGCTGAACGCCTTCAGATCCACGTTGGCCGCATCCATGTGGGCGAAGAACTCCTCGCGCGGCTCGGCGCAGATTTCCCCGGCTGTTACGGCCACGGTCCGCACGCCACGGGCATGGCAGGCTCGGGCCACATCGACGGCGTACTCCAGAAAGATGACCGGATCGTTGTACGTAAAGGCCACGCTGCGGCAGCCCAGGGCAGCGGCCGCCTGGGCAATCTGTTCCGGCGTGGCCTGCCGGGCCAGCTTGTCGTCCTGGCGGCTTTTGCTGATGTCCCAGTTCTGGCAGAACTTGCAGCCCAGGTTGCATCCGGCCGTGCCGAAGGAAAGCACCGGGGTGCCGGGCAGGAAGTGGTACAGGGGTTTTTTCTCAATCGGGTCGATGCAAAACCCGCTGCTGCGGCCGTAGGTGGTCAGCACTACCTGGCCCTGATGGCACGCCCTCACGAAGCAAAAGCCCCGCTGCCCCTGGCGCAGGCGGCAAAACCTCGGGCACAGGTCGCACTGGACCCAGGTGGAATCCAGGCGGTGCCAGTACCGGCCCGGATACACTGTGGAAGCATCCAAGTGGTCCGACGCGATTGTGTGTTTTTCGGCCATCGGGCTCTGCGCCTTGGCTGCGGCGCCCATACAATACAAAACAAACGACAAAGGAACAACAACGCAAAGGAACAACGACCGGCGGCTCGTACCACCGCGTTTTTCGATTGCCAAGCCATGCAATCCCGACCGGCGGCAGTGGCCAATTTATTCTATCCGGCCGACCCCGTGGCGTTGCGCCGCCTGGTTCGCCGGTATCTGGAACAGGCACGCGACCGGGTGGCTCCGGCCCGACGGTGTCCCAAGGTCCTGGTGGTGCCGCACGCCGGTTACGTGTACTCCGGCCCGGTGGCTGCAAGCGGCTATGTGCTGCTGGAACCGTGGGCAGAACGTATTGGGCGCGTGGTGCTGCTGGGCACGGCCCACCATGCGGCTTCCGGCGGAGCGCTGTTTGCCCCGTATGCCCAGTGGGAATGTCCGCTGGGCACTTTCCCGGTAGAGCTGGACACGCTGGAAATGTTACAGACCCGAGGACTGGCCCATCCCAACGCCGCCGCCCATCGCAAAGAGCACAGTCTGGAAGTACAACTGCCGTTTCTGGCCAAGGTGCTCGGCACGCGACCGCTGGTGCCACTGGTGGTGGCCCGATGTCCCCTGGAAGAAGCCCAACAAGTGGCCGCTACTGTTTGGGACGAAGACGAGACGCTGCTTGTGGTAAGCAGCGATCTGAGCCACTACCTGCCCTACGAGGTGGCCCGGCAAGTGGATCGCCACACCGCCGAGCAGATTGTGCATCTGGCCGCCGAGTCGCTTTCGCCCGAGGCGGCCTGCGGTTTCTACGCGCTACGGGGCGTGCTGGCCGAAGCGCGCCGGCGAGGATGCGAGGCGCAGTTGCTCGACTTGCGCAACTCGGGCGATACGGCCGGCCCGCGCAATGAGGTGGTCGGCTACGGGGCTTTTGCTCTCTACGAGCCGTCGTAACCGCGGCCGGGTTAGTCTTCCAGCCGGATTCGGGCGGCGGCCGCCGCTTGCCGAAGCTGCGGGTGCCAGCGGGTTGGGTGCTTCAGACTGGGCAACAGATAGCCGCGGCGGACCATCTCCAGGTTGACCGGCAGATGGTCCCGGGTGCGCACCAGCCAGGCGCACAGGTCCCCGTCTGCATCGTAGGGCTGCCAGCGAGGATCGAACTGCAAGTTCACCTGATGGCCGACGGTCAGTTCCGCCAGCAGAGCCATCCCGCGCTGATGCAGCACGGCGTCGTGGTAGCCGGGGGCGCGAATCGCATCCACGCCCAGCAGCCGCACCAGCTCCGGCCCTTGCGAGGTTCGGACGACCAGTTTGTCCGGGGCCAGCACTTCGGTCACGACCACCGGGGCAAGCAGTTCCGGCGGCAGGGATTCCCGCTGGCCGGATTGGGCCACCAGCGGAGCCCCCCGGCGGTGCTGCACCGCAGGCCGAGGCTCGGGCTGGTCGTGGCGCACGAGAGGCGAGGTGCCCAGGGACAGGGGGGCCACGCCCAAGCTCAACAACACCACCAGCAGGCTCAGGTGGGGGGATCCGTTCAGCATACGGGTCTCCGTCTTCGGTGTTTCTGCACTTCCAAGGGGCCGTTCCGCGCAGGGCCCCGACCGTTGGCCCGATCCCCCGGTCCCTTGACACTTCGTGCCGGGCCTTCGCTCAAACCCTTCGCTCAAGCATAGAACACAAAACCGGCACAGGCGAAAAATCCGGCAGAAAACGCAAAATCGCCAGAATCGGTACAGCCCGGCCCCTACCGGACCGACTACTCCTCCTTAGGTGCAGGCTGGTGCCGGGAGTGTTTTTCGCGGTCCATCCGTTTGGCCATCCGCAACGCCTGCAAGGCCGCCAGAATCACGCCGGCGGAGAGCATACCGGGAAGCAACAGGCCGTAGAGCACCATGTCCATCCCGGGCACAAGGTAAAGCACCACGGCCGCCACGGCCACCTGCAAGCCGATGACCACCATCCGACGCCCGAAGTAGGCGTTGACCGCGTACCAGATTTCTTCGTCTTGCAGCGTTTCGCGGCAGCGAAACCCATACCAGCGATTGGGCCCCACCGCCCCGCGAACCATCGGCAAGGCCAACACCACCAACAGCAGCGCCACGCCCACGTTCACGCCTAACAGAAAAAGCCACATGGGTCGTCTCCGGGCAAGGGCCACCAGGCCGTGTTCCCTCAGCGGTGCGCCGCCAGGCTGAAACCACCCCCGCCCGAGGCGGCGCGGAAACCGGCTTCCGGGTGCGGGAAGGTGTTTTTCTCTCGGACTGAGTGTGCCTACTTCGGCGTGGGGGAGGCAGGCTTTGCCTGCTGCTTTCGGCAGCGGGTAAAGAACTTCCAGATGAGTTCCGTGGCGCTGAAGTCCTGGCACGCCCGACCGATGCGTTCCACCGGCAGGTATTGTCTGCGGCCCGGCCAACAGTGCCCGCCGCCAATTACTTTGACCAGCACCACCTCGGTGCCCTGGCGACCGCCGCGGTAGCGATGCAGTTCGGCCCGGCACTGGTCCCGGGCCCGGTCCGGCAACGGGGTCGTTTCTCCTTGGGCTTGGATTCCGTTATGCCGCAGCCAGAAACGGACGGCCTGATCGGTGGAAAGCACGCGTCCCCGGGAACGAAGCGGAAGCGAACGGCCAAGCGGCCCCAGCAGCGAGCGGATCGTCACCTCGCCCCCTTCGTAGGGCACTAGGGGGTCCTGGGTGCCGTTGATGAACATCACGGAGATGGGGGCCCGGGGCACAGCGTCCTGGAGCGGCTCGGGCAGCGTGGCCGTAAGCGAAGCCACGGCGGCCAACTGGTCCGAAAGCTCCACGGCCAGACGCTGGCAGAAAAACCCCCCGTTGGAAATCCCCACAGCGTAGATGCGTTGCGGGTCCATCGGATAGTCCTGCCGGAGCTTTTGCAGCAGGGCGCGGATCCAGGCCACGTCGTCGATGCGGCGGTCCTGCTCGGCGAATACTTCGCTCTTGCGGCCGTCGTTCCAGTGCTTGTTGATTCCCTGGGGGCAGACGACAAGGAACCCTTCCCGCTCGGCCAGCTCGGCAAAGCCGCTGAAGCGGAGAATCTGCCGGGCGGTGCTGCCGCCCCCGTGAAAGACCAGCACCAGCGGCAGCTTTTCCACGCGGCGGGACTCGCGGGGCTGCTCTGCCAGGCGGCGGGCCTTCGGGGGCAGATACACCAGGTAGATGCGTTCCCGGCCGGCAAAGTGCATCGTGTGTTCTTCAACCCCCGGGGAACTTGCCAGCGAAACGGCCAAGGCCGCGGCCCCAACCAGCAGCAGGATAGCAACTCCCCCGCAGCACAGGAGACGGCGCATGGCAAGCACTCCCAGGTGGAGAAATGTCGCGTGGCAAGAGGCAACGGCGCAAAGGACAGGCGATGCGGTCGGGCCAACCCTTCGGATGTTTTTTCAGCGTAGTGTACCCTGCGTCCTGCTGCGAGAGTTTCAATCCAGCGCCAATTCCCCGCGGGCCCAGGCGGCCAGGAACGGGCGGTTGCTCTCCAGCAGATCGGGGCTTTGCTGCAACTGCTGCGGCGTCATCCAGTACACGGCTTCGATTTCTTCGGAATTGGGGCGGATGCTCTCCGGCTGCACCAGGCGGGCAAGCAGCCACGTAAGTTCCACCTGCCAGGGAGCCGTGCTGGTCCAGAGGGTGCGGAGTGGTTGGGCCTCCACGGCGAGTTCTTCGCGCAGCTCCCGTACCAGGGCCGCCTCGGGCGTTTCGCCTGGGTGAAGCATCCCGCCGGGAAAGCAAAGCTTGCCCGGGGCCACCACCTGCCGGCTGCGGCGCACCACCAGCAGGCGGCCCCGGCCGTCCGGCACCACGGCCACCACCGCCCGAGGTAGGTTTTTTCGATGGGCCACCTATGGCTGCTCCCGATGCTGAACGGCCAACAGCATCTGCTGTTTCATTTCGCGCACCGCCTGGGTCATGCCGACCATGATGGCCCGGGAAACGATGCTGTGGCCGATGTTCAACTCTTCCATGCCGGGGATGGCGGCCACGGGATGCACGTTGCGATAGGTAAGTCCGTGCCCGGCATGCAGCGCAAGTCCCAGGCGACGCACTTCCTCGGCGGCCAGGACCAGCTTGTGCAGTTGGCGTTGCTGTTCCTCACCGCGGGCGTTGGCGTAGCCGCCGGTGTGCAGTTCCACGGCATCCACTCCCAGCTCGGCGGCCGCCTGGATGTGTTCTTTTTCGGGGTCCAGGAACAGGGAGACCTTAATCCCCGCGTCGCGAAGCTGTTCTACGGCCCGGGCCACCCGCTCACGCTGCCCCAGCAGGTCCAGGCCCCCTTCGGTGGTGATCTCCTCGCGGCGCTCGGGCACCAGGGTAGCCTGGTCGGGGCGGACCTGGCAGGCGATCTGAAGCACTTCGGGTTCACAGGCCAGTTCCAGGTTCAGCAGCACGGCCACCGTTTCGCGTAGCAGCCGCAAGTCGCGGTCCTGAATGTGCCGCCGGTCTTCGCGCAGATGGAGCGTAATGCCGTCAGCTCCGCCCAGTTCGGCCAGCACGGCGGCCCAGATGGGGTCCGGTTCGTTGGTCCGCCGCGCCTGGCGGACGGTGGCCACGTGGTCGATGTTCACTCCCAGGCGGATCATGGTTGCGGTTCTCCGTGGTAGTGCGTTTTGTCCTTCAACGTGTTCCGACAGACCTCCGGCGAGTACACGCCGTGTGTGCCGTGGTGTGGCTGGCGAGCCCCGGACTTCAGTCCGGGGACGTAAAAGAAACGCTCGCTCGTTGTTTCTTCTCCGCCAGCTAAAGCTGGCGGCTCGCCGGTTGCAAGTATTGGCGTTTGTTCTTGCACCGGAGCGGAAGCTCCACGCGCAAGGCGCACGGCGCAAGCCGCAAGCCCATTCTTACCTGGTGCGGAAGCACCCAGTCGCCGGCGGCCGTGCCGTCCTCCGGGAGCTAACGCTCCCGGCTCGCGGTTGCTCCGCCGACTGAAGTCGGTGGCTCGCCGAACTCGTGCGTTCCCGGCCCTTGTGGCGGGCCGGCCTCGGACACTCACGGCACCCGTTGGAGCTGTTTCAGGTGGTGCCGGGCCAGTCGTTTCATCTGCTCGGGCGATTCATAAGGAACGTACACGGCTCGCATCACCAGACGGTAAAGCTGTCCCGGCTCGTAAGGCCGGATGAAGCACTGGAAGTCCCAGGCCGGATTGCCGCGTCCGCCTCCGCTTGGCGATTGGGTCAGCCGCACGCGGTCCTGCGGCCGGAAGACCAGCAGTAGGGCCATCCCGCGGCACACTCCGTAATACCACGGCTCGGTGTAACGGTAGGGGGAACGGTTGAACACCAGGGAGAGCGGGAACTGGTCATCATGGGCAAAGCGACGCGTATCGTCCACGGCTACGTGGGTGGACCACACCCCGTGCCGCGGCGTGCGCCCGACAATCCAACGCGGCGCGGCGTCGGGCTCATTGGCCGGAACGCCCAGGAAGTGGATTGTCTTTTGCTCCGGCTGGTGGATGTAGGAGGCCCAGAACAGTCCCACATAACCGTTGCGGAACACCTTCCGCCGCGGGATGCACTCGAAGGTCATCTGGATCGTGCCGTCGGGCAGCAACTGGTACCGCGTAGCCGACTCCAGATGCCAGGTAGGCGTGGGCGCCTGGTAGAGTTCCACAGTGTGGGGGTCGATAATCCGCAACTGCATCGGCACGCGCCGCGGCTCGAACAGCACGTCGCGGTCCTGCGTCGTGCCGTCGTGAATGTGTTCGAAGTTCAGTCCGGCGTAAGCCGGCACGAACAAGTTCCGCGGCTGTTTGCGATGGGAAAGATGGGCCACGCCGCTGTAGCCGGCCCGGTGCCCGAGAAGCACCTGGTCGTCCACGGCCGAATTGTCCGCCACCACGGCCCGTACGTCCCCCCGCTGCAAAACGACGTAGGGCTTGGGGCTTTTGCGGTAGCGGACGCCCGGGTTGGCAAGCGTCGTGGTGCCGGGAACGCCGGAAGCGACCTGGGCCTGGCCGACGGCCGAACATGCCAGCCACAGCATCGCCGTCCAGGCGAGGGTTCGCGGCAGCGTGCCTCGGAGGCAAAACGCCCCGCGGAAGCTTTTCGGTTGCCACGGCATGGCGCACGTCTCCTCGAAAACCGGGCCTCGGAAACACACGGCCACTCAGGATTCGTTTTCGGCCGATTCCGCGTGCTGGGGCGGCCAGGGACTCCGGCCCAGCAGGGTTGGGGTCCGTTGTACGTCCTGGGCCAGTTGGCGCACAAGCGCCTGGGGGTCGGGAAATTGCTCGACGGGCCGCAACCGCTCGACGAAGTCCAGCTCCATCTGCTGGCCGTACAACCGGCCGGAGAAACCGATCAGGTGGGCTTCCACTTTGAACTGTTGCTCGGCAAACGTGGGATTGGGGCCCACGTTCACCGCCGCCGGGTAGTGGCCTGCGGCAGTGTACGCCCAGGCGGCATAGACGCCCGGGGCGGGCACAAGCACCGGCACTTGTTCCAGGTTGGCCGTGGGAAAGCCCAGTTCGGCCCCGCGCCGCTGTCCCGAAACTACCTGTCCGCGGATGCGGTGCGGACGGCCCAGGCATCGGGCGGCCAGAGCCACGTTCCCCTGCTGGAGCAATCGCCGCACCAGCGAGCTGGACACCACCAGATGATCCACCCGCACCGGCTCGATTACGCTCAGGCGAACGTGGTGTTCTTCGCACAATCGGGCCAGCAGTTCCACGTCCCCGCGCCGCTGGCGACCGAAGCGAAAATTGCTCCCCTGCACCATAGCCCGGGCTCCCAGAGCGTCGACGACGATCTGCCGGAAAAACGCTTCTGGTTCCAGGTCCAGCAGTTCCCGATTGGTCGGATAGAGCACAATCACCTGGGCTCCGGCCTGGGCCAGCAGTTGGGCCTTGCGCCGCGGCCAGCAAAGGGGGGGCGGAGGCTGTTCCGGACGCAGCACGGCGGCCGGGTGCGGATCGAACGAAAAAATGACCGCCGGTCCTCCGGCACGTCGGGCCTGTTGAACCAAATGGGCCACAATCCGCTGGTGTCCCCGATGCACCCCGTCGAAATTGCCCACGGCCACCGCCCCTCCGCGATGGGAGGCTTGCAGTTGGTCCAGGCTGGTGAGAACTTCCGCTTTCACCCCGGGCAGGTCCGTCTTGCGTTGTTGGTGGTGCCGCCCCGTGTTGCCGGTCCCTCTAGTTACCGTCCCTTTTGGCGTTTTTGCAACCGTCGTCGTCGCCGGGCTTCTTTTTCGCGTTGTTTTCGCAGCTTGGCTCGCTCCTTGGGCGAAAGCCGTTTGCCCGTCCCGCGCTTGGCCCGGCCCAGGGCTGCTGCCGGATTGGCCGCCATCGCCTGCTGGATTTCCTGCACGGCCCGCATCCGTTCCCGTAGCCCTTTGCCGCTGAGCTGCTTCATGATGGAAGCCATCGCGTCGAACTGTTTAATCAGCTCGTTCACCTCGTGCGGCTGCACTCCGGCCCCGGCGGCGATGCGGCGGCGGCGGCTGTGAGTGATGATTTTGGGATTGCGGCGTTCTTCCGGGGTCATGGAGTCGATGATTCCCCGCAGGCGACGAAAATCCCGATCCGCGTCCACGTCGCCCATCATGTCCTTCAGCGCACCCATGCCCGGCAGCAGTCCCATCACCTTGCTCAACGGCCCCAGTCGGGAAGTCTGCTGCAACAGCCCGCGGAAGTCCTCCAGCGTAAACTGCCCCTTGCGTATGGCCTCTTCCTGCTGGCGCAGCTTTTCGCGGTCCATTTCCATCTGCGCCCGGCGGACCAGCTCCATCATGTCGCCCATGCCCAGGATGCGGCTGGCCATTCCTTCGGGCTGGAACGGCTCCAGTTCCTGGATGTGTTCGCCGGTACCCAGGAACTTGATAGGCACGCCGGTGACGGCCTTGACGCTCAGCACGGCCCCGCCGCGTTGGTCGCCGTCCAGCTTGGTCATAATCACGCCGTTGAGTTCCAACGCGTCGTTGAACGCCTTGGCGCTGTTGACCGCGTCCTGGCCGGTCATGCTGTCCACCACCAGGAAGCAGTGGTCCGGCTGCACGCGGCGGTCGATTTCCTGAAGCTGCTTCATCAGCTCCTGGTCGATGTGCAGCCGACCGGCCGTGTCGATGAGCACCACGTCGGCGTCGCGCTGCCTCGCTTCGGCGATTCCGGCCTGGCAGACGGCCACCGGGTCTTTGCTTTCCAGGTCGGCATAGACCGGCACGTCGATCTGTTCGCCCAGGACGATCAGTTGTTGGATGGCCGCAGGGCGCTGCAAGTCGGCGGCAATCATCAGCGGCCGCCTGCCGGCTTTTTTTAGCAGCCGGGCCAGCTTGGCGCAGGTGGTGGTTTTCCCCGACCCCTGGAGCCCGCAAAGCATAATCTTGCCGAACGAGCCCAGGCGGATCGACGTGTCCACCGGGCCCATCAGCTTGACCAGCTCTTCATAAACGATTTGCATCAACGCTTCGGTGGGCCGCAGCGAGGTGAGCACCTGTTGGCCCAACGCCCGCTGGCTCACCTGCTGCATGAACTGCTTGACCACCGGGAACGAGACGTCGGCTTCCAGCAGCGCGCGGCGGACCAGTTCCAGTCCTTCGCGCATGTTGGATTCGGTCAGCCGGGCTTGGCCGGTGATGTGCTTGAAGGCTCGTTGCAGCCCCTGTTGCAGCGAATCGAACATGGACGCACCCTTCGTCGCAGGAAAAGAAAACGCCGCCGCAAGACATGCCGCCCGGGTGCGCTTCCTCCCGACCCGGCGCTATGGCAGCGGTGGCTTTGGGTCGCAACTGCGGTCCCTGTTAGCATCTTAGTGTTCCCGCTGCGCTGTGACAACGCGGCCACAGAAAGCGAAAGAGTTTGTGTTTTCGCTCCGCCAAGCACATAATGGGGCCGCTTTCCGAAAAGCCCGGTCCCGGAAGAAACCCGGCCGCCGGGAAACGGTCCTGCCGAATTGCGTTTTTCCCGAACTGGCCATCGAACCCGCCTGGCGTCCACCCGCCGAACACGAACAAGGAGCCTGCCATGAGTCGAACCACCCGCCGCCGTTTTCTGCAAACCACGGCCGCTGCCGGACTGGCCGGTTGGAGCTTTGCCATCAGCGGAACCAAGGCCAGCGGCAACGTGCTGGGGGCCAACGACCGCATCCGCGTGGCCGTAGCCGGGCTGCACGGCCGCGGCGGCTCGCACGTAAATGCCTATCTGGGCATGTCGGGCGTGGAGGTGGCCTACCTGGTCGATCCGGACGTGCGGCAGTTTGCCGCCAAGGTGAAGCAAGTGCGACAAAAACGTGGTTATGAGCCCAAAACGGTGCAGGACATCCGCAAGGTGCTCGACGACCCAAGCGTGGACGTCGTAAGTATCGCCACGCCTAACCACTGGCATTCGCTGATGACCGTTTGGGCCTGCCAGGCCGGCAAGGACGTCTATGTGGAAAAGCCGTGCAGCCACAACGTGTGGGAAGGCCGGAAAGCCGTCGAAGCGGCACGGCGTTACAAGCGAATCGTGCAGCACGGCACGCAAAGCCGTAGCGAGCGTTCCTGGTGGCAGACGATTGCCCATCTCCGTTCCGGCAAATACGGCAAGCTGCTGGTGGCCAAGGGGTATTGCTACAAGCGGCGCCGGTCCATCGGTTTCCGCAAGCCGAAACCGGTGCCCGACTGGCTCGACTTCAACATCTGGTTGGGTCCTGCTCCCCAGCAGCCTTTCCACCGCAACCTGGTCCACTACAACTGGCACTGGTTCTGGGACACGGGCAACGGCGACATCGGCAACCAGGGCGTGCACCAGATGGACATCGCCCGTTGGGGAATCGCCGGAGCTACGCTGCCGCGCAAAGTCATCAGCTTCGGCGGCCGGCTGGGCTATCGCGACCAGGGCCAGACGCCCAACACCCAGGTGGCCATCATGGACTTCGACGGCGGGGTGCGGCTGGTCTTCGAGGTGCGGGGGCTGAAATCCCCCCGAAAAATCACCAACGAGTTCTATACCACCGAAGGGATGCTCACCAACGGGCGTTTTCTGCCCAAGGGGGCCAAGCGGGCCGAGCCGCTACCGCCGATCGATGTAAGCCCCGGCCCGGGCGGAGGGAACCACTTCGCCAACTTCATCGAAGCGGTGCGCAGCCGCAACGTCCAGGACCTCAACGCCGATATCGAAGAAGGCCATCTCTCCAGCGCCTTGTGCCACCTGGCCAACATCTCCTACCGCCTGGGCGAACAGGTGCCGTTTGTGCCCCGGACCAAGGCTTTCGGCCAGGACAAACTGGCCTACGAGGAGCTGATGAGCATGGAAGAACACTTGGCCGGCGAAAACGGGCTGAAGCTGGAAGCCGAAACCTACACCCTCGGCGCCCGGCTCCAGGTAGATGCCCAGCGGGAAACCATCACCAACCGCACCGACGCCGCCGAGCTGCTCACCCGCCGTTACCGCAAGCCGTTCGTGGTGCCCGAGCGGGTATAAGCAGCAACCGGCCAAACTTCCTCCTCCGCCGATGAAACCGAACCCGGCGGCGTGCCGGGCTAGGAACAGCCCGTGCTTGCACATCCGCCGAGCTGGGGAGCGTAGTGCGCGGAATGGGGAATTACCACTTGCCTTGGCTTTGTCCTTGGGAGCCGATGCTTCTGGCTCGGTCGGGGGGTGAGTTTGCGACTTCTTCGCGCACTGGACGAGCCCCAGGCTATCGGTCCGGAGGAACTGAAGCTGCATGCGAGCTTGACCGCGTGCCGATACCGGTCTTATGATTGGGGTGGATAGAGAAAAGAGCAACTTGCTCTCAGGAAGTTCCCCGGTGTTGCAGGCTCTTACGTCACTGCTGTTGGTGGGCGTGATGCTCACCTGCCCTTACGGCTGCTTGGGCAAGGCGGCCGGGCAGGGGAACTCCGTGCTTACGGCGGCCCTGGGCTGCTGTGGCTCCTGCGGCCAAGGGGGAGCTTCCCGGCCTCTTTCGCCCGACTGTTGCGTGCCGGAAGCGGATTGCCTTTGCCACGGGGCGGTGTTGCAGGCCCGAGGGCACGCCTCTCCAGACCAACAAGTGCAACAGCCCACCGGATTGCTCCCGTTGCTTGCCGCGGCTCCGCCTGCACAGGGCTTTGTGGCCCGCAGTAGCGGTTGCTTGCGGCTTGAGGAGCCTGCGGAAGATTCTCTCGGGTCGGGGCGGTGCGCGTTGCTGGGCGTATTTCTCTGCTAGCGTTTTCTTGCTGCCTGCGTTGCCCACCGGCATGAGGTGCTGCGCGTCCACGCACCACGACCAGACCGGGTTGGGCACGCGGGATTTCTGACGCCCCATGCGGCTCTGTCGGCGTTTGGTTTCTTCCAGGAAAGCATTCGCCCGTTCCTGCTTGTCAACCGAGGATACTTGCCATGCGATGGCTCGTTCGCATCTTGTCCTGGGGAGCCGCCCTGCGAACGCGGCTCTCGACGCTGCTGGTCGTGGGGCTTTTGGCCGGGACGGCCTGGTGGGGGCATCATCACGACTGGAAACTGCCCAAGTTTTCCGAACTGGTCGCCGGTCCTCCGAAGCCCGAGGAGCCCTGGTGCCAGGAACACGGCGTGCCGGAGGCCATCTGTATTGCTTGCAATCCGAAGCTCATGCCCAAGGGCAAGCTCTACGGCTGGTGTGCTGAGCACGGCGTGCACGAGTGTGTTTGGGAACATCCCGAGCTGGCCCAACTGCCCGAAGTGCCCCGAATCGACCCGGCCGACCTGGCCCGAGTCAAGCGGGCCATGGAGCTGCGGCCGCGGAAGAAAAACAACCCCAGTTGCAAGCTGCATCTGCGGCGGATTCAGTTCGCTTCGGCCGAGGCGGCCGAAAAGCTGGGAATCGACATCGGCCTGGTCGAACGGGGCGAAGTGCTGGAAACGGTCCCCGCCGTGGGCGAAGTGCAATACGACCCCACCCGCGTGGCCCGACTGGCCAGCCGCGCCCCGGGTACCGTGGTGGCCGTCGTGAAGAACGTGGGCGACCGCGTCCGCCGCGGCGAGTTGCTGGCCCTGGTCGATTCGGTCCAGGTGGGTCGGGCCAAGGCCCAGTTGTTGGAAGCCCTGGCTCGGGTCCGCCTGCACGAAAACACCTACCGGCGGCTCAGCAACATCCAAGCGGTGGTGGCCGGCAAACGTATCCTGGAAGCCGAAACCGCCCTGGCCCAAGCCCAGGCCCAACTGGAACAGGCCATCCAGGCGTTGGTGAACCTGGGTCTGGTGGTGGACCGCAAAACGGTGCGGCGGATGCAAGTGGAACAGTTGGCCGAACAGTTGCCGCTGCTGGGACTCCCTTCGCACGTGACCGGGCTGCTGGAACCGGGCTGGACCACCTCGAACCTGCTGCCCGTGCTTGCCCCGCTGGACGGGGTGGTGGTGATGCGCAACGTCGTGGCCGGCGAAGTGGTCGATCCCCAGCGCGTGCTCTTTACCGTGGCCGATACGCGGCGGATGTGGCTTTTGCTGGACGTGCCGGCCGAGGAGGTACGCTACGTTTCCGTCGGGCAGACCGTGCTCTTTCGGCCCGACGGACAGGAGCACGAAGAACGTGGCCAGGTCTCCTGGATCAGCACCCAACTGGACCGCCAGACGCGCACCGTGCAGGTTCGGGCCGAACTGCTCAACCCGGACGGCCACCTGCGCAACGAGACTTTCGGCACCGGACGGATTGTGCTGCGGCACGACCGCAACGCCATTCTGGTGCCCAGCTCGGCCGTGCACTGGGAAGGCTGCTGCTTTGTGGTCTTCGTCCGCGACAAGAACTACCTGAAAAAAGGCTCCTTCAAGGTGTTCCATACCCGCTCGGTCCGCCCCGGCGTGGTGCTGGGCGACAAGACCGAAATCCTGGCCGGACTGTTGCCCGGGGAAGTGGTGGTCACCGAAGGCAGCGCGGCGCTTCGGGCCGAGCTGCTCAAAGGAAACCTGGGCGCCGGGTGACTGTGCGAGCAGTAACGGGCCGGTTCGGCCCGGCAAGAACGGCGTGCGCCGTGCGACTTGCGACTTGCGACTTGCGCATAGAGCTTCCGCTCCGATGCAAGAACAAGCGTTTATTCTCGCAACCGGCGAGCCGCCAGCTTTAGCTGGCGGAGGAGAAACAACAAGTGAGCGTTTCTTTTTACCTCCCCGGACTGAAGTCCGGGGCTCGACGGGCACAAGGGAAAAATCAAACACACCAACGGCAAGCCACCGACTTGAGTCGGCCGAAGACAGCGAGCCGGGAGCGTAAGCTCCCGGAGGACGGCACGGCCGTCGGCGACTGGGTGCTTCCGCACCAAGGCACGAACCAGCAGAACAACACAAACACGGAAAAACGGCGAACCATGCCATGCTCAACGCCCTGATTGACTTTTCGCTACGCTATCGCGGACTGGTGCTGCTGGTGGTGGGCCTGGCCGCCGCCGCGGGGGTGTGGTCGCTTCAGCACCTGGACATCGACGCCTTTCCCGACACCACGCCCGTGATGGTCCAGATCAACACGGTGGCTCCGGCCCTCGCTCCCGAGGAAGTGGAGCGGCAGATTACCTTCCCCATCGAACAGGTCATCAGCGGCCTTCCCGGACTGAAGCAACTGCGGTCGATTTCCAAGTTCGGGCTGTCACAGGTGGTGGTGGTCTTCGAGGACGACATAGATATCTACTTCGCCCGGCAACTGCTGGCCGAACGCTTGAGCACGGTCGAGCTGCCCCAGGGAATCGCCCGGCCGAAGATGGGCCCCATCTCCACCGGCTTGGGCGAAGTGTTCCACTACGTGCTGCGGCTTAAGGGGGTGGACATCACCCGGCTGCCCCGGCAGCAGCAGATTGAAAAGCTCACCTACCTGCGCACAATCCAGGACTGGGTCATCAAGCCCCAACTGAAGCAAGTGCCGGGCGTGGCCGAAGTGAACTCCTGGGGCGGGTACGAAAAGCAGTTCCAGGTGCGTCTCGACCCGCAAAAGCTCATCAAACACTCCCTCACCTTCGAGCAGGTGGCTCAGGCCCTGGCCGAAAACAACCGCAACGTGGGCGGAGGGAACATCACCCAGAACGGCCAGATGCTGCTGGTGCACGGGGTGGGCCGTACCAGCAATCTGGAGCAGATTGCCAACATCGTCATCACCGCCCGCGACGGCGTACCCATCCGCGTCAAAGACGTGGCCCAGGTGCAGATTGGCCACGAAATCCGCCGCGGGGCGGTCACCGCCGCGGGCCAGGGGGAGGTGGTCTATGGGCTGGGCTTTATGCTCATGGGCGAAAACAGCCACCGCGTCACCCAGCAACTGCGCGAGCGGCTCCAGGAAATCCAAAAGAACCTCCCCCCGGACGTGGAAGTAGAGATTGTTTACGACCGCACCGAACTGGTCGATCACGTCATCAACACGGTCCGCAAAAACCTGATGGAAGGTGGTCTGCTGGTCGTCGCCGTGTTGTTCGCCTTCCTGGGCAACCTGCGGGCGGGGCTCATCGTTGCCCTGGCCATTCCGCTTTCGATGCTGTTTGCCTTCTCGGGCATGTTGCGGTTCGGCATTGCGGCCAGCCTGCTCAGCCTGGGGGCAATCGACTTCGGGCTGGTGGTCGATAGCTCGGTGGTGATGGTCGAAAACTGCGTCCGCAAGCTTTCCCACGGCGTGCCGCCGGAAATGACCAAGCTGGACGTAGTGCGCGACGCGGCCGTCGAGGTGCGCAAGCCCACCCTCTTCGGCGAGCTGATCATTATGATCGTCTATCTGCCCATCCTCACGCTGGCCGGAGTGGAAGGGAAGCTGTTCCGTCCCATGGCGCTGACGGTCATCTTCGCCCTGGCCGGGTCGATGATTCTTTCGCTCACCCTCATGCCCGTGCTGGCCAGCCTGGTGCTGCCGGCCCGAATGGAAGAACGCGAACCGTTGCTCATCCGCTACCTGAAGCGAGCCTATCGGCCCGTGCTCCACTTCTCCATGCACCACAAGGGGGCCGTGCTTGGGTTCGCCGTGTGCGTGTTGTTCGTTTGCTTCGGGCTGATTGCCCCCAACCTGGGCAGCGAGTTCGTGCCCAAGCTCTCCGAAGGGGCCATCACCATCAACGTGGTTCGCCTGGCCGGAACCAGCCTGGAAGAGTCGATCCGCTACAACACGCAGATGGAACGGGCCATCCTCCGCCATTTTCCCGACGAAGTGCAGACCGTCTGGAGCCGCATCGGCAGCGCCGAAGTGGCCACCGACCCGATGGGCGTCGAACTGACCGACGTGTTCATCACGCTCAAGCCCCGCAGCCAGTGGAAACGGGCCCGCACCCAGGATGAACTGACCGAGCTTATCTGGAGAACGCTGCGCGACCTGCCCGGCCAACGGATTGCCATGACCCAGCCGATCGAAATGCGGCTCAACGAAATGATCTCCGGCATCCGCAGCGACGTGGCCGTCAAGCTCTTCGGCGACGATTTCGACCTGCTGGTGGAAAAAGCCGAAGAAATCCAACGCGTGCTCGGCTCGGTGCCGGGAGCGGCCGACGTGAACGTGGAACAGATTACCGGCCAGCCGGTGCTCCAGGTGCGAATTCGGCGCAACGAGCTGGCCCGTTACGGCATTTCGGCCCAGCAGGTGCTCAACCTGGTCGAAGCCCTGGGCAGCTACCAGGTGGGCGATGTGTTCGAAGGGCAGTTCCGCTTTCCGCTGATAATCCGGCTACCGGAACGCATTCGCAGCAGTGCCGAAGAAATCGGCAACATGCTGCTGCCGACCCCTTCCGGGCAGATGGTCCCGCTTAAACGCGTGGCCGACGTGCGCATCGTGGAAGGCCCTTCGACCATCACCCGCGAATGGGGTTACCGGCGGATTACCATTTCGGCCAACGTGCGCGGCCGCGACCTGGGCTCTTTCGTCGAGGAAGCCCAGCAGCGCATCGACCAAGAGGTGCAGCTCCCTTCCGGGCGGTATTACGTTACCTGGGGCGGGCAGTTCGAGCATCTGATTTCGGCCAAGCGGCGGCTGATGATCGTGGTGCCGCTTGCGCTGGTGCTCATTTTTTCGTTGCTTTACCTCACCTACGGCAACGTGGTGGATACGATCCGCGTGTTCACCGGGGTGCCGTTTGCCTGGACCGGTGGGCTGATTGCCCTGTGGGTGCGCGACATGCCGTTTTCCATCTCGGCGGCCGTGGGGTTCGTGGTCCTCTCCGGCGTGGCCGTGCTGGACGACATGCTGCTGGTTTCCACCGTGCGGCAACTGCGCGCCCGGGGCCTGGACCTGGAACAAGCCATCGAGCAAGCCGCCCTGATCCGCCTGCGGCCCGTGCTGATGACCACGCTGGTGGCCGCGTTGGGCTTTGTGCCCATGGCCACCAGCACCGGCATGGGCGCCGAGGTGCAGCGGCCGCTGGCCACGGTAGTGATTGGCGGCGTCATCAGTGCCACGGTGATGTCGCTGCTGGTGTTGCGGGTGTTGTACATGGTGTTTGCCGGAGTGGAACGAAAACCCAAAGCAACCGGCCCGCCCCCGCGCCCAGCGGAAACCGGAGGAGTGAAGGCGTGAAGGGCTTGGAGGCGTGGGGGGGTGAGGAGGTGCTTCCGCACCGAGGCGGGAGTGGGTTTGCGGCTTGCGCCGTGCGCTGTTGCGCGAGGAGCTTCCGCTCCGGTGCAAGAACAAGCCAAAACGTCGCACTTCCCCGGACTGAAGTCCGGGGCTCGCTGGGGGAATCACCCAGCAGCACGCGAGCAGAAGAACACCGTGCAATTGACGAAACGACGTTTGCGTTCCTCGTGTTTCGAAAGGAGAAGTTGCCATGCGTGGGTACTTGTTTTCTTGGGGTTTCCCGGCGGCCGCTGTGGCCCTGACGGTGTTTCTGGCCGGTTGTGGACAAAGTTCCTCCCAGCCGCAGACGGACACCCAAGAACCCGCGGTCGAAAACGCCCAGGCGACTGCCGCAGACGACTCCCCCGGCCACAACTACAAGGACTGGTGGTGCACCGAACACGGTGTGCCGGAAAAAGACTGTAGCATCTGCAACGCCCAGGCCGCCCGGCAATTCAAGGAAAAAGGCGATTGGTGCGAGGAACACGGTCGGGCCGAGTCGCAGTGTTTCCTTTGCGATCCGTCCCGGGCCGAAAAGTTCGCCAAGCTGTTCGAAGCCAAGTTCGGTCACGCGCCGCCCAAGCCGACCGAGTAGAAACGAGTCCCCGCGGGCTGATTGCGGCACGGCCGGCTTTTGTTCCGGTGGGCCGAGTCGGTCGTGCCGCCCAGCGGGGGCCGCCCTGCGTGGCGCTATATATGGTGTTTTACCAGTCCCGGCCCATCACGCGGTCCAGCCACCGGTAAACCTGCTCGCGGACCGGATCGGGAAAATCGTGCTCGCACTCCGGATACAAAAACTTCACCTGCTGTTCGGCTCCCAGTAGTCGGTACACGCGGCGCACTTCCGGTTCCAGCAGCTTCACCCCGCGGACGTCGAAGTTGTGGTCCCGAAGCGGCGAGCTGGTCAGAAAGGCGCGTGGGGCCAGCACCCCCACCAGCTCGTAAAAATCGAACGGCACCCGGTCCGGATCGTTGCCGTACCAGTGGGCAATCCGCGGCATGTAGCGCAGGCTGGTCCAGCCCTGGAGCCGCCCGCCGTAGTAGTAGTGAAACGGCGTGAACCCGCAACTTGTCACCACGGCTCGAATCCGGCGGTCGAACGCGGCCACAAAGATGCTGTTGTGCCCGCCCAGCGAATGACCGATGGCCCCGATGCGGTCCGGATCGACCTGGGGCAGTCTTTCCAGCAGGTCGACGCAGCGGATGTGGTTCCAAATCCCCTTGATCGTGCCGCTTGGATGGCGGTGCCGCGGGGGCTGGAAGTCGTACTGGTACTCGCCGAACGAAGGATAATCGGGCACCAGGCAGACGTAGCCTCGGGCGGCCAGCTCGTGGCCGTACTGTCGCGTGGGCCGTCCGGCCAGCCCGGCTACTTCGTCCTTACCGATGCGGATGGTCTGGTGCGGACAGACCATGGCCGGACGGGGCCTGGTAATCCCCTTGGGTACCAGCAGCCAGGCGGGCACGCGGTCGCCCGGCTCGCTGGCAAAGCTGATTTTGTAGCGGGTGTAGTGGGGCAGCTCTTCCTGGCTGTGGATTTGCATGGCAAGGGGCACGCGGGATTCCGGTCCCGGCAGAACCCCGGCCACGCGCTGAAAATGAGCCAGCACGTGCCACCGCCTGCGCCCCCAGTCCCGGGGCGAAAGCACCGGCCGGATTTCCCCTCGGCGGTCGGCCACCAGGAACAAGTGCTTGTGGTCCGGATAAAGAGGGGCATCCAGCGGGTCGGGCCGTCGGGGAGCGGCCGGGGCCGGTTTCTCGCCATGGCTGTTACGCAGCCAGAACACGCCGTGCCGCCCGGCACAAAGCAGGTCCAGCCGGCCGTCGCCGTCCCAATCGACCACCCCGGGCTGCGTGCCCCAACCGACCTGTTCGTCCCAGGAGAGCAACAGCCGGCGCCAGGTTTTTTGCTCGCTCTGGTAACGGTAGCACCACACAGCCGGCGGGTCGAAGGCTCCCGGCTCCGGGCGGCAATCGTCGGCCAGGCGGCGACCGGCAATCAGCTCTGCGTGCCCGTCGCCGTCCAGATCGGCCAGCAGCGGGGCGTGGAACTGGCCGAAATCCGTGTCGATGACCTGAAGACGCCAGCGAGCGAACTCCTTGTGGCTTTCCGGCTCGTCGCGGCGCAGCCAGTAGAGTCCCACGGCGTGCCCGCGGCCGTAGAGCAAGTCCGCATCACCGTCGCCGTCCACATCCTGCACCAGGATGGGCACGCTGGCGTCCGGGTGGAGCCGGAACTGAGGATGCCCTCGCCAGGGCTGTTCCAGCGGGCGGGGCGGAGCGGCGGCCCAACCCCCGCAGCCGATCAGGTCGGTGCGGTCGTCGCCGTCGATGTCGCCCCAACCCAAGCCGTGCCCAGCCAACTCCCGCGGCAACTCGTGCCGCACAAAGCGAAGCGAGGAACCGTGTGGCTGAACATGCCAGAACCAGGCTCCCCGGGGCCCCACGCCCACCAACTCGCGCGGGCCGCGGGAATCCAACTGCACCAGCCGCACGGCGCGGAGCGAAAGTCCTCGAGCAATTTCTTCCACCGTCCAAGACTGCGCAGCGGATTGCCGGCTGGGATTCCGGACCCAGAACAGCACTTCTTGCTCCGGGGCGAAGCCCACCAGGTCCGCGAGTCCGTCCCGGTCCAGGTCTTCGGCTTCCAGGTACTCTGCCCCTTGCAGCAGTTCTTCGCCGCTGGCTAGCAGCAGGCGATGCTCCTTGCCTGCGGGGTTTTCGAACCACCGGGTACCGCAGAGGGCATCCGTCCGGCCGTCGCCGTTTACGTCCAGCAAGGCCACCGCCGAACAGGAACCAGCCGGTCCCAAGCGGCGGACTTCGACCGGGAATCGCTCCGTGGTGTAGCTCCCTTGCGCAGCAGCCGAAGCGGAAAAAGCTAGCAAGGCCGTTACGAACACAACGAAGCAGGAAAGGCCAGTCCGAAAACGCCTCGAAGCAAAAGAAACCAACATCGGCAACAGTCCTCGGTGGCGGGTTTTTGTACCCAGGCAGGCAGATGGTTAGTATAACAACAGGCGCGCCGGCTGCAGCAACCAGGCCCGGCTCGGCCCACAATGGAAACGTGCCGTTTGTGATTCGCCGTGGAGGAACTTGCCATGCCCCAGCCGATTGTCCCCCAAGCAGTCTTGGCGGCCGGATGGGAACAACCGCTCGGGTTTGCCGCGGGAGTGGTGCTGGGCGTGGCCCTGGGCATCGCCGGCTGGCTGCTGTGGCGTCGAGGACAGCAGGTCCGTCGCCAACGCCGCCGCCAGCAGGCCATGCAGGAGTTCCGCCTGCGCCGGGAACAACTGGAGGCTCAGTTCGTCCAGGCGGTCAGCGGTTCGGGGCGCCCGCGGGGACTGCTATGGAAAAACGTGGAGTTTGCCGACGAAGTCACTTTCGCCCAGCGGCGCGATTCGCCTCATCTGGTGGCGCTGGTAGCCATCACGGTGGCTTTTGAAGCCGAGCCGGGCGGCCCGATGGAGGAGGTCGAAGCCGTGGGCCGCCTGCGCAGCGCCACGGCCGTGTTCGTCGAAGGCCCCCGGGGCTGGGAAGCTCCCGGCCGGGTGCTTTTCAATCTCCAGCCGCAACAGGCCCTGGAACACTTCGCCCACGAACTGCAACCGCTTCCTCACAGCCGCCCCGCCCCGGCCTGACGCGCCGCGAACTGACTCACTTGCCCGTTGTCGGGAATATCGGGAGTAGGGAGCATCCGCAGTCGGCTTTGGGAAAGCCACTGCTTCCTCGCGCGCCTGGAGGGAAACAGCCCACCCGAAACCATTCCACGTGTTGCAGAAAGGAGAGCCGATGCCGGGACGAAGGCTTTTCTCTGTTTGGTTGATTCTGGGAGCCGGGCTGGGGTTGCAGCTCCCAGGCGCGCAAGCGGCCCCTGCGGAGCAACAAAGCGAGATTCAAAAACTGGAGCCGGTGCTTTGGCTGGACGCTCAGGCCGAAGCCCGGCGGCGAAAGCTCCCCACGGTCCCCAACGTCCAGCAACCTTTGGACCGCTGGCACGACCGCTCCGGCAAGGAGCTCCATTTCGTCCAAAGCCTGCCCGCGGCTCGACCCCGGCTGGTGAACTTCCGCGGCACCTATGTGGTGCGGTTCAACGGACACGGACAGCACCTGCGTTGCGTGGGCACGGGGCTCCAGTTGACCGAAGGCACCCTGTTTCTGGTGGTGCGGCCTGCGGCCAATCTGGGCGGATTTCAGGCCTTTTTTGCGGCCAACGCTCCGCAGCAACGCGACTATCTGAGCGGTTTTACCGTGGACTTGGGTCCCTCGGCCACGTTGCAGTTCCAGTGGCTCAACGTCGAAGGCCGAGGGTTCACCGGTGCGGCCAACCTGCTGGACCGCTCGTATCCGTTGGGAACGTTGCACGTGCTGCGCGTGGACTTCTCGGCGGCTGAGCGACAAGTGCGGCTGAACGTGGACGGACGCCCGGCCGGGGTACGCCCCTGGCAGCCGGCCCCGCTGGCAGCCGAGGAACTGACCGTAGGGGCCCGCTACTACACCAACGGTCCCGGCCCGCAGCAGGTTCGAGGTTTCCTGGCCGGCGACGTGGCCGAGGTGCTGCTTTTCAAACGGGTGCTTCCCGGCCCACAAGCCCAGCGCGTCCAGCGCTACCTGCAAGCCAAGTACGCCTCGCTGGCAAAGGAGCTGGCCCGCGAAGCGCTTCGCAGCAAGCAACGCCGCCTGGGCCGTAAGGAAATGTTGCCCAATCCCCCCGCGGTCCAGATGCTTGTGCCCGGGTTCGACGTGTTCCAACTGCCTGTGCAGTTGCCCAACGTCAACAACGTCCGCTACCGGCCCGACGGCACTTTGGTGGCCCTAGGCTACAACGGCAACATTTACTTGCTCCGGGACCGCGACGGAGACGGGCTGGAAGAACACGTGGAACTGTTCTGGGACAACCGGGGCCGGCTGGTCGGACCAATCGGCATGGCCCTGACTCCGCCCGGCTACAAACACGGCCAAGGCGTGTTCGTGGCCAGCAAAGGGAAGGTGTCCTTGATCCTCGATACCGACGGGGATGACCGAGCCGACCAGGAGCGCGTGGTGGCCAGCGGCTGGAAGGTGCTGCCTCACGGCGTGGACACGTTGGGCGTGGCGCTGGATGCCCAGGGGAACGTCTATTTCGGCCTGGGCACGGCCGACTTCGGCAACCCTTACCAGTTGGACCCCGAGGGTAAGCCCCATTACCGGCTCGACTCGCCCCGTGGGACCATCCAGAAGCTGTCGGCCGATTTCCGCCGCCGGGAAACCGTCTGCACCGGGATTCGTTTCCCGGTCGCCCTGGCTTTCAACCGGCACGGCGATCTGTTTTGCACCGATCAGGAAGGAGCCACCTGGTTGGCCAACGGGAACCCTCGGGACGAGCTGCTGTGGATCCGACCCGGGCGCCACTACGGGTTTCCTCCCTGGCATCCGCAGCATTTGCCCCAGGTGATCGACGAGCCGAGCGTGTACGACTACGGCCCGCAGCATCAATCCACCTGCGGGCTGGTGTTCAACGAACCGCGGGCCGAACAGGCCCTTTTCGGCCCAAAATGGTGGCAAGGCGACGCACTGGTGTGCGGTGAATCACGAGGGAAGCTCTTTCGCACCCAGGTGGTAAGGAACCGCTACGGTTACGTGGGCCGCACGCAGATTCTGGCCTGTTTGTCCCTGCTAACGGTCGATGCCTGCATCTCGCCCCGGGGGGAGCTGGTCGTTTGCACCCATAGCGGCTTGCCGGACTGGGGGAGCGGCCCGCAAGGAAAAGGCAAACTGTTCAAGATTGTGCCTGCCAAGGAACCGGTTCCGCGGCCCGTGTTCGCCTACACGGCCGGGCCTGAGCGGATTCACCTGGTGTTCGATCGCCCGCTACCGGAAAACGCGCCGTCTCGAGTGCGACAGAAGGTACGGATTATCTACGGCCGGTACGTTCGGGCCGGGGAACGTTTCGAGACGTTGCTCCCTCCCTACGAAGTGGTGCAGCGGCAGTTGCTCTCTCCCCGGTACGAGCTGCCCGTGCACAAAGTGGCCCTTTCGGCCGATAGGCACACGCTGGTGCTGCACGTGGCCCCGATGCGCGACACCTACCACTACGCAATCACCCTGCCGGACTTCATCTCGCCCAAGCCGCATCCGCAGGCGGTGCCTCGAAAGCCGAGCATCGACGTGGATTTCCAGGCGTCCGGGGTGCTGTTGGTGCCACACGACAGCCGCGGGCGACCCGGCACGCCGCGCTGGTTGCCGCACCTGGACCTGGAGCTGGCCCGAGCCCTGAGTGCCGGCAGCCCGGAACATCGCCGGTTGTGGCAGGAGCAAAGCGCCGCAGTTTGGGAACTGCGCACCCAGTTGCAACTGGACCACATGCTCCGGCCGCGTATCCAGGAGGGAAGCAAGCTGGATTACGTGCCTCCTCCCGAAGAAGTGACCGTGCGTTTCAGCGCCGACTGCCCGTTGCGGCTCCGGCTGGGCAAGCCCCCGCTGCGGCAACGAAGCGGCGTCCAGCCCACCCGGGACGGCAAAGGCCGGCGTTGGTGGGCGGAGTTTACCGTGCGTCCCCAGGGGGCGGAACTCTGGCCGCTGGTGCTGCGGTTGGAAAGCGGGGGGCCGATTCCGCAGCTTACCGTGGGTTTCTACACGGCCCGGGACCGGCGATTGCGCCCTTTGTCACCGGAACGGTTGTGGCTTCCGTGGGTGGAGCCGATTCCGGCTCCCGAATCGCAATCGGCGGCAAGCCTCGCCCGGGAAAAACTACGCGGTGCCAGTTGGGGCCGGGGACGGCAGCTTTTCTTCGGCGAAAAGGCCGGCTGTAGCAAATGCCACCGGATTCGCGGCCAGGGCGGGCGCATCGGCCCGGACCTGAGCAACCTCATCCACCGCGACTACGACTCGGTGCGCCGCGACATCCTCAAGCCCAGCTACGCCATCAACCCCGATTTCGTCAGCTATTCGATTCTTCTGGACGATGGGCGCATCGTCACCGGGTCCGTGCGCACCGAGGGCGACGTGCTGATCGTGGGCAACAGCCAGGGAGAAGAACTGCGAATAACCCGCCAGCAGGTGGAACGGATGCAGGCTTCGCCCCTTTCGATCATGCCCCAGGATTTCGACAAGCGGCTCACTCAGGCGGAACTGAACGACCTGTTGGCCTTCCTGCTGCTGCCGCCCCCGCAAATGCCGCTTGCTCCCGAGCCGTCGCCCCCGCCGGGGCGTACTCGAGCAGAAGTGTTGCAGGCGCTGGGGAAACAACCCGTGCGAAAATCGGCTTCCCGGCGGCTCAAGATCGTGCTGGTCGCCGGTCCCAAGGACCACGGTCCCAACGAACACGACTATCCGGCCTGGCAAAAGAGCTGGGCGGAGCTGCTCCGGGCGGCCCCCGGCGTGGAAGTGCTCACCCGGTGGCAATGGCCTACCGACCAGGACTACGAAACGGCCGACCTGATTGTCTTCTACAAACAGCTCGACTACCGTCGCGACCAGGGGCCGAAGATGGACCGGCTGCTGGCTCGCGGCGGTGGGTTGGTTTTCATCCATTGGGCGGTGCACGGCGGAGAAGTCCCGCGGGAGCTGGCCCGCCGCATCGGCTTGGCCGCCGGTTCCGGCTTGCGATTCCGTCATGGTCCCTTGCGCTTGGACGTGCCTCCGCCGATGCGGAACCACCCAATTGTGCGCGGGCTGCACGGACTGCGATTGGTTGACGAGAGCTACTGGCGCCTACAAGGGGAACCGAAACGCATCGCACTGCTGCTAACCAGCACCGAAGAAAAACAGCCCCGGCCGCAAGCCTGGCTGGTGGAGCACCGGCCCGGGCGAGTGTTTGTCTGTATTCCCGGCCACTACAGTTGGACGTTCGACGACCCGCTGTACCGCCTGCTGTTGTTGCGGGGGATGGCCTGGGCAGCCGGCCAGGAAGTGGATCGCTTTGCCGAACTGGTCTGGCCCGGTGCCCGTCTCCGGGGCCAGGCCGGCCCGTAACATCGCGTAGCTAGCCACACCTTTTTTGGATGACAGGCCAACTTCGGCTAGTCGGGGGCCAGAAGGCTTCGGGAGCATTTCCGCACCCGGGCAAGAATCGGCTTGCGACTTGCGCCATGCGCCTTGCGCGAGGAGCTTCCGCTCTGGCGGAAAACAATCGTTCCTACTCGTGCTCGTACTCGTACTCGCAATCGATAGATCGTTATCAGCAATCGCAAACGGCAATTAGCGAGACGGGAACTTCAGTTCCCGGAGAAGAAACCACAGAAAAGCGTTTCCTAGTGCCTCCCCGGACTGAAGTCCGAGGCTCGCCAAACTTAAAGTCGGCTTGCGGCGTGCAGCCTCCGCTCCGAGGCAGGGACGAGCACCAATTCTCACCAAAACACACGACGAACCACGGAACACTGCCGGCCATCTTGCACGGCGCTAAA
>WFOE01000175.1 GCA_015488215.1 Planctomycetales bacterium
CCCCAAGCCTCCCCCCTTCTTGCCTTCACGGCTCCACGGGCCAGCGGTGGTAGAAAACCGCCGGTTGCGCGTCGTTCTCGCCGGCCAGCACAATCCGGGCAGACGTCTGCGGGAAATGACATCGCAGCAAGGCGAACCCCCGCCGCGGCCCCAGCACGCTCAGGGCGGTGGCCAGGGCGTCGGCAGTCATTCCGTCCGGGGCGATTACCGTGACCGTGCTCCGGTTTTCCAGGCCGATGCCAGTGCGGGGATTCACGATGTGCGAGTAGCGCCGCCCCCCAATCACCACGTGCTGGAATGCATCCCCGCTGGTGGCCACGGCGCAGTGGGCCAGCTCCAGGTACCGGCGCTTGCCGCCGGGCTGGGGCGACTCGGGGGCAAGCAGCACCCGCCAGCCTTGCCGCCCGGGCGGAGGCGCCCCCAGGGCCAGGTCCCCGCCTCCATCCACCAGCGCGATGCGAATGCCGTGCCGGTACAGCACTTCCAGGGCTTCCTGCACCGCGTACCCCTTGGCCACTCCGCCCAGGTCGAGCCGCATTCCCGGCACCGCCAGCCGCGCCGCACGCCGGCACGGGTCGAGCCGCAGCTTGCGGTAGCCTACGGCGGCCAGCGCCTCTTGTAGCCGCTGCCGCTTGGGCAGCCGGTGCTGCCGCCGCGCCCTGCGCCACAGCCGCACCACGGGACCGACCGTGGGATCGAACGCCCCATCGGAGAGCCGGGCCAGATGTTGCGAAAAACACAGCACGCGCCACAGCTCGGGGCTCAGGGGGACCCAACGCCCGCTGCCTGCGGTGGCCGAAAGCCGCGACAGCTCGCTTTGCGGGTCGTAGTCGCTCAGCACGGCGTTGAGCCGGTCGATCCGCTCAAACGCGGCCCGAGCCGCCCTCCGAGCCTGCTCGGCCCCGGGGGCGTAAAGCACGAGGCGAAACTCCGTCCCCATCTGCCGATGGGTAAACTCGAACCGTTCCCGGGGCGGCTCGGCTTCTGCCAACGGGGAGCCAAGCCCCCAAGCCGCCACGGCCAGCAACCCTGCCAGGAGCGGGCCTCGGCGGGCCGGAGCGGCTTGCCTCTGGACACTTGCGGCGGGTTGGATCATCATCGCAGATAGGCTGTTTTCGGATTTCGGTCGCGGTGGGCGCTTGAGGCAAAGGTGTTCCTGCCGTTTCAAGCCTACGTCATTCCCGCCTGGATGAAAGCCCGCCTGAACTCCAGTCCAAGGGGAAAGGAGTGTGCCAATCGTGAGACGGTTCTGCAATCTGCATACGGCCAAGTGCGTACTGTGCTGGATTGTGACGCTGGCGTTTGCCGCGTTGGGTTTGGCCCGAGCCTTGCCGGCCGGGGAGCGGCCCGGCGACAATCTGCCGCCGGTGCCGGTGCCCAACGCCGATGCCAAAACCCCCGAGGAGATGAAGCCCTACACCGAAATCATCCCCGGCACGAACGTCAAGTTCGAGATGATTCCGGTCCCCGGGGGCAAGTTTCTCATGGGCTCCCCGCCCGATGAAGAAGGCCGCAACGAAGACGAAGGCCCTCAGCACTGGGTCGAGGTGGAACCGTTCTGGATTGGTAAGTGCGAAGTCACCTGGGACGAATACGCCCTGTGGGCCGAGGGGCTGGACTTCAAGCGGCGGCAAGTGCTCAAGATCAAACCCAGCCCCCGCGACAAACTGGCCGACGCCGTCACTCGTCCCACGCCCGCCTATACGGACATGACCTTCGGCATGGGCCGCCAGGGCTATCCGGCCATCTGCATGACCCAATACGCGGCCAAGAAATACTGCGAGTGGCTTTCGGCCAAAACCGGCCGCTACTATCGCCTGCCCACCGAAGCCGAATGGGAGTACGCGTGCCGGGCCGGAACCAAAACGGCCTACTCCTTCGGCAACGACCCGGAAAAACTCGACCAGTACGCCTGGTACTTCGACAACAGCGACGAAAAGTACCACAAAGTGGGCACCAAGAAGCCCAACCCCTGGGGACTGCACGACATGCACGGCAACGTGGCCGAATGGGTGCTGGACGGCTACGACCCGAAGTTCTACAAGCTGCTGGCCGGCAAGACGACCAAGAACCCCTTCTGCCCGCCCAAGGGAATGTATCCCCGCGTGGTCCGCGGCGGCAGTTGGGACGACGACCCGGAAGACCTCCGCAGTGCTGCCCGGCGAGCCAGCCATCCGGACTGGAAAATGCAGGACCCGCAGATTCCGCAAAGTTACTGGTATCACACCGACGCCACGTTCGTCGGCTTTCGCATCATCCGGCCGTTCCGCAAGCCCACTGCCGAAGAGCTGAAACGCTACGGCCCGGACAAATATCAAACCCCGCCCAAGGGCGAGGAGTAATCCCACGGCCCGGGGCGTTTCCGGCCGGATTTTGCTGGCATTCGGCGGTCCGAATCGGCTAAAACGATAATGCCCACCCAGGCGGCTCGGTTTCTTCGGGTCGTTCTGCCTTCGGGCCGGTTCCCCCCGCCCTCAGAAACCCAGGAAGGA
>WFOE01000176.1 GCA_015488215.1 Planctomycetales bacterium
GGTTTGGGGGCATCTTCCGCTTCTCTCCCCGAGGGCCCGGTCCGGTTGCTCGTTCGGGACGGGGGACAACGTTATCCGGCGATTTCGCAGGAGGGCAGCTACCGCGACCGAAAGACAACGGGCAGCCTCGCCCCGGTGGTGGCTCCATGCCACTATGACAAATGGGCTCGAGGGCATAAAGTGAAACATTCCCCGTTTGCCGGCCGCGAGCGGCTCGGGCCCGGCGGTTGCGCCTGCCGTGCCGGGGTTTAACCGGCGGGTTGTCTTTCCCGTTCCCTTTTTGCTTGCCATTGCCACGACCATGCCCGAACAACACTGGCAACTGCTCGACTCCCGTCCCGGGGAAGACTGCCGCATTTTTCGCGTCCGCTGGGACCGGTACCGGCTCCTTCCGGCTGAGCGGCAGGGGGAGTTCGTCGTGCTGGAAGCCCCCGATTGGGTCAACGTGGTGGCCCTCACGCCCCAGCGCCGGGTGGTGCTGGTGCGGCAGTTCCGCCACGGAGTGCGGCAAGCCACGCTGGAAGTGCCCGGCGGGATGATCGACCCGGGCGAAGACCCCGTCGCAGCCGCCCTGCGCGAACTGGAAGAAGAAACCGGCTACGGCGGCGGAGAAGCCCGATTGCTCGGATACGTGCTTCCCAATCCCGCCTTTATGAACAACCGCTGCTATACGGTGCTGGTGCGGGGGGTTACTCTCCAGGGGCAAACCCAGCCGGATGTGTTCGAGTTGCTGGAAGTGCAAACCACCCCGGTGGAACAGTTGCCAGAGTTGCTCGCCCGGGGGGAGATTCGCAACGCAATGGTGGTTGCCGCGCTTGCCGCCGCAGGAGCGACGGCCACGGGCCTGGTCCCCGGCAGCCCGCTGTTGGAGGAGGTGTGAACGATTAAGGCCTAGCTTCTGCTCGGGGTAAGGAGGGCACCGGTCCTTGCACTCGGCAAACACTTGCTGCAAGCCGAGTCTTACTTCCTTTCGAGAACCTCGGCGACCTTGTCCGGGCGGTAGTAACGCTGGGACTCTTCGGGCGGGATGAGCCGTCCGGTCTTGATGTCTCGGTGGCGCACCAGGTGCAGGGCATCCTGGGAGCCGGTAAAGTACCCCTGGGGCGTTACAGCCAGCCAGCGGCCGTTTTCCAGATGCCACCAGCGGAGAAGCTCCCGGCCGGTTTCCACATCCCACACCCTGGCACTGCCGTCCTCGGAGCCAGTAGCCACCAGGCGACCATTGGGACTGAACGCAACGCCGTCGATCGGACCAGCATGTCCTCGAAAAGTGCGAATTTGTTCTCCCGTCTGGGCGTCCCACAAAATGGCCGTGTGGTCCCAAGAACCAGTGAGCACAAAGCGGCCATCGCTACTAAAAACGGCACGAACGAGCCCTAAATGCGCCTTGAAAGTACGAATCTGTCGTCCCGTCTGAGTGTTCCACAAAGCGGCCGTGTAGTCCCCAGAACCTGTGAGTACAAATCGGCCATCAGGACTAAAGCAAACGGAGGCAACTCCTGCCGAATGTCCCTTGAAGGTGTGGATTGGCTGGCCTGTTTGGGTGTCCCACAAAATGGCCGTTTTGTCCTGGGAACCTGTGAGCACGAAACGGCCATCGGGACTAAAGGCAACGGACAAGACCCAGTGAGAGTGCCCGTTGAAAGTGCGAATCCGGCGCCCCGTCTGAGCGCTCCACAAAATAGCCGTTCCGTCTCCAGAGCTTGTGAGCACGAAGCGGCCATCAGGACTAAATGCCACAGACGTGACCCCGCCAGAGTGTCCCTCAAAGGTACGAAGCCGCTGGCCCGTCTGGGCGTCCCACAAAATGGCCGTTTTGTCCTGGGAACCTGTGAGCACGAAACGGCCATCGGGACTAAAGGCTACAGAGCGAACCCAGCTTGAGTGCCCCTTGAAAGTACGAAGCTGCTGCCCCGTCTGCGTATCCCACAAAGCGGCCCTACTGTTATCTGAGCCTGTGAGCACCCAGCGGCCATCGGGACTAAAGGCTACGGCATGAACCTCGAAAGCATGGCTCTTGAAGGTGCGGACGCGCCGGCCCGTCCGGGCCTCCCACAAAATGGCCCTGTGGTCCAAAGAGCCGGTAAGCACGAAACGGCCATCGGGACTAAAGACGGCGCGACGAATCTCGCTTGAGTGTCCTCGGAACGTACGAATCTGCCGGCCCGTCCGGGCATCCCACAAAATGGCCGTTTTGTCGAGGGAACCGGTGAGCACGAAACGGCCATCCGGACTAAAGGCAACAGAATGGACTCCTGCCAAGTGCCGCTTGAAAGTACGAAGTTGCGCGCCCGTCTGGGCGTCCCACAAAATGGCCGTTTTGTCTTGTGAGCCTGTAAGCACCAAGCGGCCATTGGGACTAAAGGCAACGGAAAAAACCCAGTGAGAATGTCCTCGGAAGGTGCGGAGACGTCGGCCCGTCTGGACGTTCCACAAAATAGCCGTTTTGTCATCTGAGCCTGTGAGCACAAAACGGCCATCCGGACTAAAGGCTACGGAAACAACAGAGCCAGCATGTCCTCTGAAGGTGCGAACCTGCTTCCCGGTCCGGGCGTCCCACAAAATGACTGTTTTGTCGTGGGAACCTGTGAGCACGAAGCGGCCATCGGGACTAAAGGCTACGGAGCGAACCCAGCTTGAGTGCCCCTTGAAAGTGCGAAGTCGCGTTCCCATTTGAGCATCCCACAAAATAGCCGTGTGGTCCCGAGAGCCGGTAAGCACCAAGCGGCCATCAGGACTAAAGGCTACAGAACAGACTAAAGCTAAGTGGCCCTTGAAAGTGCGAAGTTGCACTCCCGTTTGGGCGTTCCACAAAATAGCCGTGTGGTCCCCAGAGCCTGTAAGCACGAAGCGACCATCAGGACTGAACGCGACCGCATTGATTCCATCAGAGTGCCCAAGTTGTTCCACAGGCTCGTGGGTGACCAGAAGGGCAGTCGAGAGTGCCGGGGACAGGCCCGGCAGGGTTTGCACCAGGATGCGCCCGTTCCGCCGTTGCAACCGCAGGCTGAGTATTTGGCCGGCCTGGAACACAACCGGGTGCTTTTCGATCAACTTTCCGTTTTGCCAGATTTCCAGCGTGTGCTTTCCGGCGGCAAGCACGACTGTGTTGGCCGGGTGACGCGGGTCGAGCAACACCCCGGTGCCTTCAACCACCACCTGGTACGGATTGCCATTGAAGTCCACGTAGATGATACCACAGCCGGGAGCCGGCTTGGCTGGGTGATGAAACACCGCCGGAGGCGTTTGCAGCGGCAATGCCACACGGAAGCCCATGATCCGCCAGACTTCTCCTTTCCGCGGGATCCAGCGTCGAGCCGGACGCAGGGCGTGGATATCTAGTTCCCAGGTTCCACCCCGATAAGCCCACCAGGGGGTATTTCCCACATGAACCGGATCGACCACCAGCGAAGCGCTGCCATAGCTGTGTCTTCCCGTGTCGCGGCATACTTCGCTCACGTTGCCCAACATGTCGTGCAGCCCGAACGGGTTAGGCGGAAAGCGCCCCACCGGGGCCAGGAAAGGAAAACCGTCCTGCGTGCTGTGTCCGTTGGCCCATTTGAATAGCTCTTTGCCGTCGTTGTTGAAGTAGGTCAACATGGTGGTGCCGGCCCGGCAGGCAAACTCCCACTGGGCTTCGCTGGGCAACTGAACCGGTTGGCCGATTTTTCCAGCCAGCCACTTGCAGAACGCTTCGGCATCGTCCTTGTTGACTGCGTTTGCCGGATGTTCCGGCGTGGCAGTAAATCCGGGCAAGCGGCAGTTGTTGTTCCAAGTAATGCCCGGTATCTGGATTGGATTTGGTTTTCCGTTTTTTTCCGTCATGACCCGAGCGCTGCCTTGGCGTTCGGCTTGGGTGACATACTGGGTTTCCTGAACAAAGCGAGCAAATTGGGCTCGGGTGGTCTCGAACTTGGCCAGATAGAACGGGGCGGTCAGTTGCACCTTGTGCAATGGGCGTTCCAGCCTTACGGCGGCGGAATAATAGCCCGAGGCGACGCGGGCAAGCGACTCTGCTTCATGTTCGCTCAGACCCATGGAAAACTCCCCCGGCGGGATAAGCACAAACTGCATTTTGACCCCGCCGCCTAAATCGACCTCTTTTTCCACTGGCACGCCTAAATACTTGGCCCAGGCTTCCTGATAGGCCCGGGCGACCTTGGGGCCAAAGGGAGCCACGGCCACCGGCGGCTGGGAGTTGGCTGCGGCTGGGGACGGTTTATCCGACTTGTCCGAAGCGTCCGATTGCGAAGGCGCAGACGGGTTGTTTGGCGCCGGAGGCGGCTGCGCAGCATCCGGCTTGGAGCCCGCTTGAGGCGGCTTGGTGTCCGAAGGACCAGGCTGGGGTTCCGGCTGGGGCTTGGGGGCTGCTGGGGATTTGCGTTCTGTTTTGGGCAGGGACGTTTCTCCACTGCCCTCCGGCACCTGGGCTCGGGCCAGCTCGCGCGTGCCCTGGCGGACGACTACCTGCCCCTGGATGTAATCCACCCG
>WFOE01000177.1 GCA_015488215.1 Planctomycetales bacterium
TGCTCGTACCGTGATACGTAATCGGCAGAGATCGTTACCGGGCAATCGGCAATCGGCGAACCCCGAGCTTTAGCTTGGGGAGAATCAGCGAGCCGGAAGCGTCAGCTTCCGGAGGCGGCAGGCCGTTGGCCGCTGGTGTGCTCGACAATCGCCTGGGCCCTTACCGGCTCGGGGCGGCCGAGGTGACATCTGGCCAAAACCGTCCGTGTGCGTCACCATAGACGGCGGTGCAGGCACAAGAGCGTTGGAACGCTTACCTTCCGGGAACCGATGAGCAAACCGGACGCTTCCCCGCCCCCTTCTCCGCCCGAGGAACCTTCCCTGGCGGTGCAGCTTTTCGGCACCGAGACGCCCTGGTTCGCCCAAGGGCTGCGTTTCCAGTGCACCCAGTGCGGCAATTGCTGCACGGGCGAGCCGGGCTACGTGTGGGTCAACCGCCAGGAGCTGGAACAGATTGCCGAGTATCTGGGCGAGCCGCTGGAGGAAGTCCAGCGGTACTATACCCGCAAGGTCGGTATTCGCCGTTCGCTGATTGAGTTCCCGGACGGGGACTGCGTGTTTTTCGATTCCCAAACCCGCCGCTGCACCATCTATCCGGTCCGTCCTCGCCAGTGCCGCACCTGGCCGTTCTGGGTGTCCAACCTGCGGCGCCGGGAGGACTGGGAGCGGACCTGCCAGCAGTGCCCAGGCTGCGGGCAGGGGGAGTTGGTGCCGCTGGAAGAAATCGTCCAGCAGGCGGCAAAGATTCGCGTGTGAGCCCCCCACGTGGCCCTGCGTGCAAGCACTTCGGCTTGACATTAGTGCTTGCGGTGCCTACAGTTGGCGCATGACGGAGCTGGTCCAATCGGGGCGCCGGCGGTGGTGCAGGCCGAAAACGAGGAGATTCCAGTCGTGACCAAGAAAGATATCGTCAAGCGCATCTCGGAGCAAACGGGGCTGCCGCAACTGAAGGTCAAAGAGGTGGTTCAGCGCACCTTCGAGGAGATTATCAACACGCTGGTGGAAGAAGGCCGGATCGAGCTGCGCAACTTCGGCGTATTCAAGGTCAAGGCCCGAAAAGCCCGAAAAGCCCGAAACCCCAAAACTGGCAACAAGGTGCCCGTGCCCGCCAAGTACGTGGTGACGTTCAAGCCGGGCAAGGAGATGGAGCAGCGGGTGCTGGAGCTGGGCGAACCGCCCGGCGAAGGGACCGGAGAGCCGAGTCCGGTTTCGTCAGCTCCGGCCGCCCCGGCGCCGACTTCGTCGCTAGCATCCCCGGCCCCCGGCACGAGCGAACCGGGGGAAACTTCTCCGGCAGCACCTCCGGGGTCGCAGAATCCCTCAAGTTGAACGCGGCCAAGGACCGAAAACCCATACCAACGGCACAATCGGTACATTCCGAACCGCGCGGGCCGAGCCTGCACGCGGTTTTCGTCCTTGGACCCCGGCGGGACGCGGTTCCCGCCCCCTTCCAGGACGGTTCCCCGACCGGAACCCCTGGATGGCAAGACACGGAGGTACTTGCCCCATGCGAAAGCTCCTGCTGGCAGTTCTGATGGGCCTGTTGGTCGGTTCGGCGGTTGGGTGCATTATTCCGGCTTACTCCGGGGATCCGGTCCGCCGCACCCGGCAACTGATTTTCACCTCCGAAGACCTGCGGACCATTCTGGACGAATGGGAACGCATCTGGATGCTGGATCAGCCCAGCCACCTGAAGCCCAACCGCACCCACGGCGGCATCATTTAGCCGGTTCTCTCCGACGGGAACCATCCCCGCCTCGGCCTGCCTAGGCCGGGGCTTCGTGCTGCGCTGGGATGCCCAGCGGTCGGTCGCCTGGCGGAGGCTACGCCTCCGAAAAAACTCGCCCAAACCGGATGAACTTGTCCGCAAAATCGGCTATCCTATCCGGCAGCCGACCAGGGGAGAGCGTTTTTCGTGCTCCGTGTTGTTCCGCTTTGGGGAGGACCGCGCGATGGCCAACTTGTTCACCCCGGAAGAGGAAGCCCGCTATCGAGAGGACGGCTTCGTGGTGCTGCGAGGGTTGCTCTCGCCGGAGGAGGTGGAGCTGCTGACCCATTTTGCCCGCGGAGATCAGCAACTGAACCAAAGCGCCTACGGCCGCCGCGACGCCACCGGCCAGCCGGTCCGATTGGCCCTGTGGAACGAGCCGGACACGCCCCCTTACGGTCTGCTGAGCCGCCTGCCGCGGATTGCCGATCGGGCCGAGCAACTGCTGGAAGAAGAAGTCTATCACTGGCACACCAAGCTCATCCTGAAAGAGCCCCGGGTGGGCGGAGCCTGGGAATGGCACCAGGACTATGGCTACTGGTACAACTTTGGCTGCCTGTATCCCCGGCTGCTCACCGTCTGGATTGCCCTGGACCCTTCCACCCGCGAAAACGGCTGCTTGCAAGTGCTGCGCGGGTCGCACAAGCTGGGCCGCATCGACCACGGTACCGCAGGGGATCAGACGGGGGCCGACATGGAACGGGTCCAGGAAGCCATGAAACGCCACGAACACCTGTACCTGGAAGCCCAGCCCGGCGATGCCGTCTTCTTCCACTGCAACCTGCTGCACCGTTCGGATCAGAACCGCTCGGAAAAGCCCCGCTGGTCGATCATCTGCTGCTACAACGTGCGCAGCAACAGCCCTTACAAGCCGTCCCGACATCCGGCCTATCGCCCCCTGGACCGCGTGGCCGAAAACGCCCTGACGAACTGGGCCCAGGAACAAGCAACCGGCTGAAGGCGTGAAGGGTTTGAGGCCCCGGAGGTATGAAGACGTGGGGGGTGTGAAGGGCACGAGCCCCGCACGTCAGTGCGGGGAGAAACGGAGGTCGGCCAGCACCATGCACTGTTGCGCGGGTACGAGCGCTCCAGCGTCGAGCCAAGCATTCGTACTCGTCATCGTTCGTGGGAATTCGTAATCGGCGACCCGACATCAGCAAGCCAGACGTCCCGGTTGCAAGAATCCGCGTTTGTTCTCGTCGTAGTGCGGGAGTAGCCAGTCAGTCAGCCCCTCACGTCTTCCAGTCTCCGAGCTCCCGAGCCGCCGTGCCCCCACGCCCTCAGCGACCGTTAGTCATTGCGGCCAGGCAGTTGACTCACAAAGGAGCTGAGCCGGGCGGCACGGGTCGGGTGTTGCAACTTTTTGACCGCCTTGGCTTCGATCTGCCGCACGCGTTCCCGGGTGACCGAGAAAATCTTGCCCACCTCTTCCAGAGTGTAGCTGTAGCCGTCGGCCAGACCGAACCGCAGGCGGATGATCTCCCGCTCCCGGTAGGAGAGCGTGTGCAGGGCGTCTTCGATCCGTTCGCGAAGAGTCTGGTAGGTCATGTCCCGCAGCGGATCTTCCTCGCGATAGTCTTCCAGGAACTCGCCGAAGTAGGCGTCTTCCTGGTCCCCGACCGGCTGATCCAGCGAGACGGGTCCCCGGGTCATTTTGAGCACGCAGCGGGCTTCTTCCAGCGGCAGCTCGGCCGCCTCGGCGATTTCTTCCAGGGTGGGCTCGCGGCCCAGCTCCTGCAACAGTTGCCGCTGCACGGCCCGAACCCGGCTCATCGTGTCCAGCATGTGGACCGGCAGCCGGATGGTCCGGCTCTGGTCGGCGATGGCCCGGGTAATCGCCTGGCGAATCCACCACGTGGCGTAGGTGGAAAATTTGTAGCCGCGGGCGTATTCGAACTTATCGACCGCCCGCATCAGCCCGGTGTTCCCTTCCTGGATCAGGTCCAGGAAGCTCAGCCCGCGGTTCCGATACCGCTTGGCGATAGAAACCACCAGCCGTAGGTTGCCAGCGGAAAGGACGCGTTTGGCCTCGTCGTAGGCTTCCTGCCAGCGGAGCGTCTTTTCCACGCGGCGGCGGAGGCTCTCCGGCGTGTCTTCCACCAGCACCAGCAGCCGCACCAGCTCGCGACGCAGTTCGGCATACTGGACATGGCGCTTACCCAGCTTGTCCATCGCTTCCCGCAGCTCGGCCACTCGCTGCTGCACTTTTTGCAGGTCTTCCAGCAGGGGAAGCAGCCGCTGGGTGCGCAGTCCCAGCTCTTCAACCAACCGAATGGCACGGCGTTTGCGCCGAGCCACACGCTGCAGCAATCGGCGCCGCTGGGCTTTGGACGTGCCGCGGCGCATCGCTTGGCGGAAATCACGGCGGTTCTGCCGCAGGATTTTTTCCAACGTAGCCAGATGGGTCGGCAGGCAGTTAGAGATTTTGCGCTTAAGTTTCAGGTCAGTCACCGACACATCAACCGTGCGATCCAGGCGGAGCTTCCCTTCGTGAATCTGCCGCAGCATGTGCACCGCGCCGCGCAGAATCCACGAGCTGGTCATCATCCCGTAGCGGAACAGGGTTCGGGTGCGTTCGATCTGCTTGGCCGCTTCGATTTCCTCCTGGCGGCTCAGCAGGGGGATCTGACCCATCTGCATCAGATAGACCCGTACCGGATCGTCCGTGGGAGAACGCAGGCCGGTTCCGCTGGGCTGCAGGTCCAGCTCGTCCAGCTCTTCGTCGTCCAGGTCCTCAAGCTCCGCATCGGCGGTCAGCTCGTCGTCTTCCAGCACCTCCAGCAGTTCGGTGTCCTGGGTTTTCGGCTTGGTCTTGGGCCGAGCGGTGTGGTTGTTGTGGGCGTCGGGGCAGCTGGAGCGATTCAAGGTGCGTCGCACGGGCTGGACCTCCTTCCGGACAGGGCGTCGAACGAACCGGACGCAAGTGCTCGAGGGATAAAGCACGCCCGATGCCAAGTGCCGAAAGGAAGTCGGCATGTGCAGCACAACACCTTGATGACAAAAGACTTAGAAGAACTGGTTGCTTTCCCCGCCCGATGACGCTCCCAGGCCGAAGCGTTGGCCGCAGGCAACAAATCGTTGCCCGGTGTTGCCTTGCGGCGACACTGCCCCGGCTGAACTTAGCGACTTACTGCTTGCCTGTTCGGTTTGCTTTCGTGCTGGCGAGCCCCGGACTTCAGTCCGGGGAGGCAAGAGAAAACGCTTTTCTGTGGCTTCTTCTCCGGGAACTGAAGTTCCCGGCTCGCCAATTCCAAGAATCAGCGTTGACTCCTGCCCCGGAGCGAAAGCTCTCCCCCCATCCCCCTAGCCCTGTCTCTTAT
>WFOE01000178.1 GCA_015488215.1 Planctomycetales bacterium
GGGCGAGAGCTTCCGCTCCAGGGCGGGAATGAGCTTGCGGCTTGCGACGTGCGCCTTGCGCGTGGAGCTTCCGCTCCGGTGCAAGAACAAACGCTGGTTCTTGCACTCGGCGAGCCGGGAGCTTTAGCTCGGGGAGAAGAAACCTCAGAAAAGCGTTTCCTCTTGCCTCCCCGGACTGAAGTCCGGGACTCGCCAAATCACCGTCCCCTTGGGAATCGCCGGAAGCGAAAGCTATAATCGCCGGAAGGCTTCGTGTGCCCAAAGTCGCCCCCCGTCCTCGCTTCCCCCCGGAGCAAGCCGGAAACCAAGGAAAGCTGCCCATGTATCTGAAGATGGCCAAGCGGCTGCTGGTGGAAACCGACAAGCGGCTGCTCTGGAAGTTCATCTACCTGATGGGCTTCAAGGGCATCCGCTCCATGCAGCGGTTCAAGAAGCGGCTCCGCCGGGGCGAGTATTTTCCGCCGTTCCTCTACATCTCCATCATCAACAGTTGCAACCTGCGCTGCCAGGGCTGCTGGGTGGACGTTAGCGCCCGGCAGCAGAAGATCGACCTGGATGCCATGGACCGGCTGCTGCGCGAAGCCAAGGCGATGGGCAACGTGTTCTTCGGGCTGTTGGGCGGCGAGCCCTTTCTGCACCGCGAGCTGCTGGATATCCTGGCCCGGCACCCGGACTGCTACTTCCAGATATTCACCAACGGCCACTTCATCACTGACGAGGTGGCCCGACGCCTGCGCCGGTTGGGCAACGTCACCCCGCTTATCAGCGTCGAGGGGAACGAGATTATCTCCGACCAGCGCCGCAAGGGCCAGCAGGTGTGGAACCGCACCATGGAAGGGTTGCACAACTGCCTCAAACACAAGCTGCTGACCGGGGTCTGCACCAGTTTGTGCCAGAGCAATATCGACGACCTGCTCACCGAACGCTGGATCGACCGGCTGATCGAGCTGGGCGTGATGTACACCTGGTACCACACGTACCGGCCGGTGGGTCCCGACCCGGTGCCCGAGCTGGCCCTTACCCCCGAGCAGCAGCGCCGCGTGCGGGAGTTCGTGGTGGAGATGCGGGCCAGAAAGCCCATTGCCATCATCGACGCCTACTACGATCACCAGGGCCGGGCGTTGTGTCCGGCGGCCGTGGGAGTGACGCATCACATTGGCCCGGGCGGGGACATCGAGCCGTGCCCGATTATTCAGTTCGCCACCGAGTCGATCCACGACCAGCGCCCGTTGGGCGAGGTAATCTCGCAATCGGCGTTTTTGCGGGAGTTCCGCCAGTTGGCCGCCTCGGCCACCCGGGGCTGCATTGTGCTGGAACGGCCCGACTTGCTCCGCCGCTTGGTGCTGAAACACCAGGCGCGCGACACCACCCAACGAGGCACCGCCCTGGAAGAGCTGGAGCGGATGCAGCCGCGCCCTTCGCAATACGACCCGGAGTACGAAGTACCCGAGAAAAACTTCTTCTATCGCCTGGCCAAGCGGTGGTGGTTCAACGACTTTGGGGCCTACGCCCAGGCCCCGGGCGTGGAGCAAATCGTACCGTTGGAGACGCCGCAAGCGGTAAACGCCGGCCAGGAAGAATAGCCTGGTTGCAGGCAACTGCCGCGGTCGTCCGGAGCGGACCAACGCACCGGTGGGTGGGACGCTTTTGTAGCGGCGCTTTTTACAGGCTGTAAAAAACTTCCGGCCGCAATCGCCACGCCCGAAGATTGGGGCAGCACCGGAGAGTTTTGTGACACGCTCTTAGAACGGCCACCACCAGGGAATCAGCAGCAGAGCCACGGCCGAAACGATAAGCACCAGCGGCCCTCCGGCCCGCAGATAGTCCCGCGGCTGGTAGCCGCCGGGGCCCATGACCATCAGGTTGGTCTGATACCCAACGGGCGTAAGAAAACTGCAACTGGCCGCCAGGGCAATCGCCATGACAAACGGCCGGGCGTTCCAGTGGCCCTGCTGGGCCAGCTCCACGGCCAGGGGGAACATGAGCACGGCCACAGCGGTGTTGGTCACCGCTTCGGTGAACAGCAAGGTGAGGAAGAACACCACGGCCAGCAACAGCCAGGGGGAGGTGGTCCCCAACAACTGGAGCAGTCCTCCGGCCACGGCGTGCATGGCCCCGGTGGTGCTTAGCGCCTGCCCTAGTCCCAGGGCGGCTCCGATGGTGATGAGCACTTGCAGGTCGATGGCGGCTCGGGCCTGCGGCACCGTGAGGCAGCGGAAAGCAATCATCAGCCCGGCCACCACCAACGCGGCCCAGGCGCTCCAGGCCGCATCGCCGGCCCAGGTGCTGGCCGTCAGACCGGCCACTAGCACGCCCAGCAGGGCCAGGGCCACCCAGGCGCGGTCGTAACGGCCGCTTTCGGACCCTTCGACGTCGGCCACCAGGTAGAAATCGGGGCTGTTCTGGAACGCCCGGGCAAAGCCGCTACGGGTTTGCAACAGCAGCGTATCGCCCGGCTGGAGCCGGATATCCCCAATCTTGCTGGGCAGGCGTTCCCCGTTGCGATGCACGGCCACGATGGCCGCTCCGTAGAGCTGGCGAAAGCGGGCTTCGCGCACCGTGGAGCCAATCACCGGCGAGGAGGCCGACAGGACCACCTCGGTCAGATGGCGGCGATGGCGGCGTTTGGGATGCACTTCGTAGGTTACGTCGGCGGCTGGCACCAGGCCGGGGATTTTCTCCAGGTCGGCAATCGTGGAGACGATGCCCGTGAACACCAAACGGTCGCCGGCGCGGATTTCGTCCTCAGGAGTAACCGGTGTGATGACTTCGCCGTTGCGGTCAATTTCAATCAGAAACAGCCCCGGCAGGTGCCGCAGTCCGGCCTCTTCGACCGTCTTGCCCACCAGACGGCATTCCGGCTGCACGAGCATTTCCACTAGGTACTCGCGGCGCTGCTGGCCCAGTTGGGTAACCAGTTCCGTGCGGTTTGGTAGCCGGCGATAACCCCAAAGCAGTAAATAGCCGGCCCCGGCCAGTGCGCAGGGCAGGCCCACCAGGCCGATTTCAAACAGGTGCATGGGCCGCAGTTGCCGGTCCTGGGGCCGCTGGCTGTGAGCCTGGTAAAGCATGCTGTTGACCACCAGGTTGGTGCTGGTGCCAATCAGGGTGCAGGTGCCTCCTAGGATGGCCAGATAGCTGATGGGGAGCAGCAGCCGCGAGGGAGAGATTCCCCGGCGGCGGCACCAATCCACCACGATGGGCACCAGCATGGCCACGATGGGCGTGTTGTTGGTAAATGCCGAAAGCCCCAGCACCGGAGCGGCCAACCGCATCAGGGCTCCGCGAACCGTGGTGGCTCGGCCCAGGACCCAATGCCCGATCATGTCCAACGCGCCAGTCCAGCGCAGCCCCCCGGCCACCACGAACAGGGCGGCGATGGTAAACAGCACCGGATTGGCGAAACCGGCCAGGGCCTGTTGAGGGGTGAGCACTCCGGCCAGCGTAAGTACCGTCAGGGCGGCCAGGAACAAAAAATCGGCCGCCACCGCCCGGCGCCGCTGCAACAGGACAAACAATGCGGCGACCACCGCCAGAGTTACCCAGCCCTGCCAGTTCATGGTTTTCCAGCTCTCGGATCCGGCGCCCAGGTAAATGTGGCAACAACAGCCTTTGGTCGGTCCGGCCGGTTTACCACAAACCGGCGGCTTTTCGCCACAGGAACGGAATAATCATTACCAATTTAGTCTACAAAGTAAAGTATCTTGCGCGTCAAGAATAACCTGGAATTTGTAACAGGTTTCGTCAGCCAGTATCTCCCGAACCACTCCCCCATTCCATTCACTGCCTTTTATCTGTGCTTTGTTGCTTTGCTAACACTCCCAGTTTCTGTAGGCCGATATCTTTCCATGTCCTACCAGGCAGCAGTCGCTTTCCGAGCAGCCCCACGGACGGTCCGCCCCCCGGTGCTGCCCCTTGAACGCCGTCGCACAATGGTTCCAACCCGGGAGGAATACGGAAAATGAGGTTCTCTGTGTTGATTCTCTGGGCAGGTATGAGCATGGGGTGTTGGCAGGCTCTTTGGGCTCAACAGCCGCAGCCCGATCCTCAGCCGCTGACGGAGCAGCTTGCCACACCAGCCGATCAGGTGGCTTCGGTGGCTCGGCAGTGGTGGGAAGCCGTGAAGTGCCGGGCTCAGAGGTGGGCGGCCACGGTGCAGGAACAGTTGGCTCGCCAGAACGGCCCGCAGCCGCTGCCAAGTGCTCAGCGGGTGGCCAAACAGTCGGTAAGTCCAGAGCAGCCGGGAGAGATTCTCCTCCAACGGCCTTCCCAGACCGACCTGTGCCCCGATTTGCCCGAAGATCCGGAATTGGCGCCGCATCGGGCCTCGTCGCTCGTGGAGCTGGAAGGGTGGTTCGAGGCGCTGGACCAGCCCGAGGGCGATTCTTCCCAGCCGCAGGCGGTGCCGTGGGCTGCTGCCCCGCCGGACGAACACCGGCCGCTAGTGGCCCCGCCTCCTTCCCAGCCGGAGGCAACCGCCTTGCAGGAAGACCGGCTGGTGCTGGAAGAAACCGCCGGCTGCGGGTGCTTCGACGATGAACCTGACATGCTCCCCCTGGCCGATGTGGTGCGCGATTACCGGCACAGCCACGGCCAGCAGTTGGCCGAGCGGTTGAACGAGGAAAACGACGGGCTGAACGACCCTCCGGCGGTCGTGGTGGCCGAACAACAGCAAGCCCCCCCGCTGGCAGTAACGGCCCCGTGGTTGGATGATTGCGACGACTTTTGCCACATGGAAGCCCTGGGACCGAATCGGGCCGAGCTGGCCCAGGCTCCCGCCTACTCCCGATCCCAGCAACAGGCCCTCTCCCAGCAAGCCGAGCAGCTCATCCACCGCAGCACGCTGGCGCTGGAACGAGTGGCCCGCGGCTTCCAGGAAGCCTGGCTCATCCTGCGGTACGGCACGCCCCAGCCGCAGCAGACAACCGCCCCGAAACAGCAGCACGAAACGGTTCCCCATAACGCCCGACGAATCCGCGAAGGGGACATTGGTTTGTAATCCCCTTCCGGTCTGAAAGAGCCAGAGAGCGCGTTTCTCCGGCCCGTCTCGCTCCTCGGAGGCGGGCCGGTTTACGTACCATGGCAGCCCCAGGACCTAAGTGGGCGGAAATCCGCGCTTTTTCGTTGCTTGCTGCCGTGGCAGAAGGCAAACTTTTCGTACAGCAAACGATTTTCGTTGACAGCACTTGCGGGGCCAATCAGTCTAGGAACAAGAGGAGCCGCAAGGCTGAAAAACAGCGGTGTCTTGCCGCATTCGGGCGATACCCCAATAACAGCAGCGGTTCCCCCCTGGACCCACAGGGACCAGTTGGGGGGTGGGAAGCGATTTTTCGGACATTTTTGCTTGGCAGCTTTTGACGGTTTTATCTACAATCGACCATGCGCATGCAAGTCTCTTCACCTCGATCCTTTCTCCCCCGAGTGCTCGTATCGGAACAGGCGAGCACGCTCAAGCGCGGCAATCCGAAACAAGGAGCCGAAAACATGTTGCGACCCCTTTCTGCCACTTTGTGTGGGCTTGCCTTGTGGTTGCTGACTGCGGCCGGGGCGACGGCGCAATCCAACTCGACCACGGCTCGGCTGGAATGGTTCCAGAACTACTACGCGCTGACGCTTTCGGCCAAGGCGGAACTGCCCGAGGTGGAAAGCTGCCGTGTGGTGGTGTTGATGGACACTTCGGCCAGCCAGAGTGGCAAATACCGCGATAAGGCCCTGGAAGCCCTTGATGCTCTAGTGGAACAGCTTCCGAAAGGGGCCCAAGTGCAATTGGTGGCCGTGGACCTGGACGCGGTGGAGCTTAGCTCCGGATTCGTCAGCCCCGGTAGTCCCCAGTGGAAACAGGCTCTGCAAAAGCTGCGCAAGCGGGCTCCGCTGGGCACCACCGATTTGCCGCTGGCCGTGCAAAAGGGCGTGCAGCTTCTGCAACAGCAAGGCAAGTTGCCCGGCCGGATTGTTTACATCGGCGATGGGGTCAGTTCGGTCAACCTAGTCGGTCCGGACCAAATGAAAGAGCTGGCCTCCGCTTTGCGCAAAGAACAGACGCCGTTTTTGGCCTACGCCGTGGGACCGCAGACCGATCTGTTCGTGCTGGCCACGCTGGCCATGCACAGCGGCGGACGGCTGTTTGTCGATTCGCCCAAGGTAACCGCCCAGGAAGCCGGCCAGTTCCTGGCTCTGGCCACCCGCAAACCGGTGCTGTGGAACGTGCAGGTGAAGCTGCCTGCGCAGGTCAAGTCGGTGCTGCCGCAGCCGGTGCCCCCGCTGCGCGTGGATCGGGAATTGGTCCTGGTCGGTCGGGCGGAAGTGAAGCCGGGCCAGAACTGGACCGTGAGCCTTCAGGCCCAGCCGGAACACAGCGACCAGAAACTGCAATTTCACTTCCAGGTGACCGCTCCGCCGCACAGCGAAGATGTGGCTTTCCTGGCCAACGTGGTGGAATCGGCCAGCAAGAACCAAGGGGTGATGCTGCCGCTTTTGGGCCGTAACGGCTTGGGCGTGCTACACCACATGGCCGTGGATACGGCCGAGCAGTTGATCCAGTTCGGTCGTCTGGCCATGGCCATGCAGCGGCCTGAACAGGCCCGGCGACTGGCCCAACAGGCCCAGCGGCTCAATCCGGCCCAACCGGCGGCGGCCATTCTGACCAAAGCGGCTTTGCAAGCCCAGCAGCCGGCCGAGGATCAGCCGGAAGCAATCGTGCTTCAGCCCGCCCCGGGGGATGACAACCAGGCGGCCAAGCAGTTGGAGCAGTTCGAGCGGGATCGGGCCGTGCTGGTGGGGCGTTTGCAGGCCCAGGTGCAATACGTCATCAACGAGGCGCGCCAGGTGATGCGACAGAACCCGGAATCGGCTATCGCTAACCTGAAGCTGCTGCGGGAAACGGTCGTGGCCGCTCCGTACCTGGACGCCCAGCAGCGCAGCCAGCTCCTCAACCAGTTGGAGGTGGCCCTGCGAGAAGCGACACGGCAACAGGAGCAGATCGAGGAGATCCGCCGCTTTCAGGCCCAACAGCAGGCGATTCAACGGGACAAGCAGCGACTGAATGAAGAGCTGAAGCGAAAAGAGGAAAAGATCCTCCAGATCATGGCCCGCTTCGACGCCATCATGCAGCGGATCCGTGTGGCCGAAGGACGCGAACTGGGCCAGGCAATCCAGGAAGCAGAAGAACAAGCCGACGCAGCCGTCTTGCTGGATCGGAACAACCCGGCGACGGCCGCCGCGGCGTTCAATGCCACCATGCTCGGCGCGCTGCGCGACGCTTACAACCTGCGGCAGCAGCGGATTCGCGGCGTGCTAGTCACGCTCCGGGCGGTGGAACACTCCCATATTCCCACTTCGGACGAACCGCCCATCGTCTATCCGGACGCCGACGTGTGGCGCGAACTGACTGAACGCCGCCGGGAATACCAAGCGGTCAGTCTTTCCAACACCAGCCCGGCGGCTCGCCGGATTCGGGATGCGTTGAGCCAGGAAGTGGACTACGACATTCCCGAAGGCAGCACGCTGGAAGACGCCGTCAAGATGATTGAAACCCGGCACAACATTCCAATCCACATCGATCAGCGCGGGCTGGAAGACGTCAATGTCACGCTGGAGACGGAAATGACCGGGTGGCTGCGCGGCGTAACGCTGCGGACCGCTTTGAAGCGAATGCTGGACAACTTTGAACTGGCCTACTACATCGACGAAGAGACAATCGTCATCACCAGCCGCGACAAAGCTGCCGAGCACCTGATTACCAAAGTCTATCCGGTCGGCGACCTGGTGGTGCCGCTGTTCAACCCGGCCACCATGGGCGGCATGGGGATGTTCGGCTCTTTTGGGAGCATGGGCGGCGGCTTCGGCAGTGGCATGCTAGGCTTTGGCGGAGGCATGATCGGTGGTGGCTTTGGCGGTGGTGGTTTCGGCGGCGGTTTCGGCGGCGGTATGATGGGCGGCGGTGGTTTCGGTGGCGGATTCGGCGGATTCCGCGTCGATTCGCAACCGGCTGCCTGGGGTGCCTACATGGTGCCTTCGGAGCCCCAATCCGGTGAGGAAGCCGCTCCGGGGGAAAAGGAAAAAGCCGCCCCGGCACAGCAAGACGCTCCGGCCATCGAGCTGGCCCCCGCTCCCAAGGCCCAACCGCTCCGCTCCGGCCGGAAGAAACCGCAACTGCTGCGGGTCGAGCCCTCCCCGGGACAAAGTCTGGAAGACGCCTGGGACGCCTACTTTGCTTCCCACACCCCGGATCGGGCCGACGTGCAGTACACCGTGCAGCAACTGATGCACCGCAAAAAGTTCGAGCAGGTGGTGGCCCTCATCCGAGCTGCGTTGCGCAACCGGCAGACGCAAGCCTGGATGTATGAAACCATGGCCCTGGCCATGCTGGCTGCGGATTATCCGCGGGCCGAAGTGGAACGGGCCCTGATGTCGGCCGCCGAATGGAGCTCCAACCCGGATGAGCTGCTCTACCTGGCCCAGTATCTCGGCCGGATGCAGTTCTACCGCCGGGCGTACCAGATCTGCCGCCAGGTGGATCGGATGCAGCCGGGCCGGCACGAAGTGTACGCCATGGCGCTGCAATTTGCCCGGCAAATGGACGACCCGCAGGCTGTTGCCTGGGCTGCGCTGAACGTGCTGAGCCAGGAATGGCCCAAAAAGTACCAGCAGGTGGTTTCCCAGGCGCGGTTTGCTGTGCAAGCGCTGTTGGAACGCTACAAGAAAGAAGGCAAGCAGCAACAGGCCAAGGAGCTTCAGGCCCAGTTGCAGGAAGCCCAGCGACGCGACGTAGTGCTGCTGGTCAGTTGGACCGGGGAGGCTGACATCGACCTGATCGTGGAAGAGCCGACCGGCACGGTTTGCTCCTTCCGCACCCCGCGCACCAGCGGCGGCGGAGTGATGCTGGGCGATTACTACGCCAGCACCAGCTCGGGACACGCTCGGGCCGGTGAAGCCTACGTATGTGCCAAAGCTTTTCCAGGCCGCTATCGGGCCGTGCTCCGGCGCGTGTGGGGACGTCCCACCGCCGGGAAGGTCCGCGTGGACGTGGTAACCAACTATGGCACACCGCAGCAGAAGATCGTGTCTCGGTTGGTGGATGTAGGCGAGAAGGACGCTTTGATCTTGTTCCAAGTGGACGAGGGACGGCGTCGCGAGCCGGTGCAGGCCCACTTGCTGGCCAACGACGTGCGGCAACTGGCTATGGCCCGACAGATGATCGCCCGGCAACTGATGGCCGTCAGCGACCCTTCGGCGGCCGCCCGATTTGCCAATTCCCGCTGGCGCCCGTTTGTGGGTGGATTCCGGCCTGTCGTGGGCGGCGGAGCCGTGGGCTTCATGCCCGTGGTGATCTCCCTGCCGGAAGGAACCGGGTTGTTCACCCAGGCTGTGATTTCGGCCGACCGTCGCTATGTGCGTCTGACTGCCATGCCGTTTTTCAGCTTCGTGGCCGAAGTGAACACCTTTAACATGCAGACCGGCGTGGGCGGATTGCAGCGGAATGCCCAGGGAGGTGTTGCCGGTCAAGGCCAAGGCCTCTTCGGTGGCGGCTTCGGCGGCGCCTTGGGTGGAGGTGGCGGTTTTGGCGGCGGTTTTGGTGGAGGCATCTAAGCCCCGCAGCTTGCCGAGCCGTTTGTTCACAATCCCCAATCGGCAGCGATTCTCGCTGCCGATTTTTTTGTGTTGCCATAATCATCCGCACCGGGTGCAAAGGGCACCGCTCTCATTCGGCAATCGCTTCCGCCTCCCGGCCCGGGTTTTTCTGCCACGGCTGGCCCGGGCGATAGACAAACCAGGCCTGAGCAGTCACCTCGTCCCAGTAGAACAATTCCGGCTTGAGCCGCCCCCGGACCAGCAGCCTGGCCTGGTCAAAATAATGCGGCGATTGGGGCCGCCCGCTGGCTCCAAACTCCACCAGGGTGGCTCCCCGTATCCGAGGGCCGAACTCGAACACGCCGATATAGCTGGCTCCGACCACCGCATAACGCCGCCGGGTTCCGAGCAGGGGCAGGAGTCCGCCAAAAAGCGGCGGCGGCGTGTAGTAGTGCGTGAACACCGCCCCCAAAGGACCCGGCACTCCGGCCACGGGCAGGCTGGGCTGGCTGTCGTCGAATCGCAAGGCAAGCAAGTCCGGCACCACCGGCTCGGGCCGCTGGAGCCGGAACACCCGGCCCCAGGGCACTTGCCAGTGCCCGTAGGTGGCTCGCAACTGCCGGGCGGCAAGCACCAACGCGCGGAACTGCTCCACCGGGTCGTCCCGGTACCGCTCCAGCATCTGCTCGCCCGGATAGTCGTCGCCGTGCATCAGCCGGTACCAAGCTTCGCACAGTGTGGCGGCGGTGGAATCCACTCGGCAACGTCCGTCCCAGGCCAGCAGGTGGTTCAGCAACGGTTCGACCCGTCGGGCCAACTCCGGATGCGTACTCCGCAGCCGGGCGAAGTGCCGCTTGTACCGGGGCAGCTCGTGCCGGGCCCAGTACATCTGCGTGTCGAACACCAGACGGCCCATCTGCTCGAACGTGGCCCCTTGCAGCCCTCGCAGCAACTCGCGGCTCCGTTTGGCCCGCCGCAGGTCCCAGTCGGCGTCGCGGAACATATAGGCGGGGAACCGCTTCGGGTCGGGATTGTCTGTCTCCGTGGTGAAGAAAGGGGAGTTGTTGCAGCTTTGGACGTATCCGTCACGGGGGTTCCACACCAGCGGCAGCTCGTCCACCCGATGATAGCCCTGCCAGGCGGTACGCGGGTCGCTGCCGTCGAGCACCTTGCGCCAGTCGAACCGCGGGTCGCGCCGCGGAATGCGCCCGTTGTACAAGTAGGCGATGTTCCCCTGCCGGTCGGCATACACCACGTTGAAAAGCGGGTAGTGGCCTTGTCGCATAGCCTGGTAGAACTCGCTCCAATTGCGAGCCCGGATCATGGCCAGTGTCTGTTCCAGCAACCGGGTATCCATCGCCCCGGCCAGGCGAATGGCCAGAAACGTGTGCTCATCCTCCCGGCCGACGATTGGCCCGTGATGCGTGGCCCGCAACGTCACTTTCCGCTCCCGCAATTGATTGCCTTCCCGCACGCGCACTGTGGCGGTCCACTGGCGGGCCCGGCGATAGCCCTCTCCGTAACGGTAAAGCAGCGGGTCGCTCGGGTGGTCGAACACCACGCGCCATACGTCGCCCAGGTCCGGCTCATTGGTGGTGAAGGCCCAGCCCAGGTGTTCGTTGTGCCCCATCGAAGGGAGCGCGCCGCCCAGGAATCCCACGCCGGAGAAGTTCCACCGCGGCTGCTCGCACATCAGATGCACTTCGTACAACTGGCCGAAGCCGAACAGCGGCTGATGGGGCATGGCCGCCAGCATGGCCTGGCCCGAGGCGGTCCGCTGCGGCGCCACGGCCCAGGCGTTGGAGCCGGAAAACGTAACCGGCCGGGGATTCATCCGAGGCAGGTAGTTGTGGTGCAGGTCGGTGTAGCGGTACAGAAGCTCGACGGCCACGTGGCGGCTGAAAGCCACCGGGTACCAGGGCTCGAAACGTTCCAGCTTTTTGACCGGCTGCCGCGGATGCGTTTGCAGGTAATAGTTCACTCCGGCAGCAAACGCCTGGAGCACGGCGCGTTTTTCGGCCGAAAGCAGACGGTATTCCTTCCTGGCCCGCGGCACAACCTGGAAGGCCCGATTCAGCAGGTCGGAGTTCAGCCCGCGCGGCCCGTGCACTTCCGCGTAGCGGCCCAGGGCCAGCAGATACAGGTCCTCCAGTTGCGGAAAATGGTCCTCGGCTTGCACGTAGGCGTAGCCGAACACCACCGCAGGCAAGTTGCGACCGCGGATGTGGGCGGTGCCCCAGGCATCGCGGTAGATGGTCACCTGGCGGGCAAGCGCCTCGGGCGCAAGCTCCTGCTCCCCTCGCACCGGCGCCGTACCGCAAAGAACCGCCACCAGAACCAGCAGCCGGGGCATCCGTCGCCGTGGAGTCATCAAGGGCTCCCTGATTGCAGAGGGGCGCAGGCACATGCGGCTACGCCCTATTCTAGAGGCGGCGGCGCTGGATGCCAGGGAAAACGGCCGGCCCCGGCGTTTTCATCCCTGCCGGAGCTTGCGGCAGATGGCCTCGGCCATCTCCTGGGTACCCACGGCCGTGGGATCGTCCCGGTGGGGCTTCAGATCGTAGGTGACGTCCTTCCCTTCGGCGATCACTTCGGCCACGGCTCGTTCCAGCCGGTCGGCTGCTTCCTCTTCGCCCAGGTAGCGGAGCATCAACATTCCGGAAAGGATAAGCGCCGTGGGATTGACTTTGTTGAGCCCTTTGTACTTTGGGGCACTGCCGTGTGTGGCTTCGAACACCGCTCCGCCTTCGCCGATGTTGGCCCCCGGGGCCACCCCCAGCCCGCCGACCAGTCCCGCGGCCAGATCGCTGACGATATCCCCGTACAGGTTGGGCAGCACCAGCACGTCGTACAATTCCGGCTTTTGCACCAGTTGCATGCACATGTTATCGACGATGCGGTCTTCGAACTCCACGTCGGGAAACTCCTCGGCCACTTCGCGGGCAGCGTGCAGGAACAGGCCGTCGCTGAACTTCATAATGTTGGCCTTGTGCACCGCCGTCACTTTCTTGCGGCCGTGCTTGCGGGCGTACTCGAACGCGAACCGCACAATCCGCTTGGTGCCCGAGACGCTGATGGGCTTGATAGAAATGCCGGTTTCATCCGGGCCGGTTTTCACCTTGCGGTCGGTGGCCAGGCGGTTGATTGTTTCAATCAGCTCGGCGGTTTCCGGCTTCCCCTTTTCGAACTCCACGCCGGCATAAAGGTCTTCGGTGTTTTCCCGCACCACGACCAGGTCGATGGGCACATCGCGGAAGAAGGTGCGCACGCCCCGGTACAGCTTGCAGGGACGCACGCAGGCGTACAGGCCCAGTTCCTGCCGCAGATAGACGTTGATGCTGCGGAAGCCCGTGCCCACGGGCGTGGTGATGGGCGCTTTCAGCGCGCAGCGGGTTCGCCGCACGCTTTCCAGCACGCTGTCCGGCAGCGGCGTGCCCAGCCGTTCCATCACGTCCACGCCGGCTTCCTGGATGTCCCAGTTAATCTCCACCCCGGTGGCGTCGATGCACTTCTTGGCCGCCTGGGCCAGCTCGGGCCCCACGCCGTCGCCGGTAATGAGAGTTACTTCGTGTGCCATGACAGGTCGCTCCACCAACAAGCTTGCAAAAGCAGCCGCCGCGGGAACCGAAGCGGTCCGCCCGGCCCATTCCGTACAAGACGAAAGACGAGGGCAACCGTATCAGAACCCCCGCAAAGCGTCAACCAAGCCGCGCAAGGGGAGGGGGAAACTGGTCTTGCGGCTTGCGCCCTGCGCCTTGCGCGTGGAGCTTCCGCTCCGAAGGGCGTGGAGGCTTGGGGGCTTGGGGAAATGAGGAGCAGCTTCCGCTCCGAGGCAAGAAAACACACCATGCGGAAACAAGAGGACCACCACGTGCAAAAACGCCCCGGGCCGCCTGCTGCCGGAAGCCGGTTCAGCGGCGGGAAGCCTTCTCCTCCTTGCCGGCCACTTCGGCCGGGGGGTGCTCCACCAGTTTTTCGGCAAAGTGCATGCGGAAGTGCATCCCGCTGTTGGGCCCGATGTGCCCAATCACGCGGCGGTCCAGATCGAACTGCTGCTCGACCACGCGGCCGCGGGCAATGTCGAACTTGACCCAGCCTTTGGTGAACCGCTGCACGATTTGGGCTTCGACCACCGGATCGCGTACCGGGTCCAGCAGCACGGTTTCCACGTCGATGGTGGCCACGCCGTCCTCGACGCTGCGCAGCAAGAGCTTTTGCCGGGTGCGGATGCGAGCCACGGTCTGGTCTTTCCGCTTGAGAATGATTGGTTCGTCCAGATGCCAGCTCTGGCCCACTTGAACCGGCTTTTCGGGCAGCGGGATGGTAATCCGCGGGCTTTCGCCCAGGGGGGCCATCTTCTTGTTCACGCGGCGGAGAATATGGCCGGTGGTATCGATGGTGATTTCGGCCAGCGGTACCCCGGTGCTTCCGGCCACGTGCTCCATGCCCGGCGGCGGCTCCCGGTCGCGGCGGCTGTCGTAGGTAATCCGTTCCCGGCCGGTAACCCATTGGGTCATCTGCACCCACTGAACCTGGTTGACCAGCGTGATGCGCTGCTGGTCGGCTTTGAGAATCGTCCACTGCTTGAGCGAACGGCTGCGCGTTTCGGCCGTCTGGGTGGTGCCGCCCACGGTGGTGCGCACCGTGGCCCGATGCTCCACCTCCCAGCGAACCACCTCGCCGGGCCGGAAGCGGTAACGGAGCAGATAGCCGTCCTGTTCTTCCGCCCAGGCCGAGCTGTCCCAAGCCAGCGCCCCAAGCCCGAGCAGCACCAACAAGCCTGCACTCACCCACCCGATGCGGTTCATCCGTGAACCCCTGCTTTTACAAGCGGAGCGAAATCCATCAGCGGGAACCGGGCCGCCTTGGCGGAACCGTCGCGACACGTTTCGGCAGCCGCCACTTCACCCGGGCGACCGTCGCTTTACCGGCCACACGATAGCAACTGAATCGGGCCGCCCCAACGGCAACGCTTGCCAGCGGTGCTTGCACCCGGGCGGTCGGTGTCGGCCGGTTGCAGGAGTCCTGCCGGCCGCGGGTATCAGTCGGCCGCAGGTTCCGTGGTGCCCCAGAGCGTGAGAACCAGACGCCGCGATTGAGCCCGATTGCGGTGTTCGCACAGGTAGATGCCCTGCCAGGTGCCCAGGCACAACTGTCCCTGCCGCACCGGCACGGTCAGCTCGCAGCCGACCAGCGAGCATTTGACATGGGCCGGCATGTCGTCGGGGCCTTCGATTGTGTGGTGGTAGGGGAACTCCTCGGAAACCAGGGCGTTGAGACTGCGTTCCAGGTCGCGGGGCACGTCCGGGTCGGCGTTTTCGTTAATCGAAAGCGAAGCGGACGTGTGCTTGAGGAAAACGTGCAGCAGGCCCACTTGAAGCCGTTCCAGCTCGGGCACCGCCCGGCGAATCTGCGTCGTAATCAGATGAAAGCCGCGGCTCATCGGCGGCAGGGTGATTTCGCGTTGCAACCAGAACATCGTTTGGGATTGCTCCTGCGTGCAGCCCGAGGGGTTCCTTGCTGGTTTTGACACCATCGCCGGGGACTTGTCAACCGCTGGCCGTGGCAAGCGCCCAGAGACGGAGACGCCGAGCCGGCGGTGCTCCGGTTCCGCCGCGTTACTCGCCGGAGCGTTTCTCTTGAACCAGCCGCAACGCCCGGCGGATGCGCCCCAAAGTGGCCTGGCGGCCGAGTACCTCAAGCGTCTCAAACAGTCCGAACCCCACCGCCTGGCCCGTTACCGCCACTCGCACCGCGTGGATAATCTGGCCAATCTTGATGCTGTGTTTTTCCACAAACTGCTGCATCAGCTCCTGGATTCGGGAAGCGAGGAACTGTTCCGGGGACAGTTGTTCCAGCTCCTGGGCAAAGGCTTCCAGCAGCTCGGCGGCTTCGGCGGGTTTGAGCAGCCGCTTCTGGAAGTCTTTTTCGTTGTAGGGGAACTCCTCGTCTCCCTGGAACATGTAGGCGAACTGCAAAATGTCCCCGGCCACGGTAATCCGGTCCTCGGCATAGTGGACCACCTGCTCGACGCGCCGAGCAAGCGGAGCGTTCGGCTCCAGCGGATTGGGCACCAGTCCGGCTTCCTGAAGGTAAGGGAGCACCAGGCGCACTTTTTCCGCCAGCGGCACGCGCTGCATCCACCGCTGTTGGAAGGCGAGCAGCTTGGCCGGATCGAAGCTGGCCGGGGCACGGTTGACCCGATCCAGCGAAAAGTGCCGCAGCATCTCTTCCCGGCTGAAATCCTCCGTCCGCTCATCGAGCGACCAGCCCAGGAGCACCAGATAGTTGAGCACCGCTTCGGGCAGGTAGCCCACGGCCCGGTAGAACTGGACCATCACCGGGTTGAACGTCTCCGGATCCACTGGGCGGCCCAGGGCCTGCATGATTCTGGTGCCGGCTTCGTACACTTTGCGAAAGTCGGGCTGGTTGAGGTATTTTTTCAGCTTGCGTTTGCTCAGTTTGTTCCGGCTACCCGGCTCGGCCACGTAGGGCAGATGGGCATACCGGGGCAGCGGATAGCCGAGGGCCTGGGCGATGAAAATCTGCCGGGGCGTGTTCGAGAGGTGCTCCTCGGCCCGAATCACGTGCGTAATCTGCATGTGGTAATCGTCCACCACGCTGGCCAGGTGGTAGAGCACCGAGCCGTCGGCCCGCTGGATTACGTGGTCCTGTTCCCCGGCCCAGGGAACTTCGACCCGGCCGCGAATCAGATCGTCGAAGACGCACGTGCCCTCCTGGGGCATCTTCAACCGCACCACGCCGCGGCGTCCTTCGGCCTCGAACCGGCGGCGTTGTTCCTCTGTGGCGGCCATCCACCGCCGGGAGTAGCGCCAGGGGCGTTTTTCCCGCTGGGCGGCTTCGCGTTCCTGGGCCACTTCCTCCGGGGTGGCGTAGTCCCAGTAGGCGGCTCCGGTTTCCAGCAGCTTCTGCACGGCTTGCTGGTAAAGCTGGCCGCGTTGGGACTGGTAATAGGGGCCGTGAGAGCCGCCAATCTCGGGGCCTTCGTCCCAATCCAGGCCCAGCCAGCGCAGGCCCTCCAGAATGGGTTGCAAGGCTTGCTCGACGTTTCGTTGCTGGTCCGTATCGTCGATCCGCAGGATGAACTGTCCGCCCTGGCCCTTGGCCACCAGCCAGTTGAACAACGCGGTACGCACCCCGCCGATGTGCAGATAACCGGTGGGGCTGGGAGCGAATCGGGTCCGCGGAGCGGAAGGCGTCTGGTTCATTGCCGGCAGGGGGGTTGGGGTAACAGGGAACTCCAGCAGATCATCAGGCACGTCCAACGTGCCGCCACCATAAACGCCGCCGTGGCTGCCTGTCCAGCACCCACGGCGTCGGGCTTTTGACTTTTGCCCTGGCCGCCCGTACACTGAGCAACAGTGCTTTGCTAGCAGACCCTGGGCGGCAGGCACGGCGTCCTTCGAGGCAGGATTATTAAGCGGCACCGGTGGGAGAATGCTGCTCAATTGAACAAGCCGGACAGCTTGTCCCTTCGGCGCCCGCGGTGGCTGTGCGGGAGGTAACCGGGATGGCGGCCCCCGGCGGAAGCTCGGCTCGAACCTTTTCCAGGAGGCACGTGTCGTGTCCAACGTAATGATCCAGAAGAACGGGGACGTGGTGGTCGTTTACTTCAACGACGCTCAGATCCTCGACCAGCTCAAAATCCAAGAAATCGGCAAGGAATTGATCAAGGCGATGGACCGAGCCGAAGGGCGCAAACTGCTGATCAACTTCCAGGACGTGAAGTTCATGGCTTCGGCCATGCTGGGCAACCTGACCAGCCTGCACAAGAAGTGTCGTGAAGCCAAAGTGGATCTGAAACTCTGCTGCATCCATCCGGACATCCTGGAAGTGTTCAAAATCACTCGCCTGGACCGCGTGTTCGACATCTACGACACCGAAGCCGAGGCCATCTCCGCCTTTGGGCGCCGTCGCTGGCTGTTGGGCTAGGGGGCGGAGCGAAGTCCGGGGGGGAATGTTTCGACATACGGGGCTCCGGCAGATTGGCCGCCCGGGGGGCAGGCGTACCTGCATCGGCACGGGCCTCGCCAGGGGGTAGAATAAAGGGGAGGACGCGTGTCCCTGGCGTTGGATATTTCTGTAACTGACTGGTAGGCAAGCCTGATGAGTCGTTCCGGTTCTTCCGGCCCGGCCCCTGCGGCGCCGCGGCCTTCGACCGTGTTGTTGCTGGTGCTGTTGCTGGTCGTGTTGGGCTTGTACTTGACCAACTGGCGGCACAGCGAAACCGAGATCAGCTACGACTTTTTCCGCCGGTTGCTCGCCCGACAGACCCAGGGCAAGTCGGTCGTCAAATGGGTGCGCTTCCAGGGGCAGGAGCTTACCGGGGAGCTGCGCGAACCGGTCCGCTGGGAAAGCGAAAACACCACGGTCAAAGGGCGGTTCAAGCTGGTGCTGCCGCCCACGGCCCTGGCCAACGCCGAGCTGGAACGGGAACTGCTCCGCCGCGGGGTGAAAGTGCTGGCCACTCCCCCGGAAGAAACTTCCATCCTGGGCACCGTGGTTCTGTTCTTTCTGATTGGTATGGCAATCCTGATGCTCTGGCTGCTGTTCCAGCGAGCCCAGGGTCCCTTGGGCGGCGGGTTCCTGAGCAACTTCGGCAAAAGTCCGGCCAAGCGATACGATCCCAAGACCCAACGCGTCACCTTCGACGACGTGGCCGGGCTGGAACAGGTGAAGCAGGACCTGGAGGAAGTGGTCCAGTTCCTCAAAAACCCGCAAAAGTTCCGCTCCATGGGCGCCCGCATCCCCAAGGGGACGCTGCTGGTGGGCCCCCCGGGCACGGGCAAGACGCTGCTGGCCCGGGCCGTGGCCGGCGAGGCCGGAGTGCCGTTTTTTTCCATCAACGGCTCGGAGTTCATCCAGATGTTCGTCGGCGTTGGCGCTAGCCGCGTCCGCGACCTGTTCCAGACGGCCAAGGACCACGCCCCCTGCATCCTGTTCATCGACGAAATTGACGCCGTGGGCCGCGTTCGCGGAGCGGGACTGGGTGGCGGACACGATGAACGGGAACAGACGCTCAACCAGATTCTGAGCGAAATGGACGGCTTCACCCCCCACGAGGAAGTCATCGTGCTGGCCGCGACCAACCGGCCCGACATCTTGGACCCGGCTCTGCTTCGTCCCGGGCGGTTCGACCGCCACATCACCGTGGACCGGCCCAACCTGAAGGCCCGGCGGGAATTGTTCCGCGTGCATAGCCGCGAAGTGCCGCTGGCCGAGGATGTGGACTTCGACCGCCTGGCCCGGCGTACCGTGGGCCTGACCGGGGCGGACATCCGCAACATCGTCAACGAAGCGGCCCTGTGGGCCACGCGGCAGCAGAAGCAGATTGTCAGCATGGAGGATTTCGAGTACGCCATGGACAAGGTGCTCATGGGGCCCAAGCGGGACGAGGTGCTCAACGAACGCGAAAAGGAGATGACCGCCTATCACGAGGCCGGCCACGCTCTGCTGGCCTGGCTGCTGCCGGAAGCCGACCGCGTGCATAAGGTAACAATCATCCCCCGCGGACGCGCCCTGGGCGTAACCCAACTGCTGCCCGAAGAAGACCGGCTCTCGCTAAGCCAGTCGGCGGCCGAGGCCCGGCTGGTGTTCATGCTGGGGGGCCGGGCAGCGGAAATGCTGGTCTTCGACGAGTTGACCGCCGGCAGCGAACACGACCTGCAGCAGGCCACCGCCCTGGCCCGGCGCATGGTAACCGCCTGGGGAATGAGTCCGCGGCTGGGACCGGTCAACTACCAGACCAGCCAGGAGCATCCGTTCCTGGGCAAGGAGATCCACGAGCACCGCGAGTTCAGCGACCAGACGGCCCGGCTCATCGACGAAGAAGTGGCCCGACTGCTCAACCAGGCCGACGAGCAAGCGCGGCGGATGCTGGCTGAACACCGCGAGAAGCTCGACCAGTTGGCCCAGGCCCTGCTGGAACGCGAGCTGCTGGACAGCCAGGAGATCGCCGAGCTGATTGGCCCTCCGGCCCAGGAAACGGCCGCCCAGGCCGAAGCGTCGCCTTCGGTGGCCCGCGAGAAAAACCCGCCGGTCTGATTCCTGCGGCGGACCGCTTGCTGGCCGGTTACGCTCCGTTGCCCTGGGCTTTGGTCTGCACGTAGCTGGGGTGGCCCGGGCCTGCGGTAGCCTGCGGCTCTCCCCCCTGGTAGCGATAGCCGCGCGGCTGAGCCGGGCGTCCGATCAGGCGGAAGCGGCACAGCTTATCGGCCACCTGGCAGGCCACGAACACGCGGCGGATATCGAAGGGGTTTTCCTGCAAGAACTGCTTCCAGGGGCCAAGGGGCGTTTGGGTTTGCAGGATGCCTTTGACCATGCCCACGTCGTTGAGCATCCCCAGGTCGCTAGCCCGGCCCAGGAAGATGGCTCCGACCAGGTGGTCCCCCTGGTAGCAGAGTTTGCGGTAGATGTGGCGCGAGGGGTTTTCAATCGTGGTGGCTTCCTGGGCGTCCCAGCGGCCGAAGCTGGCCGCCTGCAATCCGCAGATGTCCACTACGTTCATGGCCAGCGAGCCGGGATAGCTTACATCCTGGCCGGCCATATTGGCCCCAGCCACCCGACCGTGATCCACCGCCGTGGGCTGGATGGCGTGGATTTCTTTGTGGTCCGAAAAGAGCACGGGTCCCTGGGCCACGTCCCCGGCGGCGTACACGTCCGGCACGTTGGTGCGGCAGTGTTCGTCGATGAGGATGCCCTGGTCGATCTCCAGTCCCGAGCCGTCGAGCCAGTCCACGTTGGGTTTTACGCCCGTGGCGACGATTACCACGTCGGCTTCCAGTTGGCGGCCGTCTTCCAGCACCACCTGCTTGGTGGTTCCTTCGCCCTGGCGGATTTCCTGTACGCCGGTGCCGCAGTGGACTTCCACGCCGCGGGAAGCCAGATAGTCCTGCACCAGCCGGGCGGCCGGAGCATCGAGCATCCGCGGCAGCACGTGGGGTTCGCGTTCCACCACGGCCAGTTGCCAGCCGCGTTTGAACATGGCACCCAGCACGATGAACCCGATAAACCCCGCGCCGATGAAGACCACCCGGGGCCGTTCCAGGTTGTGCTGCTCGACGTATTCCAGCACCGCCTGGGTGTGGTCCAGCGTCCACAGCGGCTGCACGCCCGGCAGGTCCACCCCGGGGATGGGCAAGCCGACGGGCGAAGAGCCCGTGGCAATCAGCAGCGTATCGAAAGCGAGCGTCTCTCCGCCGTCCAGAACGAGTTGCTTACTCTGGGCATCCAGCCGCGCGGCCCGGGCCGGCACACGCAGTTGGACCTGCAATCGCTGGAAGTAGTCCTCGTCGCCGGTCAGCACATGTTCTCGGGGAATCTGGCCCGCAATCCAGTAGGGCAAGGCCATGCGGCTGTGGGCCGGTTCGTCGCTGACCAGCGTGATGGTGCTTTCGGTGTCGAACTGGCGGATGGTTTCCACGGCGTTGGTGGCCGCGGGGCCTCCGCCGACAATCACATGGTGCTTGGCCATGATAGGAACTTACCTGTATCAGGGAAGCGAGCAGTCAACGGGGGAAACGGTTCTCGGGGCCGCGTCAGGCCAGGGAGGCGAGCCCCAGTTCGGCCAGTTTTTCCGGCGTGGGACGCCCTTCCTGGTCCCAGCCGCGGCACCGGTAGTACACCGGCAGCATCTCGTCCAGGTGGACCACCACGCCGGCCGAAGGGCCGGTCTTGTGCGGTTCTTCCAGCAGGCGTTTGGGCAGGCTGTCGTCGGCCCGGGTAAACCCGGCCCGCAGATTGAACAGCCGCTCCAGGTTCCAGGTGCGTTCGCCAATCTTGAGGAAGTCTTCCAGCGTATAGGGCACCCCGGTGGCCGCGGCAGTGATGGGCACGAAGGTTTCCAGCGGGCCGCCTGCGGCGCCGACGAACAGACACAGCCCGGTGGCGTCGTGGGCCGTGGTGCGATGCTGTTCGTTGACCACCCATTCCGACTTGCCTTTGGGCGTGTGGGGGTCCATCTGGCCGGTGCTTTCCACCGCGGGGGTCCATGCCCGCAGGTGGCACGCCCCGCGGTTGCACGTGGCGTAGGCCACCCCCATGCCCTGGAAGCCGCGCGGGTCGTAAGCCGGGAACTCCTGGCCCTTGGAGCCCATGAACACTTCCGGATGGCCAAACCGTTCGCCCAGCCGCTTGGCCCCCTCGGCCAGCTCGTCGCCGATTCCTTCGCGGTAGGCCGTGGCTTCGGTGTAGCGGATAATCGCCTCGGGGTTGTCGAAAGCCAGTGGAATGCCCTGTTCCAGCATGTCGTCGGTGATGGCCCCTTTCTGGTACAGCTCCATCGCCGCAGCCAGGGTGGCTCCCATCGAGATGGGGTCCATACCCAGGTCGTTGCAGAGCCAGTTGGCCTTGAGCACCGCGTCCAGGTCGCCCACGCCGGTGTCGGCCCCCAGAGCCCAGGCCCCTTCGTACTCAGGGCCTTCGCCGGCGATTTTCCAGTTCCGCGGATGGGTGTTGACCAGATACTTGCCGGCTCCGTCGCCCAGGCGGCAGACGCGACCGCAGGCGATGGTGCAGGCGAAACAGGCTTTGTTGGTTACCAGGCGCGTGTCGCGGATGGCGTTTCCGTTCAGGTTCTCAGCGTGTTCGAACTGCCCTTGCTGGAAGTTGCGCGTGGGCAGCCCGCCGAAGGCGTTGGTCATGTCGATCGTGGCCGCGGTGCCCAGCTCGGCGAACGACTTGCGTCCCGGATGGTCCTGCATGGCGGCGCGCATGGCCCACACGGCCCGCATGAAGGCTTCCGGATCGGCCACCTGCACGCCCCGAGTGCCGCGGACGGCCACGGCCTTGAGGTTCTTGGCCCCCATCACGGCCCCCACACCGGAACGCCCCGCGGCGCGGTGCTTGTCGTTCATAATGCAGGCGAACCGCACGCGGTTTTCGCCGGCCGGACCAATAGTGGCCACGCGCAGGGCCGGAATGCCTAGCTCTTCGCGGAGGGTGTCTTCGGTCTCGAACACGCCCTTGCCCCACAGGTGCCCCGCGTCGCGCAGTTCCACGTAGTCGTCGTAGATGAACAGGTAGCTAGGCCGGGGGGCGGCGTTTTCCAGGATGAGCAGATCGTAGCCGGCGAACTTCAGCTCCGGCCCCCAGTGCCCGCCGGAGTTGCTGGTGGTGATGGCTCCGGTCAGCGCTCCCTTGGTCACCACCATGTAGCGAGCCCCGCAGGGGGCGCAGGTTCCGGTAAGCGGGCCGGTGGCGAAGATGAGCTTGTTTTCTGGAGCGAAGGGATCGACCTTCGGGTCCATCTCCTCATACAGATAGCGGTCGGCCAGACCGCGGCCGCCGATGTAGTCGCGGCGCCAGTCCTCGGGAATGTCCTCGACGCGGGACTTGCCGGTGGCCAGGTCCACCCGAAGCAGCTTGCCGGTCCAACCGTACATCGGGAAGTTCTCCTTCAGTATGTAAAAGGCCCGCACACTCGCCGCGGCGGGAGCCGCTTTCTCAGGCCGGGGCGCTGGTTTCTTCCAGGTAACGTTCGTGCACGCGGCGGCCCCAGTCCCGGAACCACTCGCCGCACTGTTCGGCTTCGCGGTACTGGATGGCATCCGTGGGACAGGAGACCACACAGGCCGGTTGCCCGCCGCACAGGTTGCACTTGGCCGCCTTGTCGTTCTGCGGCAGGGTGAACATGGTGCCGAACGGGCAGGCAATCGTGCACAAGTGGCAGCCGATGCACAACCGCTGGTCCACCACCTTGGCCCCGTTGGCGGCGTCCACGCCGATGGCGTTGACCGGGCAGACGGTCATGCACCAGGCTTCGTCGCACTGCAAGCAGGTGTAGGGGGCGTAGCTGGCTTCCTCGTCGAAGATGTTGACCCGGATGAGGCTCTGCGAGGGCTGGAATTGGCCCGTCTGCACCCACCCGCAGGCCAACTCGCACTGCATGCAGCCGGTGCAGCGATCCGGCACGATGACCAGCATTTGAGTCATGGAACACTCCGCCACGAAATGCTAAGGAAAGGCAACAACGACAGAGTTGTTTTTAACGACCCAGCCGGGCGTTGTCAAAATCTGTTCCTCCGGCATCTCCCCGGTTCCGCCGCCTTTGGGAAAGCAAACGACACCGGCTCCCGACGGAGGGCCGTTTCCTCTTTCGGCACGGGTTCCCTCCCGGCGTTGGAACAGCACTGGAACAAAAGACGCCGGTGGGTTTCGGCTGCCTGGGTCTGTTCAGAATCGTCTTTTTCCACCGGGGAAGTTCAACGCAATCCTCAGCGTTCCGCTTCCGGCTGGGGGGTTTCGGCCGTCAGCGCCATTACCACCGGGGCCGTCTGATCCGGTCCCTTGAGCAGCTCAATCCGCTTGACCATCTGGCCGGGCCGCTTGGGACGGATTGCCAGGTAGCGAATCTGTTGCCCTCGCAGCGCAAAGGCGAACTTCGAACCCGGCACATCCACCCGGCGGATGTAGTCGGCAACGTGGATGCCGTTTCGCAGCGGGTGATCTTCATGGGTGCCGTCGGCGTAATGGAACCGCACGATGAGCGAAACGCTTCCCTTTTGCCCCAGCGGATGGCCCCAGCCGGCTACTCCACCCAGCATGTGCAGGGCCACAAGCGGCAGATTGCAGGGAATCTCCACCCGTTTGGGCATCTGCGGCGGGAATGTTCCCAGGGGGCTATAGAGCAACACGACGTTGGGCACGCGGTCCCCTTGCGGATCAATCAGATAAAACGGCACGCCTTGGAAGTGCTTGGGCCCCCAGTCCTGGAAAATCAATCGCTCCTGCGGTGCCTGGCGCGAATAGAACATCCCTGCGGTGCTTACGGCCGTAGCGGCCTTGGCCAGCGGCAGCGGCACAAAACGCCCAGGCCGGGTCAGATAGGCCAGCAGATCGGCCATCTGCTGTCGGGTGAGCTGTTTTTCGAACCCTTCGGGCATGAGCGACTTGTCCGAGGCGGCCAGTTGCTCGATGTCCTCGCGAGCCAGGTCGTGCTGCTTCCCCTGCTGATCCACCAGTTGCAGCGCGGTACGTGTCTCGCCCCGGAGCATCCCCTGCAACACGCGCCCGTCGGCCAACAGCACGGTGTAAAGGCGGAAGTTCCCCTCCACGCTGCGGCTGGGGTCCAGGATGTGCACCAGCAGTTCTTCTTTCGGGTGGACGGCCATGCCGGTCAGGTCCGGGCCGACCGAAGCCCCCCGCCCGCGGAACATGTGGCATTTGGCGCAGTGTTTTTCGAACACTTGCCGCCCCCGATCCGGATTGCCCGGGAGCCGAGCCACCTCGGCCCACTGCTCGACCACTCGGCGGCGATCTTCGCTGGAGGCTCCCCGGGCGGAAAGCACCAGCCGGGCCAGGCGCTTGATTTCCGGTTGCGGATGGCCCAGCAACATCTGCCGCTGCGGCAGCGAAAGCAGCCGCACGAGCCGCGCGTCCCGCCGGGCGTGTTCCAGAAACAACCGCGCCCATTGCGTGCGTCCCAGCAGCAGCTTCAGGGCGGCCTGCTGCTGGGCGGGAGTCCAGTTATCCATGCGCCGCAGCAGCTCGGCGGCGACCGCCTCGGTTCGGGCTTTTTCCAGCGCTTGCAGCACCTGGTGGTGCC
>WFOE01000179.1 GCA_015488215.1 Planctomycetales bacterium
ATTTTCGGCCTGTTGGGCCCCAACGGCTCGGGCAAAACCACCACCATGAAGCTGATCCTGGGGCTGTTGTTCCCCACCGAGGGGGAAGTGCGCGTCTTCGGCATGTCCTCCACCGACGTACGCAAGAACCAGCGGATCGGCTTCCTGCCCGAAGAATCCTACCTCTACCGCTTCCTCAACGCCGAAGAGACGCTTTCCTTTTACGCCCAACTCTTTAACATCCCCGCCCGGGAGCGGCGCCAGCGGGTCAATGAGCTGATCGAGCTGGTGGGACTCGGCTGGGCCCGGCGGCGCCAACTGCGGGAATACTCCAAGGGGATGGCCCGCCGGATCGGACTGGCTCAGGCCCTGATCAACGATCCGGACCTGATCCTGCTGGACGAGCCGACCACGGGCCTGGACCCGATCGGCACCCGCGAGATGAAAGACCTGATTTTGCGGCTGCGGGACGAACACGGGAAAACCATCCTGATGAGCAGCCACCTGCTGACCGACGTGCAGGACGTGTGCGATCGGATCGCCATCCTGCACCAGGGCGAGTTGAAAGAGTTGGGCCGGGTGGAAGATCTGCTGCGGGTGGAAGAGATCACCGAGTTCCGGGCCAAAGGGCTGAGCAAAGAGGCCGAGGAAGAGATCAAACAGGTCATTGCCAAACACAACGGCGAGCTGTTGTCGATGACCAACCCCACCACCACGCTGGAGGAACTGTTCCTGCGAATCGTGCGAGAGAGCGAGGCTCGGCCGGGCCGTCGGGTCGTGGGCCGTTCGCTACAAGCTGCCTCGCCATCCGGCACCGACGCCCAGGAAAGCAACAACTAGCTCCGGAATCTACTGCCCCTTTTCACAAGGACCTGACCCGGTAACCCTCCAGACCCCAAGCACGACCGTCAAAGGCACCTTTCATGATTATCGAACGGGAAATTCCTCCTTGGTTGGATTGGCTGTTCGGTACCGGCGCCCAGCCCGGTGCGCTGTGGCAATGGCTGGTGGTGGTGGGCACGGTGTTTTTGCTTGGCCTGGCCCTGGCCGTGGTGATCGCCATCGGCCACTACGGTCCTGCCCGGGGCATTCGGCGAACCTTTCAACGTTTGAGGGAAGGTCTGATTGATCTGATCCGCTTCTCTCCCCGGCGGGTGCTGGCCATGGCCCGGTTGGCCCTGCATGAGGCGATCCGCCGCCGCGTGTTGGTGGCGTTTTTGTTGTTTTCGGTGATTCTGCTTTTCGGGGGCTGGTTTCTGGATCCCACTACCCGTAAGCCTGCCAAGTTGTACTTGGATTTCGTCCTCAGTGCGACCAGCTATCTGGTGCTGGCGGTGGCTGTGGTGCTCAGCGCCATGAGTTTGCCGACCGACATCGCCCGCAAGACCATCTTCACCGTCGTAACCAAGCCGGTCCGGCCGGTGGAGATCGTGCTGGGCCGGGTGCTGGGCTTCACGGCCGTGGGCACGTTGCTGTTGTTGCTCAACGGGTTTGCCAGCTACGTGTTCGTGGTGCGGGCGCTGGATCACCGGCACGAGGTGGATCCGGACTCCTTGACCAAGGAGCTGGTCCTCTCCGACGCCGGGGACCGGGAAGTGCTACGCGGAGAAACTACCGCCACCAACAAGCACCGTCACCGCGTGGAAATCGACATCAAAACCGGTCAGGGCCGAACCGACGTGGTGCAGGAGCATTGGCACCAGGTGCACGTGGAACACTCTGGCGGCAAGGAACGGTACGTCGTCGGTCCGCCCGAGGGGATGTTAGTGGCCCGGATCGTCCACCTGGCCGAGGAGATGTATTTTCTGGATCGTAAAGGACAAAAGACAAACAAGGGGCTCAACGTCGGCAACCAGTGGTCTTACCGGGGCTATATCGAAGGCAACAGCCGGATGGCCGCCCGCTGGCGGTTTCGCAATGTCACCCCGGACCGGTACCCGCGCGGCTTGCCAGTGGAAATGACCTTGAGCGTGTTTCGCACGTTCAAGGGAGACATCGAAAAGGGCATCCTCGGCAGCCTGGTGTTGGAGAATCCCAAGACCGGGATGCGAAGCGTGCCGATCAACTTCATCTCCCGGGAATACACCGTTTATCAGCATCTGATTCCCCGCTCGCTCCAGGCCTACGATCCAGAGCATCCGGACCTGAAGCTGGAGGTAGACCTGTTCGAAGACCTGGTGGCCGACGGGGAATTGATCGTGGAGCTGCAATGCTTGGAAGCCCGGCAGTATTTCGGTGTGGCCAAAGCCGACCTTTACTTCCGCATGACCGACGGTAGCTTCCGGATCAACTTTCTCAAAGGGCTCTATAGCATCTGGCTGCAGATGTTTCTGATGGTCACCGCCGGCGTGATGTTCAGCACGTTCCTGAACGCGTCGGTGGCGTTGCTCAGTGCGGCCGCCTACGCCCTGGGCGGCTTGTTCGCCCAGCAGATTCTGCACCTGGCCACCGCCAGCGAGATCATCGGTGGGCGCAGCTTCGAAGCGGCTTATCGCCTCATTACTCGCACGCCCATCTCCGCCCCCCTGCAAGAAGGTCCCATGACCCGACTGCTGCACACTCTGGACGCCGGGATGCAGGGAGCATTTTGGGTCGTGGCCCACATTCTGCCGGACATTCCCCACTTGAGCGACACACACTGGGTCACGAGCGGCTACGACATCCCGGCGAACAACCTGCTGGTGAAAACCTTCACGGTGTTGGGCTTCGTCGTTCCCTTGGTGGTGGTTTCTCATTTCATTTTGAAGTCGCGGGAACTGGCCAAATGAAATCGCATCAGTCGTTTTTGCGAAAAGTGCTCTATCTGGCTGGTATGGCGGTGCTGCTGTACCCGCTGTCGTTGCTAGGCCAGCCGCGAGCCATTCAGGCCAATGTCCCTGGAGGCGTACTGGCCCGCATCCGCTACGAACAGAACCTCAGCTACGCCGAGCTGGGCGAAGTGGACCCAGCCAGCGAAACGCTAAAGCTTGCCACCTTGGGATTTCGCTGCGTGGCCGTGGACGTGTTGTGGGAAAAAGCGTATCGCTACCAGATCACCGAAGACTGGACCAGTTTGTCGGCCACGCTGGAACAGATTGCCCGGTTGCAGCCGCACTTTATCAACGTCTGGCGGTTTCAGGGGTGGAACTTGTCGTTCAACGTCTCCGTGGAATGGGACGATTACCGGGACCGGTATTTTTGGGTCATTCGCGGGATCAAGTTTCTGGACCAGGGTCAGCGCTACAACCAGCGGGACATGCGGCTTTATTGGGACGAAGGCTGGTTCACCGGCTACAAGATTGGTCGTTCCGACGAGTACCGCCAGTTCCGCCGTCTGTTCCGCCAGGACAAGGACTTTTTCGACTGGTATAACCCAGACTGGGAAGTGGATCGCCGGGACAACTGGCTCGTGGCCCGCGAATCCTTCCTCGAAGCCGTGGACATGGTTGACAACCGGGGCGTCCGGCGCCGGGGGATCGACCCCTACCTGTTCTTTAGTGAACCGGCCAAGACGCGCATGTGGTATGCCGAGGCCCTGGAAGAAGAAGGCACTTTCGGCCAACGGGCTCGCCGCAATTGGGAATTGGCCCTGGACGCCTGGACCTATGGCCGCCAGACGGTGCAACTGGACCGCCGGGACGTCGGTTTCGGCGTTCGCGAGTTCACCACGCAGTCGGGCTATCGTTTTCGCGTGCTCGATCTGCCTGCCTTGGAACAGGAGGAAACCGTGCTTCGCCAGCGGCTGGAACTGCTGACCACCGGCGTTAAAGAGCAACTCCGCCGACAAAAGATTGCACAGTTGCCTCCGGAAGAACGCAAGCTCGTCGAAGCCGACTTCGCCACACTTTCCCAAGAAGAGAGAGCCCGACGAAAAAAGATCGAAGCAGGAAAGCTGTACATCCATCCGCATGAGATCGTGAAACATGCGCCCAAAACGGTAAAAGCTGAGGCTGAGAGCATTCTTCGGCAGTTACAAGAAGTCTGGGAAAAGATCCGCGAAGTGCGACTATGTCGCACGATTATCAACTATTCGTATTGGGAACAGCGTTGTAAGGCAGAGGCCAGCCCCTTGGGCCTGAAAGCCCGAGAGCTGCTCTACCGGGCTTATCAGGCGTACCGGAAAGACCCCGTCAGTGCTCGCAAGCCCTACGAAGAAGCGTTTGCCGCATGGCGACAAGTGCTAGATCGTTACGCGTTGCTCAAGGAAGACCCCAGCTTGCTAGACGACTTGATCTTGCACATCCGCCGATATGAAGAAGTGCTGAAACGGCACGACGAACCATTTCCTGACGACTTCATTCTGAAAGACGTGCTGGAAGCACGGCCGCCCGAAACCCCGATCGGCAACTTCGGACGCTAGCGGCCCGTCACAAAGCGCAGCCTAGCAACACCCCGAACCGCACGTCCATCCACACCGACTCCTGGAGCTCGAACGGAAGCCATCGCTCCGGAGATTGCGGGTTTGCGTCTTGGAAGGGAGCTGCCATTCCGTGGCAAGCCAACACAGGACCAGCCTTCTTGGGCCAAAGCTCGGGGCTTTCAAAAGACAACGCCTCTTGTCCTGAACGGGCCTACAATTGAAACGGGCCTGCAATTGAATGGATATGGTCCCGCTGGCAGTGACAAACCAGAGCACTCCCAACCGTTAGAAAAGCTGAGCCGCGCCAAACAGCAAACCCCATGAACCCCATCCCGTTCCTGGGCATCGCCGAACCACTCAGTAGTCTGAGTCATCTGCTTGCCGCAGGCGTATTCGCCCTGCTGGCCGTGCCACTGCTCGGTCGAGCGAAACGCAACCCGGCCCGACTGGCCGCCGTGGGACTCTATTGCTTTTCGGTGGTGACCTTGCTGGCCATCAGCGGGCTGTATCATTGGTTCCCCCGCGGAAGCACGACTCGGGCAGTCTTTCAGCGGCTGGACCATGCGGCAATTTTTCTGCTCATTGCCGGCACGTTCACCCCGCCGCACGTGTTGCTGTTCCGGGGGGCGTGGCGGTGGGGGCCGCTGCTTGGAATCTGGGCCGCGGCGGTTGTCGGCGTCGTGCTCAAGAGCGTCTTCTTCTACCAATTGTCCCCTCCGTGGGGCACGTTGCTTTACATCGGCTTGGGCTGGATGGGTCTGATCGGCGGATTGCGTCTGGTGGTCCTTTACGGCTGGTCGCTGGTGGAACCGCTCTTTTGGGGTGCGGTGGCCTACACGGCCGGCGCGCTGCTAGAGCTGGAGCAATCGCTCGTTATTATTCCCGGCGTGTTGGGTGCCCATGAGCTGTTTCACCTGGCCGTGCTGGTAGGCGTGGCGTTGCACTGGCGGTTCATCTCGTCCATCGTCGAGGTCGAGGCGGAAAAATGCTGCCAGGGGCCTGCGGCTTGTGATACGATGGCACCGTAGCCAATCGGTCCGGGACTTCCGGCTTGGTTCCGCCAGACTGGAATTACGGGAGAGCTTGCCATGCGCCACGGTTCTTCTTCCGCCGGCGATCATTCGCGCCGCCGCTTTCTTCAGGGTTCCCTGGCCGCCGCAGCCGTGGGACCTTGGATTGTCCGCGCTTCGGCCCTGGGGGGCGAGAAAAAGCCCGCTGCCAGCGAGCGGATTACTCTGGGCGTAATCGGCATCGGCCCCCGAGCCACCTACGACCTGAAAGCAATGCTCAAGCTGCCCGACGTCCGCTGCGTGGCCATTGCGGACGTCCAGGCCCAACGCCGCCAGGCCGGCAAGCAACTGGTCGATTCCCACTACGGCAACCGGGACTGCCAGACCTATCGGGACTTTCGCCAGTTGTTGGAACGCGACGACATCGATGCCGTGCTTATCGCCACGGGCGACCGCTGGCACGCTCCGGCTTCCCTGTTGGCTGCCCAGGCCGGAAAAGACGTGTACTGCGAAAAACCCTGCGGAATCACCATCGAGCTTTGCCAGCAGTTGGACGAGACGTTTCGCCGCACGCAGCGCATCTTCCAGGCCGGCACGCAGCGGCGTAGCGTACCCAACTTCCAGGCCGCAGTGCATCTGGCCCGAAGCGGCAAGCTGGGCCGGATCCATACGCTGGTGGCTTCCGTTTACGAGCCGGTGCTGAAGAACGACTGGCTCCCTGCCCAGCCCACTCCCCGGCCGGAGGTGGTCGATTGGAACCTGTGGCTCGGGCCCGCACCGTGGCGCCCCTACAACCAGGACTACGTTCGCGGCCGCTGGCGAGGGTACTGGGATTTCGATTCCGGGGCCCGCATCCTCGACTGGGGAGCCCACACAGTCGATTTGTGCCAGTGGGCCATCGGAGCCGACGACACCATGCCCGTGGAGTACGAACCCCAGCAGGACAAGATCGTCTGCCGCTACGCCAACGGGGTAAAGCTGGTGTTGCAGTTCCTCAAAAAACCGTTTCACGACCGCAACCCGCACTTTATCCACCGCCTGGGCACTTGCCCGGTGCGTTTCGTCGGGGACCAGGGCTGGGTGGAAACGGGCGACAACGGCGAGATTGTCGTGGAGCCTCGGTCGCTTCAGAAGGAACTGCCCCGGTACAAACGGGTGCGAGGGATCGATGTGCGAGCCCATGCCCGCAACTTCTTCGATTGCGTCAAGTCGCGGCAGCAGCCGGTTACCAACGCGCGGATCATGCGCCATTCCCACATCGCCAGCCACGCCGCGGCGCTTAGCTGGGTGCTGGGCCGCAAGCTGCGGTTCGACCCGATCAAGGAACAGTTCCTCGGCAACGACGAGGCCAACCGCCTGCGCAGCCGCCCCCAGCGCCGCTGGAGCTGAACGCCGCCCCCGGCAAACTGCCCCTGGGGTGGTAAGCCCCCAGGGGAAAGTCGCGTCGGGCCCGGGAGCGGAAGGCTCCAAGCGGCTGCCGCCCGCCGGTGCCGCGAGGCAGAGTTTCGACTCCGCCTCGGAGCCTGAGTCTTTGTGGGACTTTCGCCAAGTGAAGGGGTTTCTTCCGTGAGAAAAATCCTGCTGCAACTGGACACCGATTCGCTTCCTTCCAGCTTCGATGCCATTACGGCCCTGGACGCCGGAGCCGACGTGTTGCTCCCCTACGGCAACGTCACGCCGGAAAACGCCGTGGGGCTGGTGCACGGGGCCATTTTTACCCGTGCCCCGGACCAGTTGCATCACACGGCCATCTTCATCGGTGGTTCGGACGTGGCCGCGGCCGAAGCGGTGGCCCAGGCCGTAACCAAGGCGTTTTTCGGACCGATGCGGGTGTCGGTCGTGCTGGACCCCAACGGTTCCAACACCACGGCCGCCGCAGCCGTGCTGGCTGTGGTGCGGCACGTGGCTCGGCCCGGACCAGTGCTGGTGCTGGGAGGAACTGGGCCCGTGGGCTCTCGGGCTGTGCGGCTACTGGCCCGGCAGGGGTATGCGGTGCGGGTGGGGTCGCGCTTGCTGGAACGAGCCCAACGGGTGGTGGAAGCCGTGTTACTCCAGGTGCCCGAAGCGGAGCTTCAGCCGGTGGAACTCTCCGGCGCCGAAGCATTGGCCAAAGCGGTGTCCGAAGTTCGTGCGGTGCTGGCGGCCGGAGCTGCTGGAGTACAACTGTTGCCGCAGCCGGTCTGGCAAGCGGCCCCGGTGGAGCTGCTGGTGGACCTGAATGCTGTCCCCCCAGCCGGAATCCAGGGAGTGCAGGCCACCGACAAGGCCACAGTCCGCGAAGGCAAGATCTGCTACGGAGCCGTGGGCGTGGGGGGAACGAAGATGCAAATCCACCGTCGGGCCATCGCCAGAGCCTTCGAGCAAAACGACCTGGTGCTGGACGCCGAACAGATATACGAGCTGGGCGAGCAACTGGGCCAGTCGGGCTCGTAGGGCAGGCAGCTTGTCCCGGAGCCTCGCCTGCTGAAAAAAGCCCGACCGCCACAAGGCGATCGGGCCGGTGGAAACGTCGGGGCGGCCGGATTTGAACCGGCGACCTTTAGACCCCCAGTCTAACGCGCTATCCAGGCTGCGCTACGCCCCGGCACGGGAACGGCCGGGTGGCCGCACCCTCTGCCTCTCATCTTATCCGGATTGCCCTCGCAGGCAAAGAGGCTCTTGGCACAAAACGGCGCGGTGGTCCCGGCTCGTTTTCGGCCAGGGTTCAGGCGGCCCTCTGCTGTAGCTCCAGAGGCAGCAGGACCGGCGTTTCGCTTGCGTCGGCCTGGGGAGGGGCCAGGTGAATATGGTTTTCGCCGCAGATGTAGGTGGCCGTCAGCTCCTGGTAGCGGTAGCTCCAGCCCCAGCAAAACCCGTCGCGGACCAGGATTACCTGTTCCAGAAACTCCGGGCGGACCCGATGACCAAGACGCTGAGAAAAGACTCGGGCGACCAGTTCTGCCAGGTCGGTACGCTGAGGGCTGCTTGGCATCGGCAGCGGTCTCCTTGTCCGGGACGGGAGTAGGGTGCGCCCAATGAAATCGACCACCCGGCCCGATTGTTCCACCCATTCGGCTCCTAGGGCCAGAATCGTCACAGACGACAGACTCCGCCCAGTTTGCCCCAATGCCCGCCGGTGCGTGCCAGCAATGCCAGCACCCGGCTGAAGTCGTCTTGATCGGCTGCGGCAGAACATTACGATGCTCCCACTCCGGGGCCCTGAGCACCCCGGGCCGTGCAGAACTTCGATCCCCCTACGGCGAGGAGGCAAGGATGCTCCGCTGGAAATGGCGTACCGCAGTGGCGTGCTTGGGGCTGTTGGCCCTGGGGCTTGTGGGCTGTGGGTCGTCTTCGTCGCAGCCGCAAGCGGCTTCCGACCAACAGGGGCAGGCTGCCGGGACCGACTCGGCCCCTGCCAAGACCACCCCGAAGCAAGACCCCAAGCTGGTGGTCGAACGGTTCCTGCAAGCCACCAAACAGGGCGACAAGCAGACGGTTCGCCAGTTGCTGACCCGCAAGGCGGTCGAGGAAATGGAAAAACACGACCGGAGCATCGATCCGCAGGGAAGCCCCTCGGCCCAGTTCAAAGTCATAGAAAGCGAGCTGGTCGAAGGCGGAGCGCACGTGCTGGTCCATTGGATCGATGGGCCCGAAGGCCAACAGAAAACCACCAAGATGATCTGGGTGCTCAAGCCGGAACAGTCCCAGTGGCGGGTGGCCGGAGTGATTATCAAGCTGTTCGAGGATTTGCCGCCGGTGCCGTTCGACTTTGAAGACCCGGCCGACATGGAAGCCAAGAGCCAGTTTGTGGAAAACGAAATGCGTCGCCGGGCCGAGCAAGCGGCGCAACAAACCGCCTCGACCAAAGGGAAACAGGCTGCGGAGCAATCCACCACGCCCCAAACTGCCGGTGCCACCACGCCGGGAAAGCAGACCCGATAGGTCCGCACCAGGCCGCGGGGAACCCTGGGCAGTTCGCCCCTGCCTCCTTTCGTCACGGCGCCAATCGCCCCGTGGTCGCCGGTAGATCCTAGTGCACCGACTAACCATGCGCGGTGCCAGGAATCCGACTAGCCCGTCCGCTCTATGCAAACTGCCTGCTTGCTTTTCGTTTTGCGCCTTCTTAGGGGAATAGACCGCTATTCCGTCGTACGAACGAGCAGTTGCCCCACCGAAGAGGAATGCAGGCGGCAGTTAGTTTGTGATAGCATCCGTCTGTCTGGCCCGGTTTTCGAGGACACTGCCTAATTTACGGAAAGCAACAAACTTCTTACTTTGGGCATCAAATTGCTCCGAGGTCCATTTATCAAGGAAAGAGAGGTACGCTTGTACATCTTTGCACCGATAAACAACACGATATTCGTATGCGAAAATTTCCAAATCATCTAATGTGATAACCCCCATATCCCATAATTTAGCAATGTTTTCAAAAAAGCCGAGAAGCTTGTCAAGCTTCTTTTCTTCCTCCGAGCCATGGAAGCTTTCATCATATTCAAATATGCTATATTCAATCTTGTAGTATATTGAACTCATGTCGGAATCAGAGGCATACTGGTGGTAAAGGTTAATCAGAAATTCCGCACGCTTTTGTCTGTTACTCCTATCTATGGAATACGACGTTAAGAACAGCCCAACCACGGCCAGAAGATGCCCACCAAGTGTGAAAAGGTCACCCATCGAAACTTCCGCGACAAATTCCATGTCTCTTTCCCTTTGAGCTTGTGCTTTTGAACCGGTCATTTGATTCAGAAGTCCTGCTTTTTTATACACAGCAAGGCATTAATTTTCCAACAAAAATCCAGACGGATCGTTTCCTATTTGATTCGGAAAGTGAGTTACAGTAAGTGGGTTGCAATTAGTTTTGAGCAGAAGCCGGTGAGGTCGTGCCCGGCGAGCCGCCGGCTTTAGCTGTCGGAGGACGGCACGGCCGTCGGCGATTGGGTGCTTCGGTACCCATGCAGGAATAGGCGTTTCTTGTAACCGGCTCCCGGACTGAAGTTCCCGGCTCGCCGAAACGCCGAGTCGTGTCGTCTCTGCCCGGAGCGGAAGCTCCTGCTCAAGACACAAGACCCAAGAC
>WFOE01000180.1 GCA_015488215.1 Planctomycetales bacterium
CCCCCAAGCCCCCACGCCTCTTGGTGCGGAAGCTCCCGCGCAAGGCGCAGGTCGCAAGCCGCAAGCCCCTCTGGGGTTCCCCGGCCGGGCCGAAGCCTTATCCGCCCTTTTTCTGTTCGATGGTCCAGGTGGTTCCCTGCGGGCGGTCTTCCAGACGGATGCCCAATTGGCCCAGCGAGTCGCGGATTTGGTCGGCCAGGGCGAAGTTCTTTTCCTTTCGGGCCTGGGCCCTCAGGTCCACCAGCAACTGAATCAACTGCTGGGCGAGCTGGTCGCCGGCTTGGGCCTTGGGCTGCACGGGACGGCGGAACAACCCCAGCACGCCGCTCAGTTCGCGCAGCACGACCGTGGCCCGGCGCAGTTCTTCCACGCGGTCCGGATCGGGCCGGGTTTCCAGTTGGTGCTGTTGCACAAAGCGGTTCAGCTCGTGCAACAGCTCGAACAACACGCCGATGGCTCCGGCGGTGTTGAAGTCGTCGTCCATGTGGGCCAGGAATCGCCGTCGCAGTTGGGCCACGTGCTGCAACAGTTCCGACTGGCCCGGGTCCAGCTCCCCCTCGGTCCTGCGGGTGGGGGCTTCCAACTGGTAGAAGCTCTGGCCGGTAATCTGCTCGAATCGCTGGAAGTAGCGGTAGAACCGCTGCAAGCGTTCTTCCTGGCGATGGAGTTCCTGGTCGCTGAACAGGATGGGGCTGCGGTAGTGGGTGGAGATCACCAGCAGCCGCACCGCCTCGGGGCTGAACCGTTCCAGCAGTTGGCGAAACGGCTGGGCACCGGTGGATTTGCTGATCTTGGCCGCCGCCTGGGCTTCGGCCGATTCCTCGCCCAGGGGTCGGGTGTGCCGCCCGCCCACTTTGCCCGTCTCGTCGGCCGCCCGCATCAGCCCGTTGTGCAGCCAGTAGCGGGCCAGCGGCTCGCCGGCGTAGCCTTCGGCCTGGGCGATTTCGTTTTCGTGATGAGGGAACACCAGATCCAGCCCGCCGCCGTGGATGTCGAACGGCTGGCCCAACAGGTGCTGGCTCATCACGGAACATTCGATGTGCCAGCCGGGTCGTCCGGGGCCCCAGGGGCTTTCCCAACTCGGCTCGCCCGGCTTGGCCGACTTCCAGAGGGCGAAGTCGTGGGGAGAGCGTTTCCGGGCGGCCGCTTCGCCCCCTTCGCCCTGCATTTGTTCCAGCGTCCGGTTGCTCAACTTGCCGTAGCCCGGGAGCCGCGTGACGTCGAAGAACACGTCGCCGCCGGAAACATAAGCGTAGCCGCGGTCGATTAGCTTCTGGATGTACTGAATCATGGCCGGGATGTATTCCGTGGCCCGGGGGAAGTGGTCCACGGTGTCCACGCCCAAGGCTTCCAGGTTGTGGAAGTAATCTTCGGTCATTTCGCGGGCCAGTTCGGCCATGGGGATTCCGCGGCGGTGGCTTTCGGCGATGAGCTTGTCGTCCACGTCGGTGATATTGATCACCAGCGTCACTTCGTAGCCGCAGTAAGTGAGGTAGCGTTTGATGACGTCGAAGATGACCGGCCCGACCATGTGCCCGATGTGGCTGGGCTTATAGACCGTAGGCCCGCACAAATAGATGCCCACCCGGGGCGGATGAAGCGGCACAAACGGTTCTTTGCGGCGGGTGAGGGTGTTATAGACCTGCAACTGGGGGGCGGAGTTTTCTTCCGGGGCAGCGTCCTGGCGGGCTTGGGCTTCTAGCATGACTGGAGCAACACGACGGCTTGAGCTTCGATGGTGGTTTCACTTCCCACGGGACCGGTCCCTTCGGCGGTTTTGGCCTTCACGCTCACTTGCCCGGGGGCGATGCGCAGCGCGGCGGCCAGACGCCCGGCGATGGCCCGAGTCCACGGCGCCAGTTTAGGCCGTTGGGCAAAGACGATGCAATCCACGTTTGCCACGCGGTAGCCGTGCCGCGGCAAGTGGGCGACCACCTGTTCCAGCAACTCGAGCGAGTCGGCGGCTCGGTAGCGGGGATCGGTATCCGGGAACCACTGGCCGATGTCACCCAGGGCCAGGGCGCCCAGCAGGGCGTCAATCAGGGCATGTATGAGCACGTCGGCATCGCTGTGGCCCTGGAGGTGGTGGTCATGGGGGATTTCCACCCCACCCAGCCGAAGCGGCCCGCCGGGAGCCAGACGGTGGGTATCGTATCCCAGGCCGATGCGAAACGGCAGTCGTGGCGAGCTGGGTGGCATGGGCCATCTGCACAGTTTGTGGCGGGGCGGCAACGCAGGCGCCGCCAGCAATGGCGGCTGAGCTCATTATAGAAAACCGGGGCAAACGGGCCACCGCCCGGTCAACTGGCGTTGACCCCCTGGGGCCAGACCCTATAATCCCGCCGCAATTCGCCCCGGCAGACCGGGGGGAATGTAACGATTTTTTGGATTTTGCTCGGGATTTTGTTTGTTCCGCCGACCGGAGTGACCGAAACACTCAAGAGAGAACCCCCGGCGACCTCGGTGCCGCGCTGGCAAGTGTTTTCGGGCGTCGCATGGGAGGGTTCCTCTTGCAGGCTGCGGCAACCGGGCTGGAGGAAGTGCAAATCCACCACTTTAACCACAGGGCGCAGTAATCATGCGTAGTTCACTGTTCCGACTGGCAATCGTGCTCGGGGTGGGCGTGGGCCTGGTCGGCTGCCAGAGCTCCGGCTCCGGCGGCTTCTCGATGTGGCCGTGGCGCAAAAAGGAGGCCGAAACCCTGGTTGAAGACCACTCCACGCCGAAGCTCCCCTCCAAACTGGCCCAGCCGCAAGTGCTCGGCCAGCAGGGCTACGGCCAGTATGCAGCCGGCGGGAATCAACAAACCACCACGCCGCCCAGCACCAACCTGGGCACGCCCGGTGGCGGCACTCCGTATATGGCCGCAGCGCCCCAGTACGGACAAAGTACCCCGGGCAGCTACACCAGCACACCGACGACGCCGACGGCGACACGGCCTGTGGGCTATTCGGCCACTCCGCCCGCCGGAAGCGGCTACTCGGCCACGCCCAACTATCCCAGCACCGGATATCCGTCGATGATTCAAGGCGGTGGAACGACCACCACGCCCGGCTACAGCACCCAGCCCAGCGGCGGCCTGGGCACGACGCCCAACCCGATGAGCACCACGCCCAGCTACGGCGCCCCGAGCGGAACGCCTGGCTACGGCTCGCCGTCGGTTCCGGGTGCCTCCACCAGTCCGGGAGCCGGGCTGAGTGGTGCGTCGGCAAGTCCGACAACCACCGCCCCCGGTTCGCCGCTTGTGCCCGGTGCTAGCTATCCGCCGAACCTGGGCACCCAGACCCCGGCCACGGGAAGCAGCAACCCGCTGGGACAAACCACCTACCAGCCTGGCCAGACCGGCTATCAGCCCGGGCAAACCGGCTACAACCCGCCGGCAAGCGTAACCCCCGGTTCGCTGCCTGGGATGAGTCCCACGGGCAGTACCACTTCGCCCGCTTCGACCCCGGCCACCGGCCCGGCACGAAGCAACACCCCGTACCGACCCGGCTCCACCAGCGACTACATTCCAGGAACGCTGCCTGGGGCCGGCGCTGCCGGCAGCACGACGACCACTCCCGGTGGTGCTTCCGGCGGCATTCCCAGCGGCGTGCCGCCCACACCCGGTTATGTGCCTCCGACGACGGGTGGGCTTCCGGGCCAGTCGATCAGCGGCACTTCCGGTGCTTCGCTTCCGGCGGCTCCGACCGCAGGCGACGGGCACTCGGGCCATCAGCACTGATTGCTAACACCCAGCACCCACAACAACCCGTGCTCCCCCCGGCGAGCACGGGTTTTTCTTTGCCGTTGCGGACTCAAGGGGGCTTTTCTGCGCCGGTGGGTTCCCTGACGAGGGTTCCAGGAAAGGGGCAGTGGGTTGTGCTGATCTGCGGCTTGTGTTCGACTGGCACCAAAGGGGATTTCCGCCCCAGGCTCATGGCAAGGGGGTTCTATGAATAACCGCGAATCGTGCCAATGGGTGACGCTCCAGCCGGAGCGATTCATCCCGCTGCCGCGGCATCGGCTGAAAGACGCTCTGCTGGCGGACTTTCGGCCCGGGCTGCAATCCCGATGGCGGCAGTTCTTCGAGATGCTCGAAGCGAGGATCCATTACCAGTACCACCGTCAGATGCTGGAGATGAAAGAGGATTACCTTGTCCTTCATCCGCCGGACCCGGACCAGCACCCGGAACCGGAACAAGTGCACCAGGCCGAGCAGCGGTTCCTGCGGCACTTGTTTGCGATGATGGAGAAAGCGGAGTTCCGCCCTTTGTCCCAGGAAGCGCTGGAAGTCGCCCAACGCGAAGACTACATGTACATGCTGCCGTTGCAGATCGACTGGGAGCAACTCGACGGGGAGTTCCTGCAGCGCTTTCTGAACAGCCCGGACCGGGATTCCCAACACCGGTATCCCCAACCCATCGGCGGCAAGCTGCTGCTGTTTAGCCGGGGCACGGGACTGGAACGCACCAGCGGCTATTTCTTTCTGGCCAAGCTGGACTTGCTGGTAAGCGGCCTGCTTTTGGGCCTGTTCCGTCTCCCGGGAAGGACGCTTGCCCGGCTCAAGGCGCTTCTTGCCCGGCCGAGCCGCCGCGAAGCCAAACCTGGGCCTGCGCAGGAGACACCTTCGGGCAATCCGCCGCAGGCCGAGCCGAACGATTCGATCCACGCTCCTCGCAAAGTGCAACGCATCCTGCTGCGGCACGCGCTGCGCAGTTGGCGGGCGGTGTTTCTGCCGGTGGTGATCCAGGAACCCACCTACCGCGAGCTGGTGATGATTTATCGCCTGCGCAGCGAAACCGAAGAGAGCCATCGGGCTGCCCGGCCCGCCCCGCTGCACATCAAGCTGTTTCACGAAATCCCGCACGCCGACCTGGAAGTGGTTTTCCCGGCCAAGCGCATCTCGATGAAACCAGTGGACCAGATCAAGCTGGTCGTTACCGGCAGCGTGGGGCTGCTGCTGGCCGGTTCCAAGCTAATCTTCAGCGCGGTGCTCAATCCCGTGCTGCTGCTTACCGCGCTGGCCACGGTGGCCGGGTACGGGTTCAAGCTGATTTTTCAGTTTCGCGCTTCGGTCAACCGCTACCACCAGTTGGTAACCGACGTGATGTACGCCAAGAATCGGGACAACGACCTGGGGGTCATCTTCTCCTTAATGGACGAGGTGGAAGAACAGGAGTTCCGCGAAGCGGCCCTGGCCTATTGGCTGCTGGCTACCCAGGGCCCCTTCAGCACCCAGGAGCTGGACGCCCGGTGCGAACAATGGCTCAAAGACCGGTTCGACCTGGAAGCCGACTTCGACGTGGCCGGAGCCTTGGAAAAGCTCGAACAGATGGAACTGGTCACGTACCGGGATGGGCAGTGGCACGCCGTGCCGGTGGAAGAAGCCCTGGTACGTCTGGACCGGGCCTGGGACGACTTTTTCTGTTGTCAACAGCCGGAGCCGGACCCTTCGCGCCCCGACGCAGCCGCTGCTTCTTAAGCGGGACGCCGAAGATGGCAACCGGCCGGATTCGGCTGGAGAGCATTCTTTCCCACGTCGGGCAAAAGCAAACGAAGGATTCCGGAAAGTGGGAATCCTCCGATTGCAAGCATTGAAACCCTGGTTTCCCTGAACATGCGCCAGATTTGCTTGACTCGAAGCGGCCGAATCGCCATGCTTAATTGGATTAAGAGTGATTCCATCAGGGGTAGTGGTTAAGCTCTCTTTCTTTCGCAGACGCAATCAGGTAATGGATGGGCGGACAGTGAGTAGGTCCGCCTCTGGTCGGAAAAGTCGAATCAACTCAAGGAGAACTAACAATGTCCCAAGCGCCGCAAAGCTACGATCCCCAGCAGTATTACGCCTCGCCCCAGGCGGCGATGCCGGTCGCCCACAGCGGGGTAGCCGAAAGGGCCGCCTTCCTGCGACTGACCTATCTGCACCTGGCCGGAGCCATTGCCGCATTCGTGGGACTGTTGGCCCTGCTGGTCAACGTCGTCCCGCCGCAGATGGTCATTGGCATGGTTTCGGGCTACAACTGGCTCATCGTGCTGGGCGCCTTCATGCTCGTTAGTTGGATTGCCGATCGCTGGGCCCACTCGGCCACCAGCTTAGGGCTCCAGTATGCGGGATTGGCCCTCTATGTGGTGGCCGAAGCCGTCATCTTCACGCCGTTGGTGTATCTGGCCTACGTGATGGAACAGACCCACGAGCTGAGCATCATCGCCCCGGCGGCGCTGATTACGCTGTTCATCTTCGGCGGGCTGACGGCTATCGTCATGCTCACCGGGGCCGATTTTTCGTTTCTGCGAGGGATTCTCTACCTGGCCGGGCTGGTGGCCCTGGGCGTAATCGTGGCCAGTATCCTGTTCGGATTCAATCTGGGCACGCTGTTCACCGTGCTGATGATTGCCCTGGCCGCCGGATACATTTTGTACCACACATCGGCCGTGCTGCACGATTACCGCACGGACCAGTACGTGGCCGCGTCGCTGAGCCTGTTTGCCTCCGTGGCCATTTTGTTCTGGTACGTGCTGCGGCTAGTGATGGAACTGCAACGCGACTAGTCGATATGCCATCACCCAGCAAAAGACAAACGCGGCTCCGGACACATCCCGAGCCGCGTTTCTTGTGCGCTTCGCTGGCCAGGAAGGGCTAGCGTTTTTTGAAGTTGTACTTCGGGTTGTTCACGTCAAAGTCCAAATCGGTGAACCCGTTGTTCAGCTTCAGATTCGTGTAAGTGTACTCTTCCAGCAGAATCGGTTTGCCGCCGGGAGTGGTGGGCCAACTGTAGCTTTCGTACCGGATGGGCACGTTCAGCTCCTCGTCCACGAACACCCGGGCGATGTGGAAGCGGAAATACTTCCGCGGCTTCGGATGCACAAACTGCATGCACACGCAGCGGCGGTTGTTCACCCGAGCTCCGCGGAACCACTGGAACTGGGCTTCGCCGCGCTGCATGTCCATGAGGCCTACTTCCAGTAGCCGCCGGGTCAGGTTGAGGATACCCACTTCGGTAATCGGGTAGCGGTTGCCGTTCATGGCCAGCATGCCGGTAGGCTTGAGCGAAACGGTGCCGAACAAGGTGTGTCGCACGCCGGTGCCGTGAGCCAACAGGTTCCCGCCGTTTTTCCCTTCCACGTAGATGACTTCCTGACCCTTTACGTCCTTGGGAGCCAGAAAATACATGTAAACGCTGAACGGGCGGTGCCTCACTTTGAGGTACATGTACTGGTAGTCCTGGAGCTTGCCTCCAATGCGTTCCCGTTTGATGAGCACGCAGGAGTAGTCGCGAATCTGCTCCAGGTGCTGCAACCCCTGCTGAGCCCAACGCACGGCGGGAGCAAACGGGTGTTCGCCGGGCCGCGGGGTCAGATCGGGAATCTTCCCCGGCCGGTATTCGGTGCGTTCGGCCACTTTGACCGGCTGGGAAGCTCCGGGCTGGCCTTGGGCCCAAGCGGGCAACAGCGCGGCCAGAACCACCAGCAGCCAGGTAGTGCTCAGGGGCGTCCGTGCCATCGTGATTTCTTGCCTTGCAAAAGGAGGAATAGGTCGGCTCCGCCTGCGCAGTCCGTTCAAGGCGGAAAGCTCCGGGGGCGTGGAAAGAAGTGAACAAACCCAAGCGGTATCGCTTCCGGGGGCGGCGAGTCACCCCCGAGGGTCGCGGGGACCGGTGTACTCGGGCTACTCGCACCCTGTTTCCATTGTCGGAAGGATGGTATCGTCTTTACAGGCAAGACTCCAAGACCAGTTGCAGCTTGCCTGACTGGCATAACCCCACCAGTCCCGAAACAATCTCCCCTTTCCCCCGGCAACAGGAAGTGCTGCCTGTGTCCCAGAACCCGATCCAGTGGCAAGCAATCGAGTCGCTGCCCTTTGCCGAAAACTGTTACGTGCTCTACCGTTGCGACGGGAGCGATTGCGTCCTTGTGGACCCGGGCACGGAGCCGGACAAAATCCTCACCTTTCTGGAAAAGCACCGCCTGACTCCCGAGGCCGTCCTCAACACCCACGGCCATGCCGACCACATAGCGGGCAACGCCGTGATAAAGCAACGCTGGCCGCAGACGCCGCTGCTGATTGGCCGACTGGACGCTCCCAAACTGACCGATCCCCAGGCCAATCTTTCGGCCCCGTTCGGCTTGCCGCTGATCAGCCCCCCGGCAGACCGGGTGCTGGACCACGGAGAGACCGTCCGGCTGAAAACGCTCGAGCTGGAAGTGTTCCACACGCCGGGACACAGTCGAGGGCACGTGGTCTTCCTGTGTCGCGAAACCGATCCTTGGTTCGTCCTGGGGGGCGATGTGTTGTTTGCCGGGGGGATCGGCCGGTTCGATTTTCCCGACAGCAATCAACAAGACCTGTTCCGTTCCATCCGCGAGGTGATGTTCACCTGGCCGGACGAAACGCTCGTGTTGCCCGGCCACGGGCCGCCCACCACGATTGGCCAGGAAAAACGGTTCAATCCGTTCGTGGGTCAGACCGCGCAGCCGTAATCGCCCGGCGTCTGCTTGCCAGAAAGGTGGTGGGCAACGCAATCGGGGTTGCTCAAAAGCGGTCTAACTACTCGCTTGGCGATTGCGAAGACGAGTCGGTTTCGTCGGGCCGGGGCATCCATCGTTTGCCGGCCAGGCGAGGCTGGAACTCCTCGTGCCCGGCCAGGCGAGCCATCTCCTTGAGAAAACGCAGCGTCAACTGCCGCAGTACTTCCCGGTCCCCTTCCTGGCCGTAGTAGGGGCTCAGGTCGATGGGGTCGCCCACCCGTACCCGAACTCGCGCGGTCATAAAGAAACTGCTGGCCACCGTGCCTGCGTAAGGAGCCCCGTGGATAAACATCGGCACCACCGGAACTCGTGCGCGCAGGGCAATCAAGGCCACCCCGGGACGGGCCGGAAGCAGCAACTGGTCCGTCTCGTTGATGCGCCCTTCGGGAAACATGCCAATCACTTCGCCCTGTTGGGCCAGGCGGATGGCCGCTTTGGTAGCCGCGGTGTCGATTCCGGCTCGGGAAACGGGAATGCAGCCCATCACGTCGCGCAGAATCCATCCTCCTAAGGGGATGTTGAAGAACTCTCGGGCCACCATCCAGCGCACGACCCGCGACGTGGCCAGTTGGACGAAAAACTGATCCACGCTGCTGCGGTGATTGGCAATTAGAATGGCTCCGCGGCCGGGGACCAGGCGGGCCGGTCGGTCGATGGTGGCCCGCCATACGAAATGGACGTAGCCCCGCCAGATGACGTAAAGAACATATTGCATCCGCGTGTAGCCCAAGCGGCGGCGGTCCCAGGCTACAAATACGAGCAAGGAGACAGCCAACAAGCCCAAGACACCCTGGGCCAGCAGATTGGTAGTCTGTGCATTCAGCATACGACGGTTCCTTCGAGCACCCGGAGGGCTCCGGTTCCTTCCGGCCTGGGGTTCCGGCGGACTGCCCCTTAGTCCCGGGCGAAAACGTGCGTGGACTATCGTGCCTGGACTCTAATGCTGCCGGCAAAAATGAGTAGGGGGTGCCCGCAAACGCCGCGAATCGCCGCTGGAACCACCGGGGCCGACTCCGGCCAGGGGCTCGCTGGGTGGAGATTGCCAGACCGCCCGAGCGAGCCGGTTTGCCGGTTTAGAGCTTCGGGGTGTTTTTGCCGTATTCCAGCACCAGCTTGCGTAAGCGCCGGACCACGTTGCGGTACTTGGGATCAGCGGCCAGGTTGCGGGTTTCGCCCGGGTCGTTCTGCATGTCGTAGAGTTGTTCGCCTTCGCGTCCTTCGTCCCAGAGCGTGTATCGCCACCGCAGCGTGCGGACGCTGTAGCCGTGATACACCCCGCCCCGGCGGCGGCGAAACACCTGCGTGAAGGCCGCTTCCTTGACGTGCTTGCTCGGGTCTTCCAACACCGGGCGCAGGCTCACTCCGTCCAGGTAATCCGGCGCCGGCAGCCCACACAGATCAGCCAGCGTCGGATACAAGTCCACCAGCTCGGCCAGGGCTTGGGTTTGCTTGCCGTTGCCGGGGGCACCGGGTGCGCGGATGATAAGCGGCACGTGGGCGGAGTTTTCAAACAGGCTCATTTTGTGCCACAGCCCGTGCTCGTACATGTGGTAGCCGTGGTCGCTGGTCATCACCACGATGGTGCGGTCGGCCAGCCCGAGCCGTTCCAACGCCTTGAGCACACGGCCCACCTGGGCATCCATGAACGAAATCGAAGCATGGTAGGCGGCGATGGCCCGGCGTCGGGTCAGGTCGTCCACCCGGTCTTCGGCCCGTTTGGCGCTGCGATAAGCCGCCCGAGGCACGCGCCGCTTGTCGTCTTCGGAAAGCTGCGGCAAAAGGACTTGTTCCGGCGGATAGAGTTCAAAGTACCGCTTCGGCGCCACGTAGGGCGTGTGCGGCCGGTAAAAGCCCACGGCCAGGAAAAACGGCCGGTCTTTGTTGGCTTCCATCAAGCTAATGGCGGCGGTGGCCACCAGCCCGTCGGTCTGTTCGTAGTCGGTTCCTTCCATCGCCATCCAGCTCAGCGCACTGCCGTAGTTGCCCGGGATGACCGTGAAGATGCGGTGTTCTTCCGCTTTGTCCCGTCCGGCCGGGTTGACCACATAGGACCAACTGGGCCGGTCGTCCAGCCCGCTGGTGCCTATCTGGCCGGGCACGCCGTAGTGGTACAGTTTGCCCACCCGGGCCACGAAGTATCCGTGCTTGCGGAACAGTTGCGGCAGGGTGACGGTGTTAGGGATATAGTCGCGAAAGTGGGGGTGTTCGCGGTATTTGCCCGTTTTGCGATCCCTGCCCGAGTTGGTCAGCACGCGGGTTTCGTTGGGGCGGCGTCCGGTCAGAAACGAGGTGCGACTGGGACTGCACAGCGGAAACTGGCAGTAGGCGTGGCGGAACAGGACGCCGCTTCGGGCCAGGGAGTCGATATGCGGGGTCTTCACCTGCTGGTGGCCGTAGCAGCCCAGGTCGCAGTTCAAATCGTCGGCCACAATAAACAGCACGTTGTACCGCTTGGGCTTTTCCTGGGCGACGGCCCGGGCACGGGAGACGCATACGATTGCCGCCACAGCCAGAGCAAACAGAACGAGCAAGCGTTGTTTCATGGTCAGGCAACCTCATTGCCAGCGAGGACCGCGAACCAGGGAGGGAGAAGGACAACGCCGACTATTCTGGTTCCGGCTTTTCCCGGCGGCAAGTCAAAACGCAGGCGGCTCCTGGCGGCTTCTCTGCTTTCTCTGGCTTGGGCTGCCGTTGCTTGTACATGCCGATTGCGGTTTCTAGACTGATGGGTAGTGGTGGTCGGCGAAGCATTTCCTCCAAAGCACATCGTGAGCCATGGGACTACTGGATTCGCTGCGGGGGATGTTCGGTTCCTCGGGGCAGAAGAAACGCAGCCGCGGCAAGGTGGATTTGCGCCGCCGGTTCGAGCTGTTGAAGAGGGCCATCACCGGCACGATGAGCCAGTTCTACAAAGCCCGCGACCGCGAAACCAAGGAGGTGGTGGGCCTGAAAGTGCTTGACCCGGAAAAGGTCGCCCGGTTCGAAGCCCGCTTCAAGGGCCTGAACAAACCGAGCGAAGGCGAAATTGCCGTGCGGCTCCAGCATCCGAACATCGTCCGCACGCTGGAGTACGGCATTTCGACCAACGACGAGCCGTTCCTGGTGATGGAGTACATCGAAGGGCCGCTGCTCAGCTCCGTCATCCACGGACCGGAACGCCAGATGTTCGAAGGGATGCGGATGCCGCTGGTGCGGCAGATCGCCGCCGCGGTGAAGGCAGTGCATGACGCGGAGTTCATCCACCGGGACATCTGTCCCCGGAATATCATGATTGACACGGAGCAAGGGCGTCTGAAACTCATCGACTTCGGCCTGACGGTGCCGGCCACGGAACCGTTCATGCAGCCGGGCAACCGGACCGGCAATCCGAACTACATGGCCCCCGAAGTCATCCGCCGCCGCCGCACGGACAAGCGGGTGGACGTGTTTTCGTTCGGCATCACCATCTACGAGCTGATGACCGGCGAGCTGCCCTGGAGCCGCGGCACCACCGGCAAAGTGGCCATGGAACACGCGACAATCCCACCGCGGGACATTCGTGAGCTTCGGCCGCAGATCCACCCCGTGCTGGCCGAAGCGATCCACTGGTGCCTGGAACAGGACCCCAAACAACGCTGCCCCGACATGGAACACTTTCTGAAAAAAATCCGCGGGGTGGAGAAAGAGGACCAGTAGAGAATCCCGCTTAGCACACCCGCTGACGGTATTCCTGGCACGCATCCTGCAGCGAAGGAGGGGGCGGGGGAAGTTGACGTCGCTCCTGACACCATTCCCATAACGAATCGACGTGCCGCTGACATAACCCCGGCGTGGGGAGCCGCGGGTAAGGAGAGCTTTCCTGAACCTGCTTGCCTTCCAAAAAGGCAAACCAGGTTTCGATACTCCATGTGGGAACGAAAATGGCCACTTTTTCGTCGTTCCCGCGTGGGGCAACCTGCTGGTTATGGCACGCCTGATCCAACTGGTTTTTGCGGGCTTGAACCCCGTACTGGTCGCCGTCGATGAGGACGAGCAGCCTCAGCGACTGAATGTGCGCGAACCGTGAACGAAACGCTTTCAATTCTTGAGGGAAACGTTGTTGCACAAAGTGGCTAGCGGCTCCGCGGCCTCCGGGTGCCTTAATGACGCGGATTTGCCGGTGGGAAACTCCCCGCTTTTTCAGAAATCGCCGGACAAACGTTTCCTGCTGCGTGTCTTCGCAGAGCAGAATCACGTGGACTCGTTTTGCCATGTTTCCCATCCCCGTGCCAGAAGTTCAGCCAGCGGCAGCACGTCTCCTGGCTGTACCAGCTCCGAGGCCCGTTTGGCGCGAATCATTCCTCCGGTTTCCCGATGGAAGAAAATGCCGGAGTCGGGTCCCAAGTAGTTAATCAGTTCCGGATGATGAGAGCAGAGCACGGCCTGGCGGATTCGCGGCCCGCAGGCTTCTTGCAGTTCCGCGAGCCAGGGCTGGATTTCGGGTAGTGCGACAAAGTTTTCCGGCTCATCCAGAAACAAAACCGTCGTCCGGTCGTGCAGGAAGGCAAGCAAGGCGTACAGCACCACCAAGGCACGCTGGCCTTCGGACAATTCGTCCAGGTAGAGCTTGGTATCTGTGCCCGATTCGCTCCAGCCAAGTTCGACCACCCGGGCATCCCGCCCCAGCAAAGGTAGGCGGATGTCCCTCAGTCCGGGTAAAACTTCTTGCAAGCGGTTACAGAGCACTCCCAGGGCCGCAGGGTCTTCTTGCACCCGGTGTCGTAGCCAGGAAGCGAAGTTTTCCGCCCGGCGTCCCAGCAACGGGTCTTCGGCCGTGGATTCGGCACCGATGGCCCAAGGATCGATACCGCAGACCAGCATCCGCTGGCAAGTTTGCAGGAAGGCGGTCAGCTTTTTGTTGTCGTGCCGGGGCGGAATATTACCAAGGGCCGACTGGGACCAGTCTCCGGAATAGACCGGCCCGGAGGAATGGTCGTCCCGATACAACTGCACCTCGCCTTCGGCGAACCGGAACAGCGGAGCGTTTTCCGGCAATTCGATCAGCGATTCGTGCCAGATGCGGGCCTTGCGGGCTTCCTGCTGATGCTGAATCTCCAGGCGGTACCGAACGGTGCCGAAGTCCAATTCCACGTCCAGTTCAAACGTTTGCAATGGCCGATCTTGCTGCCACCGATTCAGTGTGGTTGCAGGAAAAGCACGCAGGCTCCGGCGCGAAGCGTCCAGACGTAGCTCGCCTCGCAACAGTCTGGCGATGGTATCGATAACATCCAGCACGGAAGTTTTGCCCGTGCCGTTGGCTCCCAAAAACAGCGAAAGCTGCGCCAGTTCCAGCTCGAAGTTGACCAGGCACTTGTAGTTGTCGATGTAGATTCGCCGGATCATTCTTCCTTACCCTTGCTGGACGGTGTGGGCGAGGACTTTTTCACAGGAGCCGCTTTCCCGGCGGTGTTGGCTTTCGTATCAGCTTTGTCGGCGGAGTGTTTCTCTTCCTTGGCCGGGCCGAACCGGGCCGCAGCGGCCACGGCCAGCGCCGTATCGCGGTAAGCGTCGTAGGTGGCTTCCAGGCAGCGCAGCTCAATCGTGTAGCGCCGCTGGCCCCGCGTGGTAACCAGGAAAAACCGCATCAGCCGCTTTCCCTTGGCCGTGGCTTCCCAGCCGTAGCTGACTCCCACGAAGTTGCCTACCTGGACCGGTCGTACCGGCACGGCCAACTTCTTGTCCCCAAGCCGCTTGGCGGCCGACTTGGCGTACTGCACTACATTGGCCGGCGTAATGTTGGTAAACGCGGCATCGTCGGCGGCCGACACGTAAATCCGCGGATAGTTGCCCCGGTGGCAAACCAGCAGATAGTCCGGCATGCGGCGCAGCTCCCAGCCGTCCGGAGTGGGCAGTTCCAGCCGGCCCTGGTCCAGCTCCAGCGGATCGGTCAGCTTGACCGGCTTGGGCTGAGGGCGCCAGAGCGTGGTTAGCGGATCCTGGGCGGGGGCCTTCCCGGACTCGGGCGACTTTGAGGAAGAGCCCTCCTGTTTGGTTTCCGAGGAACATCCGGCCAGGAACACCGCTGCCACCATGGCCGCTGCCAGCAGCAGCATCTTGTCCCCGAGCCACCAGGAGGCACGATTCGCACCACGGGTCAGACGCATCGGTCCCTCTCCTCCCACTGCGGCAAGCGATTTGCGAACCTCTTGATTCCCCGCCCCAGGCCATTCTAGCCGACCGCAGCGCGGGTGTCATTTCCTTCCGCGGTGTGTGGAGAGTTGACCGGGTTCAGTCGCTCAGACCTTCCACGCGAGAGAGGGCCAGAATAATCAGGGCCAGCACGGCTCCCAGTACGGCTGGCACCACCCAGCCGGCGCCGCAAGCCACGCCGATGGCTGCGGTCATCCAGATGCCCGCCGCGGTGGTCAGCCCGCGAATCTGAGCGCTGTCGGTGCTTTTGAGAATGGCTCCCGCCCCGAGAAAACCAATCCCTGAGGCGATCCCGCGCACAATCTGGCTCACGGTGTTGGCGTCCGCCCCGGCCACCTCCAACGGGATGAGCGTGAACAGGGCCGAGCCGATGCCTACCAACATGTGCGTGCGCAATCCCGCGGCCCGACCTCGCTTCTGCCGCTCGAAACCCACTAAGGCCGAAAGCACCGTGGCCAGAGCCAATCGGGAAATCACCCGCAGCAGGTGCTCGGTTCCGGCGTAGTTGAAGCCCAACCATTCCAGCCACGCTTCCATGACCTTAGCTCCTTTTCGTCGCAGGGGAGGTGCTCATCCGTCACTGCCCCGGGGGGAATCTATTGTGCGAGTCTGACCGGCCCGTTCCAAGCCTTTCGGCTAGCAAGCCCACCGGCCGGGAAATAACGGGAAGGGTTTGTCTGAGTGTGACACAAACCCTCCGGTATCGCTCCAATTGTCCGGCGTGGCGATTGCAGCCGGAAGTTTTTGTGACAGGCTCTTGGCAAAGCCGCCGCGGTTGCAGGCATCGGCGGTTGCTGCCTGCCGGAACCGCCTGGGGACTTTCCTTCCCCGGGGGTTCCTGGTACCACACTGAAAGGATAGCCCCTGATTGCTCCGTGCGCAAAACGTGTCGCCCCGATGACCGACTACGCCCGCGAAGAACATCACGAGTTTCTGACCGCCACCGAGCAGGCGCTGGCCGATCCCCAGCTTCAGAGCATGCTTGGCCGCCTGGGCGAAACGCTGGGGGCACGCAATCGCCAGGCGTTCGCCCAACTGCCCGGGGCCGACGCGCTGCGCTGGGAAGCCAAACGGATTAAGGACCAGGCTCTGGCTCAGCTTGACCAGCTCCTGGACCAACTGGCCCGGCAGATCGAAGCCCGTGGAGGTCACGTCCACTGGGCCGCCGACGGAGCAGAAGCCCGGAAGATCATCCTCTCTATCCTGGAACAGCACGGCGTGCGGAAGGTGGTCAAAAGCAAGTCGATGACCACCGAGGAAATCCACCTCAACCCGGCGCTGGAGGACTCCGGCATCCAGGTGGTGGAAACCGATTTTGGCGAGTACATCATCCAACTGGCCGGCCAGCGCCCCTCGCACCTGGTAGCCCCGGCCATTCACATGACGGTGGAGCAGATCGCCCAGGTGCTGAGCCAGGAAAGCCCTGAGCCTTTGCCGCCGGAGCCGGAAACCTTAACCCGATTCGCCCGGCAAAAACTGCGGCAGCACTTCGCCACGGCCCAGGCGGGTATCAGCGGGGTCAACTTCGCTGTGGCCGAAACCGGCACCGTGGTCATCATCTCCAACGAAGGCAATGCCCGGCTCACCACCACCGTGCCGCCGCTGCACATTGCCGTCATGGGCATGGAAAAAGTCATCCCGCGGATGGAACACTTGCCGGTGTTCCTCAAAGTGCTGGCCCGGGCAGCCACTGGGCAGAAGTTGTCGGTTTATACGTCGCTCATCACCGGCCCGCGCCGCCCGGAGGAGCTGGACGGCCCGGAGGAGTTCCACCTGGTCATCCTCGACAACGGTCGCAGCCGCATCCTGGGCGGCCCGTTGCGAGAGAGCCTGTTTTGCATCCGCTGCGGAGCCTGTTTGAACGCCTGCCCGGTGTATCGCAACGTGGGCGGACACGCTTACGGGGGAGTGTACGCTGGGCCAATCGGGGCGGTGCTCACGCCGCTTTACGACGGACTGGACGTCAACCACCACCTGCCGCACGCCTCCAGCCTGTGCGGTGCTTGCCAGGCGGCGTGCCCGGTGCGAATTGCCATTCCGGAACTGCTCATCCGCCTGCGAGAACAACTGGTCGAAAGGAGCCAGCGCGTCCCCCGACGCGAACGGGCCGCCTATGGGCTATGGGCCTGGATGCTCCGCCGTCCTTGGGCTTACCGCCTGGCCACGTGGCTGACCACACGCAGCCTGGGCCGGTGGCGGCGCAACCGGTGGCTGACCCGACTGCCGGGCAAGCTGCACGGCTGGACCGCCCAGCGGGACTTTCCCGCCCCGGCCCCGGAACGCTTTCGCGACTGGTGGCAACGCCAGGGAAAACACGTTCCGGCCCGGGAAAAACAGCCCGGCTCCGCATAGCCTCAGGCTACATAGCCCCAGACCACACCCCACTCGCCCTGATCCAGCCGGTGGAAAACCCAGGCCGGGAGAGCGTATCAGCCAGGCGTAAGACCGAGACCGCAGGAACTCTCGGTCCCCAAGAGCAAACCGATTCCCACACCGAAGACCAAGCCTTATGGACCGTCAGGCCTTTCTTCAGCGCGTGGCTCAGGCCGTGCGGCAAGGTGCTCGCCACCGGGTTCACGTGCCGCCGGTAGAACGCCCGGAACGGGAGCCGACTTCGCCCTCGCAGCGCTTGCGACGTTTTCTCCGCGAAGTGGAACAAGTCGGCGGCATGGCCGTCGCGTGCACCGATGCGCAGCAGGCAAAACAACAGGTGCTCACCTGGCTTCGTGCCCACGGGACCGAGTCGCTGCTGTGCTGGCAGCACCCGGTGCTGGAGCAGTTGGAGTTGGCCCAGTTCCTGGAACAACAAGGTTTGCGGCTCTGGCTGCCCGAGGAACTGCAACGGCTGCCTGAGGACCAGCGCCGCCGGGTGTTGTTTTCGGCCGGGGCGGGACTTACCGGCGTGGAGCTGGCCGTGGCCGAAAGCGGTACCATCGTGCTGCCCGCGGCGGCCCGGCAGTTCCGCTCGGCCAGTTTGCTCCCTCCGGTGGCCGTAGCCGTGGTACGAGCCGACCAGGTGGTGGACGACCTGTTCGATCTGTTCGAGCACTGGCGAGGCGAAGACCGCTTCCCCCACTATGCGGCCTTGGTTACCGGCCCGAGTAAAACCGGGGATATCCAGCTTCAGCTCACCACCGGTGTTCACGGGCCGGGGCACTGGTACGTGCTGCTCTGGGACCCGGAACGGCAGCTCGAACCCCCTGGGCCCTGAAGCGTCCGGTTTTTCGCCACCTGGTGAGCCGGGAGCCGGAAACGTGCCGGCGCCGAAAGCCGGACAGGAACAGGAAATCGTCCTTCGGTTCTGCTTCCCCTTTCCCGCACCGGATAGAAGATGAAACTGGCCTATTTTGATTGTCTCAGCGGGATTAGCGGCGACATGACCCTGGGCGCCCTGGTCGATCTGGGCGTTCCGCTGGAAGTGCTCCAACGGGGGATCGACACGCTGGGACTGCCCGAGTGCCGTCTGGAAGCGCGCCAGGTCCACCGGCACCACTTCCGTGCAGTACACGTCGTGGTCCACACAGCCGAGGAACACCATCACCGCCATCTGCACCACATCGAGCAGATGCTCCTCGCAAGCGGCTTGCCGGAGCCGGTGCAGCAGACGGCCCTGGCAATCTTCCGCCGCCTGGGCCAGGCCGAAGCCAAAGTGCACGGCACGTCGCTAGAGAAGGTGCACTTTCACGAAGTGGGTGCGGCCGACTCGATTGCCGACATCGTGGGCACGGCCATCGGTCTGCACCACTTGGGCGTGGAGCGGGTGGAAGCCTCGCCGGTGCCGACCGGAACGGGAACGATCCGCATCGCCCACGGCACCGTGACCGTTCCGGCTCCGGCCACGGCCGAGCTGCTGCAAGGGGTGCCGCTTCGGGCCAGTTCGATTGAGGCCGAGCTGACCACTCCCACCGGGGCGGCTATCCTCGCCGCGCTGGCCCGCCGGTTCGGCCCGCTGCCGGGGATGACGCTGCTGGGCACAGGCTACGGGGCCGGCACGCGCGACCTTGACCAGCAGCCCAACGTGCTGCGCATCCTGCTGGGCGAAACCCCTGCCGCCGAAGGTCCCTGGCAAGAAGAACCCCTCTGGCAACTGGAAGCCACAATCGACGACAGCCCCGGCCAATGGCTCGGACACGCCCTGGAACGCTTGTTGGCCAGCGGGGCCCTGGACGCCTACTGCGTGCCGGTGGTGATGAAAAAGAGCCGTCCGGGCACTTTGCTCGTGGTCCTGTGTCGCGAAGCGGAGCTGCAAACGCTACAAGCCGTGCTGTTCAACGAAACCACCACGCTGGGCGTACGCCGCTTCCCCTGCCAGCGAAGCCACCTGCCCCGGCGCCGGATCGAAGTGGCCACGCCCTGGGGCTCCGTCTCGGGCAAGTGTTACCGCACGCCGGACGGCACCGAGCGATTCGCCCCGGAATACGAAGATTGCCGCCGCCTGGCCCAGCAGGCCGGGGTGTCGCTTCCCCAGGTGGTCCAGGCCGCGCTGGCGGCGTTCAGGCGGCAACAAGACACGCCGCAGTCGCAAGCGGGCAGCAATCCGCTTTAAGCAAACATGACTGCGGTGCCACCACTTGGTCAGGACGCTTCGGTTTCCGGCCGGGAAGGGTTCCGCCGGCTTTTTGGCTCCGGCTGGAGGTTTGTTTGACACCCCGGGGGCGGAACTCTAGAATCCGCGGCAGGATAAGTGTGGGTCACCAAGCCCTCCGGCGCCGCTCCAATCCGCAACGGCAGTGCTTGCAGCCGGAAGTTTTGTGACCGCCTGTAAAGTGCCTCCGTATCCCGGGACCTGGGGGCAAGGTCGGTCCGGCCCGGGGAACGTGGCAACCCAGTGCAGAAAAAGGAGTGCGTGCATGTCCGAACCCCAAGCCACCTCCAGCGCCGTCTATTACCCGCCGGCGGAGTTCTCGGCCAAAGCGGTCATCAAGAGCATGGAGCAATACCAGCAGATGTGGGACCAGGCCGACCGCGATCCGGCCGGGTTCTGGGGCCCGCTGGCCAAAGAGGAACTGCACTGGTTCGAACCGTTCCAGGACGTGCTCCGCTGGGAAGAACCCTATGCCCAATGGTTCCTCGGAGGAAAGACCAACGCCTGCTACAATTGCGTGGACCGGCATCTGGATTCCTGGCGGCGCAACAAGGCGGCCATTCTCTGGGAAGGCGAACCGGGCGATTCCCGCACCCTCACCTACCTGGAACTGCACCGCGAAGTGTGCCGGTTCGCCAACGGGCTGAAGAAGCTGGGGCTCAAGGCCGGGGACCGCGTTTCGATCTACATGCCCATGGTGCCCGAGCTGGCCATTGCCATGCTGGCCTGCGCGCGGCTGGGCGTGATCCACTCGGTGATCTTCGGCGGCTTCTCCAGCGACGCCATCGCCGATCGCAACCACGATGCCGAAGCCCGGCTGGTCATCACCGCCGACGGGGGCTGGCGCCGCGGCAAAATCCTGCCGCTGAAACAAAACGTGGACGAAGCCCTGAAGAAATCCCCCACGGTGGAAAAGTGCATCGTGCTCCAGCGGTGCGGCAACCAGGTTCATATGGAAGAAGGCCGCGACATCTGGTGGCACGATCTGGTCAAGGACGTCGACGACCACTGCCCGGCCGAGCCGGTCGATAGCGAACATACGCTCTTTATCCTCTACACCAGCGGTTCTACCGGAAAGCCCAAGGGCGTGCGACACACCACGGCCGGATACAACCTCTACACCAAAAAAACCTTCCAGTGGGTGTTCGACTACCGCAACGAGGACGTCTACTGGTGCACGGCCGACTGCGGCTGGATCACCGGGCACAGCTACATCGTCTATGGACCGCTCTCGGCCGGGGCCACGGTGCTGATGTACGAAGGGGCGCCCAACTGGCCCGATCCCGGCCGTTTCTGGCAGATTATCCAGAAATACCGGGTCAACATTTTCTACACGGCTCCCACGGCCATTCGGGCGTTCATCAAATGGGGCGACCAGTGGGTGGAACCCTACGACCTGTCCAGCTTGCGGCTGCTGGGCACCGTGGGCGAACCAATCAACCCCAAGGCCTGGGAATGGTACTACCGCCGCATCGGCGGGCAGCGCTGCCCGATTGTGGACACCTGGTGGCAGACCGAAACCGGCGGCATCATGATGTCGCCCCTGCCGGGCGCTACGCCGATGAAGCCGGGCAGTTGCACCAAGCCGTTGCCGGGCGTTTCGCCCAAGATTGTGGACGAACAGGGCAACCCACTGCCCGCCGGCCAGCAGGGCATGCTGGTCATCGACAAGCCGTGGCCCGGGATGCTGCGCGGGCTGTGGAATGATCCGGAACGCTACGTGCAACAATACTGGTCCAAGGTGCCGCATTGCTACCTGACCGGCGACAACGCCTTGCAGGACGAAGACGGGTACTTCTGGGTCTTCGGCCGCCTGGACGACGTGTTGAACGTCTCGGGCCACCGCTTGAGCACCACCGAGATCGAAAGCGCGCTGGTGAGCCATCCGGCCGTAGCCGAAGCGGCTGCCGTGGGCCGACCGGACGAAATCAAGGGCGAAGCCGTCTGCGTGTTCGTCACCCTGGCCGAAGGCTACCATCCCAGCGAGGAGCTGCGGCAGGAACTGCGGCAGCACGTGCGGAAAGCCATCGGGGCGCACGCTGCGCCGGATGACGTGCGCTTTGCCGCCGCACTGCCCAAGACCCGAAGCGGCAAGATTATGCGGCGTCTGCTGCGGGACATTGCCGCGGGCCGGGAGACGGTGCAGGACACCACCACGCTGGAAGACTACACGGTGCTGGCCAAATTGCGGGCGCACGAGGAAGAATAAAAGGGGCGTGGGGGTTTGGAGGCGTGGGGAATGGGAGGAGAGCTTCCGCACCGGGCGCGAGTACTAGCTGAGTTTTGCACACCGGAAAGCGCCGCATGCGGTGCAATCATTAGCTGCAGTTCAGGATCCAGCAGGGGTATTTGAGCGTTATTTTGGCTGGACTTTGGTTATTTCCTAAATAAATAATGCCAGTTAGGAGAGTCGCCCGCTACGGCGGCTCGTGAGGTTTATCCCCCTAGCTGGCTGTTTTTTTTGGCAGAGGGGCGCGTTGTGTATCTGCTCTATCTGGACGAGTCGGGTGACCCAAGTCCAAAGCCGGACACCGCCAGGGGGCGGGAAGCGGGTGGCTCGCCCCGTGCGCCCTGAGAGTTGCGGCAACGCACTCAGCGTCCCGAGGCGGCACGGCGAATCCAGGCGGCGGCCAACTGTTCCGGCGAAGCTCGAAACGCCGCGGCAAACGCCTGCTCGAACTCCTGCCCGGCCTGGAGCCGGCGCACCAGGGTCGAAAAACCGCGGTGGCCCAGCAGGGCTTCCACCAGTCCCAGGTGCAGCACCCGAGCATGTTCCAGGGCCATGTTGCCCGCGATGAGGTCCTTGGGACTGGAACAGGCGGCCACGGCCTCGGGCAGCAAGTCTTCCCAGCCGGGTACGCGAGGGTCTTTTTTCACCAGGCGTTTGACGGCCGCCAGCGAAAACCCCTGGGCGAACCATCGCGGCACGCCGGTGCCGAGCGATTCGGCCAGCAGTCCGGCCACCGTCTCGGTAACCAGCCCGCGCAACTGGGGATCGTTCGCATCCGCCGTAGGTGGCAGCAGGCACCCGTAGGCGTCCACCACGCTCCACCGCCAGAAGGCCCGCGTGGCAAAAGGCAACTCCGCCCGGAGCACCATCCGCGAAAACTCCGAAAGCTGGAACCGCCGCCTGAAGACGAACAACGTCATCCGCCCGCGAATGAGCGGCTTGCTCTTTTTCAGCTTCAGCAACGAGGCGATTTTGGCCAGTTGTTCTTCGGCCACCTGGGCCACTTGTTTGAGCTGTTCTTCGGGAACATTGCCCAGCAGCAGGAAGTTGGTCGTTTCCCACCGCTGGTACTCCAGACCGGGATTGGCTAGCCGCCAGTTCTTCAGCGCCAGTTCTTCGCGTTGCTTGCTCAGTTCCTGGTGCGTGGCTTTTCGGGCCCTTTCGATTTGCACCAGGGTGGCCAGCGGCATGTTTTCGTTTGGACCGTCGAAACGGGCTCCTTCGGCGATCCAGGTTTCGAACAGCTTGATCGTCTCTTCAGGCAGGGGATCGCGTCCTCCGGCGGGCATCCGCTCCCCGTCGGCCGTGCCTCGCAGTTTCTGGATCAGCAGGCTTTGCTGCGGCTTGCCCTGGACCAGCACCGGCCCGTTGGGCGAGCCACGCAGCAACCCGGCGAACGTATCCAGCCGCAGCCGTGCCCGGGGACGCCGTCCGCCGTGGCAATCGGCACACTGGCTCACCAGCACCGGGGCCAGGTCGCGAGTGAACCGCACCTTTTCCTTGCCGGTGGCTTTGACCAGCCGGGGACGAGCCGAAGCCCCGGACTGGGGCACCAGGGAAACCAACGGGGCGTCGGGCCGGGGGCCGTCGAAACGGGCTCCCTGGTCGATCCAGCGGCGGATGGTGTCAATCTGCTGCCGGGTGAGTTTGCGGCCGTTTTGCGGCATTTCGCCTTTTTCCAAAAGCTCGATCAGGCGGCTGGTGCGGGCGCTGCCCGGGTCGATGACGCTGGCTCCACCCACGCCTCGGGCCAGGGCGGCGAAAGTGGCCATGCTGAACTGCCCGCGGGCGTTGTTGATGTGGCAGTTACGGCACCGTGCCACCAGAATCGGCGCCACGTCCTTGACGAAGCTCACCTGCCCGGCTGACGGAAGCGGCTTGCTGGGCGGTTTGGAAAAGTCGGGCACAGGCGGCAACGGGACGCCTTTGCGTTTGAGCACCCGTCGCACGACGCGAAGCTGGGCTTCCAGGCGGCGGAAGCTGCGGCGGGCCTGGGGAGTTTTGGTCGCGGCCAAACGGTGCAGGTTCTCCTGGGCCCGTTGCAGCGCGGCAACGGCCTCCTGTCCCTTGCCCTGCAAACCCAGCCGACCGGCGGTTTTCAGGTCCTGGGCCACCTGCTGGGCCAGGGCATCAAGTTCCTGCTGGGCCACGGCCGTCGCAGGCGTTCCGGCCAGCACCAGCCCCATTGCCAAACACACGCCGAGCAACAAACCTAGGGGCCTCACCTCTGTTTCTCCCAGCACGGGGAACGGCGGAAACGGGTACTTCCCCAGTATAAACGCACCGCCCGGGCGGTTGTACTCAACCGTGCGGGGGCCGAGCCGTGTCGAGACCACCGTATCGGTCCCCGGAAGCCGGTTCGCCATGCCAAAGTGAAAGCAGCTTTCTGCCAAAGCGGATGGGACAGCACACTCTCATGCGACCGTGCAGTTGCTTCAGTTGCCCGCTGGGATTGGCTACAGTGGTCCATAGTCTTCTGTTGCGCTTACGGAAGGCTCGGCCAAGGGACGGCTTGCTCCTTCGCCTCGCTTATCAGCACGAGGAATATGACATGATGCGCACCGTGGCGTTTTTACTGGCAGTACTGGCGCTCGGGCCGGGGGTTTGTCAGGCGGCCGCCGGGCAACAGCGGCCCAACGTCGTGGTCATCCTGGCCGACGACATGGGCTGGGGCGATCTTTCCCTGCACGGCAACACCAACTTGCAAACTCCCGAGCTGGACCGCCTGGCCCGCTCCGGCGTGCAGTTGCGGCACTTTTACGTCTGCCCGGTCTGCTCGCCCACTCGGGCCGAGTTTCTCACCGGGCGTTACCATCCCCGCGGGGGCGTGATTGGTGTTACCCGCGGCGAGGAGCGGCTGGACCTGGACGAAACCACCTTGGCCCAGGTGTTCCAGCAGGCCGGCTACGCCACCGGCTGTTTCGGCAAGTGGCACAACGGCACGCAGAGCCCCTACCATCCCAATGACCGCGGGTTCGAGGAGTTCTTCGGTTTCTGCTCCGGGCACTGGGGCAACTATTTCGATCCGGTGCTGGAACACAACAACCGCCTGGTTCGTCCCCGGGGATACATTGCAGACATCATCACGGACCAGGCCATCCGGTTCATCGAGCGGCAACGGCGGCCGTTTTTCTGCTACGTGGCCTACAACACGCCCCATTCGCCGTTCCAGGTGCCGGACCGGTTTTATGAGAAGTTCCGCAATGCGCCCATCGAGCTTCGCCACCGCGACCCGATGCGCGAAGACCTACAACGCACGCGGGCCGTACTGGCCATGTGCGAGAACCTGGACTGGAACGTGGGCCGCATCCTCCGGGCGCTGAAGCGGTGCGGCGTGGAACGGGACACCGTGGTGGTGTTCTTTTCGGACAACGGTCCCAACACCTGGCGATACAACGGGCGAATGCGCGGCCGCAAAGGCTCGACCGACGAAGGGGGCGTGCGTTCCGCCTGCTTTATTCGCTACCCGAGATTGCTCCGCCCCGGCACCGTGGTCGAAGGCGTGGCCGGAGCGGTGGACCTGATGCCCACGCTGTTGGACCTGGCTGGGATCGACCACCGCGGGGACAAGCCGCTGGATGGCATCAGCCTGCGGCCCTACTTGACCACCGGCCGGCCGGTGCCGGGCCGGCTGTTGTTTTCGCATTTTCGGGGTCGAGTGAGCGTGCGTACCGGGCGGTTCCGGCTCGATCATCGGGGGCGGCTCTACGACCTGGAAAGCGACCCCGAGCAGCGACACGACGTAAGCGACAAGTACCCAGCCGTGGCTCGACTGCTCCGCCGCGAAGTCCGGCGCTGGCAAGCCACGGTGCTGGCCGAAGCCCCCCGGCAGGACCCGCGCCCGTTTCCCGTGGGCGGGCGGACCGTCACCTGGATTCCGGCTCGGGACGGGGTGCCGCACGGCCGGGTGCGGCGAAGTGCTCCGGCCCCCAACTGCTCCTATTTCACCAACTGGACCCGGCCCGAAGACCGCATCACTTGGCACGTGGAGGTGCTCAAGCCGGGCCGCTACGAAGCGACCCTGTACTACGCCTGCCGCCCGGAAGACGTGCCGGTGGAGCTTCAGTTGCGGTGGAACGAGTCGAAGCTGCGGGGGCGGATCACCCAGCCGCACGATCCGCCGCTGCTTGGCCGCCGCGGGGAACGCGTCCCCCGCAAAGCGGAAAGCTACGTCAAAGACTTCCGGCCGCATAAGCTGGGCGTCATCCGGCTTTCGGCCGGCCGGGGGGAACTGGAGCTGCGGGCGGTGAAACTCTCGGGCCGGCGGGCCATCGAGCTTCGCTGGCTGATGCTCCGCCGCGTGGAATGAACCACACCGGGGCAGAGCCGAACCGCTCCACAAGTTCCCCGCACGGGAAACAGGAAAACTGTCCGTGTTGCCTGCGACTGATGCGAAAGGAGCCCCGCTGATGTTCACCCGCTGGATGGCGACTCTGTTGTGCATGGTGTGCATCGGCGTGTTGCCCGTGGGACTTCGGGCCCAGGAGAAAACGCCTGCTGACCGGGCGCTGCCGGTCCACGGCGACACCCATCCGGTGCTCCGGCCGCTGGATGAGCTGATGCGCCGCTTCGTTACCGAGCACGAGCTGCCAGGGGCCGCCCTGGCCGTGGTACGCAACGGGCGCGTGGTTTACGACCGCGGATTCGGCTGGGCGGACCGCGAAGCGCGGCGACCGGTCACGCCGCAGTCGCAGTTCCGCATCGCCAGCTTGTCCAAGCCAATCACGGCCTTGGGGATTCTATTGCTGGTGGACCAGGGGCGCCTGAGACTGGACGATCCGGTGCTGCGTTACCTGCCCCAGTACCGTCCGCTGCCGGGCAAGAAGATGGATCCCCGCTGGCGGCAGATTACCATTCGCCACCTGCTTCAGCACCGGGGCGGTTGGGATCGGGACCGGTCAATCGACTGCATGTTCTATCCGGTGGAAATCGCCGTGGCCACCCAAGGACAACTGCCGGCGGGAATCGACCAGGTGATTCGCTTCATGATGGGCTGGCCGTTGGATTTCGATCCCGGCCGGCGCTATGCGTATTCCAACTTCGGCTACTGTTTGCTGGGCCGCGTGATTGAAAATCGCACCGGGCAACGCTATGCCGAATGGACGCAGCAGCATGTGTTGCGTCCGCTGGGCTGCCGCCACGTGGAGTTGGGCCGCACCCGACTTTGCCACCGGGCGGCCAACGAAGTGCGTTACTACACGCGCAACGACCGCGTCGGCTTCTGCGTGCTGGCCGACCGCTTCGGCCAGATGGTGCCCGCCCCCTATGGCACCTTCACCATGGAAACGCTCGATTCGCTCGGCGGGTGGATTGCCACGGCCCGAGACATGGCCGTGTTCGGTTCGGCGGTGGCTCGGGCAGCCGAAACGGGACTGCTCCGGCCGGAGACGGCCCGGGCCATCACCGCTCGGCCGCCGGGAGAACCGCAGCGGGACAAGGACGGCAAACCCAAAAAAACATACTACGGTCTGGGCTGGATGATCCGCGAAGTGGCCCCGGGCAAATACAATCTGTGGCACACCGGCTCGCTGCCGGGCACCTCCACACTGCTGGTGGTGCGGCACGACGGGTTCGCCTGGGCAGTGCTGTTCAACATGCGCAACACGGCCAAGGGAAAACGCCTTTCCCGCACCATCGATCCCCTGGTGCACAAAGCCGTGGACCAGGTGGCTTGGGACAAACTGCCGCAGCAACCGTAGCCGTTGAATCGGTAACGATTCGTTTCTTGGGAACCAACGGTGCCAGTACGCCGGCGAGCCGGCGACTTAAGTCGGCGGAGGAACAGCGAGCCGGGCGCAAGTTCCCCAAGCGCGATGCGGAACCGGCGTCGGTTTCTGGTGCTTTGCGCAGCAAGCTTGTGCTTGAAACCAGGGGGCTCAAGAATACACGGCGTGGGTAACGTCGAGTGCAAACTCGGCATCTCTATCCAGCGCACGAGCAGGGGGCGCGCCGCCGATGCAACCATCGCGTGCTTCCCGCTGCGAGGAAGCCGGAGAGAAGTCGGACCGGCCTTCGCTCGGAGGCTCGAGGCCGCTTTGGCGCTATCACCCGCTGGTGCTCGTGCTGGTGCCGGTCTGCGTAGGGATTGTGTTTGATCGCTACCGGCCGCTTTCGCTCCGGGTGTGGCTTGTGCTGTCCGGCGCGGGGCTTTTGAGTTGGGGGGTGCTTTTCTGGTTCCGCCGCCGCGGGGTGGCCTGGGTTGCGCTGGCCGTGGCGTTGGCCGGGCTAGGGGCGGCGTGGCACCATCGCCACTGGCACGATGTGCCGCCGGACCACCTGGTTCACCTGGCCGGTTGGAACCCCCAGCCGATGGCCCTGCGGGGACGGGTGCTCCGCGTGCCGGAAGAACCGGTGCCGCTGCCGCCTTCGCCCCTGCGGCCTCGGGCCCAGGAAAGCTGCCGCTGGGAGATCGAAGCGGAGCAAGTGCGCATCGGCCGCCGGTGGCAAGGGTGCTCGGGCCGGGTGCGGGTGATAAGCCCCAGCCCGGGACCGGCACTGCTGCCGGGCGACGAAGTGGAACTGCTGGGCCAGTTGGGCCGGTACGCTCCGCCGGCCAACCCGGGGCAGTGGGACCACCAGGCCCACGCTCGGGCCCAAGGCGTGCGCATCTATCTGCGCGTGCAGTATGCCGAGGCGGTCCGGCTTTGCCGCCGGGGAAGTGGACTTTCGCCGCGGCGATTGCTGGCCCTGGCCCGACAACGAGCCAAAGGGTTGCTGGCCCGGTACGTCGCTTCGGAAAACACGCCGCTTGCCGCCGCGTTGCTGCTGGGAGCACGCCGCCAGGTGCCGCATGAAACCACCGACGCCTTCTTCCGCACCAACACAATCCATTTTCTGGCCATCTCCGGGCTGCACGTGGGCATGCTGGCCGTGGTGTTGCTGGTGCTGCTGCGATGGGGGCTGCTGCCTCGCCGGGTGGCGCTGGTGCTGGTTGGCCTGGGCACGCTGGCCTACACGCTCCTGACCGGTGCGCCGCCTTCGGCCGTAAGGGCCACGGTGCTGGTGCTCATCACCGCGGCCAGCTACTGGCTCTACCGTCCCCAGCGGCCTTGGAACACCCTGGCCGCCGCGGCCCTGGTGGTGCTGGCGCTGAATCCGGCCGACCTGTTCCGTGTAGGTCCCCAGCTTTCGTTCCTGGCCGTGGGCACTCTGGGGGCGCTTGCCCCCTGGTGGAACCGCTGGCGGCAATACGACGCTCTGGAGCGGCTCATCCGCCAAACGCGCCCCTGGCCGGTACGCGCCGCGCGGCACCTTGGCCGGTGGCTAGGGCGAGGGTTGCTGGGGGCGAGCCTGCTCTGGCTGGTGTCGCTGCCGCTGGTGGCCCATCGGTTCCACCTGGTTGCCCCGGTGGCCGTGCCGCTGACGGTGCTGCTGACCGTTCCGGTGGCTCTGGCCCTGCTGGGCTCCCTGGGCGTGCTGCTGCTGGGTGCATGGTTCCCTCCGGGGGCGGCACTTTGCGGGCTGGTGGCCAGTTGGTCCCTGGAGGGGATACAGTCTGCAGTGCACGCGGCGGCCCAGGTGCCCGGGACCCATTGGTTCGTTGCCGGGCCGCGTCCAGTCACCGTGCTTGCGTTTTACGGTTTGCTTGCCGTGTGGTACTTGGGTTTGCGGCTCTGGGGGCGCCGGGGGCTGTGGCTGGCAATGGCCGCCTGGGCAGTGGTGCTGCTGGGAGACTGGCTCACCCCACGGCTTGCCCCCGGCCGGATGCACCTGGCTTTCTTGAGCCTGGGGCATGGGCTTTGTACGGTCATCCATCTGCCCGACGGGCGCACGGTGCTTTACGACTGCGGGGCGATGGGCCGCCCGGAGCTGGCCGCCCGAACCGTGGCCGAATACCTGTGGCACAGCGGCCGCCGGCGCGTGGACCTGGTGGTGATTTCCCATGCGGACGTGGACCACTTCAACGCCTTGCCGCAGTTGGCTCGCTTTGTGCCGGTACGCGAGGTGGTCGTGCATCGGGGATGCTTCGACTCGGCCGACGCGGCCACCGCGTTTTTGCAACAAGAGCTGGTCCGGTTGGGCATCCCGTACCGCGAAGTCGTAGCCGGACACACGCTGTTGCAGGACCAGCAGTGGCGTCTGCACGTGTTGGCTCCCGCGTGGCCCCTGCCCGAGGGGAAAGACAACGCCCGCAGCCTGGTGGTGGAGCTGGAGTATCGCGGCCACCGCGTCCTGTTGCCCGGGGACCTGGAAGGCCGAGGGCTTGCCCGGTTGCTGGCCCTTCCCGCCCGGAGGTGCCAGGGGTTGCTGGCTCCCCACCACGGCAGCCGCAACAGCAACCCGCCGGGTCTGGCCCGGTGGTGTCGTCCTCGGTGGGTGGTCATCAGCGGGCCGCGTCCCCGGCCCGGCGAGCCGCCCCCGGCCGAAGCCGCCTATCGGGCCCACGGGGCCGTGGTGCTGCACACCGGCCGCGTCGGCGCCGTGCTGGCCGAACTTGCTCCCGAAGAAACGCGGCTGCGGGCATACGGGTTGCCGGACCGAACGTGGAGCTGGCCCGCAGCGGAAGGCCGGAACGCCAATCGGGCTGCGGCTACTCCTCGGCGAAAAGCCGGCGAAGGAACTGCATACACGGTTCCCAGGCCTGGGCCGCCTCCTCGAAATCCACCGGCATGGTTCGCAGCGGACGGGGCAACGGCAGATCGGGGCGTACTTTCACCCGGGCGCTGAGCGGAATCTGGGCACTGGGCCCCCGGGCCAACTGCTCCTCCACCGTCGGAGAGAGCAGGAACCGCACCAGCCGCCGGGCCGCTTCCGGGTGGGGGCTTCCGCGAATGACGCACACCGTGTTGGGAATCAGGAGCACCCCCAACCCGTCCGGCTCCTGGTCCGGGAAAACGATTGCCACCGGATGCCCGGCCCGTACGGCCAGATGGGCGTCGTCCGTGTCGGTAATCCCCCACCACAGCCGTCCGGCGGCCACTTCCTCGGCCACGTGGCGATTGCCGGCCAGGATGCGAACCTGATTCTGCTTGATGCGGCGGTAATACTCCCGGGCCCGCTCCGTTCCCCAATGGGCGAACAGACACGCCGCGTGCGTGGCCGTGGTGCCGAACAGCGGTTTGGCCATGCCCGCCTTGCCCCGGTAACGCGGATTGGTCAGATCGAGGATGGAGCGGGGATACGCTTCGGGCCGCAGCTTGTCGGTGTTGACGAGGAGCACCCGGGCCCGGGCGGCCAGTCCGAACCAACTGCCGTCGGCGGCGCGGAACTGCGGGGGAAAGGATTCCGCCTCGGGAATCTTCAGCGGCTGAAGCAACCCCGCCTGCTTCAGCCGCAGCGTGTGCAGCACCTCGTTGTTCCAGAACACGTCGCACTGGGGGCGCCGTCCCTGGGCCAGAATGGCCTGGGCCAGCCCCACCGTTTTGGTCGATTCGGTGTCGTACTTCGGCAGCGGTTTCACGCCGGTTTGTTCGGCAAATTGCTCAAGCAGCGGAGCCGAAAACTCCTCGTCTAGTGCCGTATAAACGACCACTTGTTCTCCCGTGGCCGGCCAGCAGCCGCCGCCGGCCACAAGAGCGACCAGGTAGAGCGTCCCGGCAAGCGCCGGTCGAGCCAAGCGTTCCCCGTGCTTTCTGGCCATCGTCGCACCCGTTGCGAAGCCCGCTTGGATCAGGAGAAATACACCCGCTGGGCCGTCTGGCGCAGAATCCAGCGCCGGTCCGCTTCGCTGAGGAAATCGGCCCGCTTGCGGATCAGATCAATCGAGTCGGTGTAGGTGTGGCCGTTTTGCACCTGGAAGGGGCAATCGCTGGCCCACATCAGCCGCTCGGGCCCGAACGACTCGTACACCCGGCGGAGCATCGGCAGCAGATCGGTATAAGGGGGGCGTTTCTTGCCCAGGGCGTAATAAGCCGACACCTTGACGAACGCACGGCGGTGGCGAGCCAGGCGGCAGAGGTTCTTCAGGTCCGCCGAGCGAATCTGTCCGTCAATCCCAATCCGGCCGAAGTGGTCCACCACCAGCGTGGTGTCCGGGTAACGTGTGCACATGCGATCCAGCAGCGGCAGCGCCTCGGGGTTGACCAGGGCGCAGATGGCCTGACCGGTTTCGGCTGCCGTGCGCCACATGGTGTGCATCCCGGGCGAGTCGATCCACGTTTGCAGGTCGCGGCGGCCCGGATGGATTCGGAACCCGCGCACGCCCCGGCGGAGCAGTTGCTTCATGGTTTGCCGGGGCCGGTGGTGTTCGTCGATGACGGCCACGGCGGAGAACACCCCGGGAAAACGCTCCAGGGTGTCGAGCATGTAGGAGTTGTCGAAGCCGTAGAAGCTCATCTGGATGAGCACCACGCGGTCCACTCCCACGGCCCGGGCATGGGCCAGCAGTTGCCAGGGAGTGAAGCTGGGCGGGGCCATCTGCTCGCGGCGCCAACCGGGGGCCAGCGGGTAACGCCGGGTATCGGGAGTCCAGACGTGCACGTGGGCGTCTATCCACCCGGGCCGACACGGACCGCCCAGCCCGGGCCCGGCCTGGGCCGCGGTAGCCAGCGCCATCGTGCCGGCAAGCCCCCGGCCCAGAAACGCCCTCCGCGAAAGTTCCCGCTCCCCGCCCGGAGAGAACGCAGCGCTTGGTTTCATCATGGCAGATTCTTGCAGACGAGGATGTTGTTGTGCGGCGAGTTGGCCTCGGCGCACCGGAACCTTACTTCTGCCTACAAAGCAAGACCAGACAGCCGGCCATCGGCGCAGCTTGCCAAGCCGCAGGCGAACAACCACTATGATAAGAGAACCGCCGCCGGAGCCAATGAAAAACTCCCTCCGGACGGCAAGGCGGCTTCGGATGGCACTCTCATGTTCTCCAGCTTTTTGTTTTCCAGCGAAGGCACAAGCAACATGCTCCAACCAGTAGCGCCGACCCGTGCCCCGGCCTGCTCCGGCTGGAATCCCAAGGCCGTTTGCCTGCTTGCCGCGGCTGGGCTTGTTTTGTTCGGAACGCTCTGCGGTCCCTTGGCCGCCGGGGAGTCCCGACTCGTGCTGCCGCAGGAGTGCCGGGTGGCCATCGTCGGCTCCGGGCTGGTGGAACAGGCCGCCGGAGTGGGCTACTGGGAAACGGCCCTACGCGTGCTCCATCCCCGGCACAAGTTCCGCGTGCGCAATCTGGGCTGGACCGGCGATACGGTGTTCGGCGAGGCCCGAGCCGAGTTCGGCACGCCCGAGGACGGATACCGCCGGTTGCTGGAACAAGTGAAGCTGGTGCGCCCGCACCTGGTGCTGGTGGTGTACGGCCAGAACGAATCATTCGCCGGACCGGACGACTTGCTGCGTTTCCGCCGCGGGGTGCAACGGCTGCTCCGGGACCTCCGAGCCCCGCGACGACAACTGGTCGTCGTGCTGCCGCCGCGGATGGTTACTCCCACAGGACTGCCTCCGCTGCAGTGGCAGCAGCAGTATGCCGAAACACTGCGGCAACAAGCCCGGGCTGCTGGTGCCCTGGTGGTGGACTGGTTCCATGCCGCCAGGCTCTCTTCGCCGGGGAAGAGAATCCCGCAGGCGTATGCCTCCAACGGACTGCAACTGACCCCGTTTGGCTACTGGCTCACCGCGGCCGAGCTGGCCCGGCAGCTTGGCTTCCGCCCGGTGGCCTGGGAAGTGACGCTGGTGGTGAAAGAGGGCCGCTTGCAGGTGGAACAGGCTCGCGGAACGCAGGTTGTAGTGCCCCGGGACGGGCAGGAAAGGATGGCCTTCTCCTGCCACGACGCCCACTTGCCCCCGCCGCTTTCCCCGGGCGGTGCGAGCCGGGAGCGGGCCTCTTTGCTGCAGACGTGGCCTGGCTACAAACGCGTGCTTCGCATCAAGGGTTTGCCATCAGGGCGCTGGGCCTTGCAAGCAGCCGGGCAGCAGGTGGCCGTAGCCGCCGCGGAGCAGTGGGCCGACGGCGTGTCGCTTGCGGCCGGGCCGGAGTTCGCCCAAACCGAGCGGTTGCGGCAGTTGATCCTCCAGAAGAACCAGTGGTTCCTGCACCGCTGGCGCCCGCAGAACACCACCTATTTGTTCGGCTTCCGCAAGCACGAACAGGGGCAGAACGCCGTGGAAGTGCCTCAGTTCGAACGCCTGGTGGAAGAGCTGGACCAGCGTCTTGATCGGCTCCAGCAGCCCCGGCGGCAGAGCTACCAACTGGTCCGGCTGCCTTGAGGGAGCGACTCACCAGCGGCCACGACTCAGGCGGCAAGCGGCACCTGGGAGAGTTTTCCGGCAGCCGGCGTGCTTCTGAATCCGGCCGCACCGGCAGGCCGATACCTGCGGTGGAACGGAATCGCCTGCCTCCGAGGAGATGCTCCCATGGAAAAAACCGCCGCCCGGCGATGGTGCCCGCAGTGCCAGCAACTGGGCCGCCATGCTCCGTTGCCGCTGATGGCCGACGAAGGCCAACGCCTGCGCCAGCTTGCCAAACAGGTGCAAGGGCTTGCCCATCGTTATTATTGTGAGAATTGCCGGGCCATCTGGCAGGCGGTCGAAGTGCCCGAGGAACTGTTGCAGCGGCTACTTGCCGCCCAGGAAGAGAATCTGAAGCTCCGGCACCAGGTGGCCATGCTGCGGTTGCTGGCAGCCCAGGCCGAATCCCCCGACCAGCAAGGTGCGGTCCCCCCCGGCAAGGCGGCTTGAGCCATTCTGTAACGCCCGAAAAACTTGCCGATTCCGTTACAGATGCTTCGTTCTGGATAAATGGTTCGTTCCCTACGGCCGATATAGCCGGAAAGAGAATCCGGTCTGTGGTCTTTTTTCGTAGGGAAGCAGGAACCATGAAAGCGCGCGTCGGGTCGATGGCCCTGGTGGTGCTCTTGGCTGGTGGACTAGCGTTGAAAGCAGCCCCGCCGCAGCACCGGCATACGACTTCCCGAGAGTCCTCCCACGCCCACTCGCACTCCCACACCCAGGGTGCCAGCAATCCCTGGCAAGGATTGCAGCAGTTGTTGTTTGGTTCCCGAAGCAGCACCCGCCAGACGAGCCATCGGGTCCCCTCGGCCGGGCACAAGATGCGCTCTCCCCGCCGACGCGCCTCCGGCTACCGTTCGACTTATCACCAGCGGCAGCAGGGCCGGGCGGACGCGGCCCGTCACTCACACACCCCATCCCGCTCCCACCGGACCCACACCCACAGACACAATCCCAGCTCCGCGTCGCATTACCGAACCAGGGACTATGGGGAACCCACTCCGGTTGCCCCCTCGGCGGAATCCCGGCGGCGGTACGGGCGGCTTTACTCCTCGGAGCAATCTCCCGCTAAAGCCGGCAGCCGGACCAGCGCCCGCCGCGGAGCTCGTGGCCACGGCAGCACCCGAACCCGGCGGCTTGAGGTACCGGAACAGATTGTCGAAGACCAAGGGCGCGAAACCCCGCAGCCGATCCGGCCCGCCACACTGGAAGACCCCCAAGAAGCCGAACCGCTGACCCCGGCCGAAGCAACTGCGGATTCCCAGGCCGAGCAAATCGAGAGCCGAAACGTGTCGGCTTCCTCGCGCCGTCGGCGGCTGCACAGCTCCGAGCCACGGGAAGAACCTCAACCGGTCGAAGAACCGCAGCCGGCAAGCGACCTGGCCGAACCAACTTCGCCGGCCGTTGATCCGGCCCGGCAGGAGTTTCCCGCCCCGGTGCCGCAAGCTGCGTCGGCGTCCGCCCCCGCCGTTCCGGCCGAGCCCACGCCCGTGCCGCAGGGGAGCTCTCTACTGGCCGAAGCAGCCGGACCGGCTCCGCTGCTGATGGCCGTCAGTCCCACGCTGGCGGTGCAGACCCTGGGGCCGCGCGAGCTAGTGGTGGGCCAGGTGGCTTCGTATCGCATTCGGGTCAAAAACGCCGGGCAGGTCAACGCCCAGGGGATTGTCGTTTCGGTGGACATTCCCGCTTGGGTCGAAGTGGTGCAAAGCCAGGCCGCCGAGGGCAAGGCCCAGGTGCAGCACACCGGCGGCAACCGCACCTTGCAGTGGCACCTGGACCAGCTTGCCCCCGGCAAGCAGACCGAACTGGCACTGAAGCTGCGGCCGACAGAAAACCGTCCGGTGGCCCTCAACGTGCGGTGGATTACCCAGCCGCTGGATTCCCGGCTGCAGATTGCCGTGAAAGAAGCGCGGCTGGAACTTGCACTGACCGGCCCGGACCAGGTGGAGTTCGGCCAGCGGGCGGTGTATCGCTTGACCTTCAGCAACCCCGGCACCGCAGATGCCAAGAATGTGAAAATCCGCCTGCTGCCTATCGACCCGACCGACCAGGCCGACGAACACACCCTGGGCACCATCCCGGCCGGTGGGCGGAAAGTGGTGGAAGTGGAACTGGTAGCTCGCCGCCGCGGCACGCTCAACATCCAGGTGGAAGCCAGCGCCGAAGGTGGCGTCTCGGCCGCCAGCTCCAAGCAGGTACGCGTGCTTCAGGCCCAACTGGCCGTGGCCGTGCGAGGGCCGAAGTTCCGCTATGCGGGCACGCCGGCCAGCTACCAGATTGAAGTGGCCAACCGGGGCGACGCCGCGGCAAAGAACGTCGTGGTGGAAGCCCGGCTCCCCTCGGCCGTCGATTTTCTGAACAGCTCGCACGGAGGCCGCTACGACGAAAAACGGGGCGTGCTCCGCTGGAAACTGGGCCGCCTGGCTCCCGGCGAAGCCATCACCCTGAAAGCCAACCTGCAGTGGACCGCCGAAGGGCAAAGCACCGTGCGGGTGGAAGCCAAAGGGGAACCGCAGCTCCAGGCCGTCGCCCGGCTGGATACCCGCGTGGTCGGACTGGCTGATCTGGACCTGGACCTCAAAGGTCCCCACGGCGCCGCACCGGTGGGCGAGGAAATCACCTACCAGGTGATCCTCTCCAACCAGGGGACCAAAGCGGCCGAGTCGGTGTTCGTGCGGGTGCAGCTTTCGCCGCAGTTGCAGCCTCTGGGGGTGGAAGGCGTAGGCGACAAGTTCCAGATCCAAGGGACTCAGGTCAGCGCTTCGGTCGATCTGGTACCCGCCGGCAAAAAGCGCGTGTTGAAAATCCGCTGTCGGGCGCTGGAGCCGGGCAACCACGTGGTGCAGGTGCAGGCTCTGTGTCCTTCGCTGAACATCCAACTGGGCGAGCAGAAAACCACGCGCTTCTACGGGGACGAACCGCCCGCGGCCCGAACCACCGGCCTGCCCCAGCCGGCCGGGCGGCAATCGCCCGCAGGCCAGTTGGAACCAGCCCCGCTGGAACCCATTCCCGAATCGAAGCCTTCGGTCGCGCCGTCGTTGCCGGGCCAGCCGGGAACGCAAGGGACCGTTACTCCGACCGTCCCTGCCCCGGCCACTTCGCCCGCAACGGGCGCCCTGCCTTCGCTTCAACGCCGTTACGGAGAGCCGACCCCGGTGGTGCCGCTTCCCGCCCGGAGCTCTGCCGGTTCGTCTAATCCGAGTTCAGCCAGGCCGGTACTTTCCAGTACGCCCCGTCCGGCCGAAGAACCCACGCCGGTGCTCCCTTCGCCACAGAAAGACGGCAAAGCCAACTAGCCGAGCAGCGGGTGGTTGGTGGCCGGTGGCGGCTCTTCCCGCCCGGGACTTATACGGCCGCAGGCACCAGCCCGTGCAAAGCGGCTCCCACGGCGTAGGCCAGCGCGGCGGCCAAAGCGCCCAGCAGCAAGGTTTCCACCGCCGCGGCCCAAAGCGGCCGGTGTAGCACGTAGCCCTTGATCGCCCCGATGATAGCAAAGGCCAGTCCGGTCATCGCCAGGCTGGCGGCAAAGAGCGTCCCGGCCGGGGAATGGAGGCTCACTGCATAGGGCACCAGCGGCACGGCCCCCACCAGCACAAAAGCCAGGAAGGTCACGCCCGCGGCTTTCCACGGATGGGGCGTCTCCAGCGGCAAGCCCCATTCGTCCGTGAGCATCGTGTCGATCCACACTTGCTTGTTGCTGGTGATGACCTCGACAATCCGTTCCAGCAGCTCGCCCTGGAAGCCTTTCTTGGCGAAAATCTGGCGGATTTCTTCGCGTTCCCCGTCGGGCACGTGGCGGATGTGGTGTTCTTCCAGCTTGCGCATCCGCTGGATGAGCTGCTGCTCGGCCTTGGTGGAAAGATAGTTGCCCGCGGCCATGCTGAACCCGTCGGCCAGCAGGTTCGCCAGTCCCAGCACCAGTACCACAGCCGAGGAAAGCTCCGCTCCGGTCACACCGGCCACTACGGCGAAGGTGGTCACTACGCCGTCTAGGGCTCCCAGCACAAAATCGCCCAGGTAGCTGTGCCGTGTGGCTTCGGCCAGCCGGGCCTGAATGGCCGCCGGAGTGTGCATTTCTTCCAGCGGCTCGGCCGCAGGGCGGCGCAACCAGGAAAAAAACCAGAACATGACGAGGAACCTTTGCTTGCAGGAAAAAGAGCCCCTGGCTGTTCTGCAGCACCGACAGTAGCCAGGAAGCAATTTATGCCACCTTGGACTGGGCGCAAACAGGGATTAAGCCCGGGGAGCCCACGTCTCGATGTCGCTTATGCCCCGGGGAAGTGGCCTGAGGGCACTCTCGCATGACAGTTCCACCCCCAGGCGGTTAAGATAAAGGAAGCCTTGAGCCAACGGCCCTTTGGACGCCGGGGCCCGATGGTTGCCGCCAGTGGAACCTCTCCTTGAGGGAAGAAGCCTGCTGCCGCTGTTCCTGCCCATTTGGGAACCGCCCCTGTTCCTGGAGCGATTCTGCTGTGAGGTTTTTGCCGTGGTCGAACAGGCTGCTTCCGCTGTTCGTTGCAGCGGTCTTTTATCGCGGGCCGGTCTTGTTCTCCGACGACCGGCTTACCGGTGGCCAGAGCGAGCCGCCGCCGCGGGAGTTGCCGCATCCTTCGCCGGTCGATCTGTGGCTTGATGCCGCGGGCAGTCGGGCTACCGTGGCCTGCTACCACACCGGCAGCGTGGCCCTGGTGGATTTGAATTCCGGCCGGGTGCTCGACAGCCGTCGGGCCGGGCGCCGTACGGCTGCCGTATGGATGAACCCGCAGGGCACCCTGGTGCTGGCCACCGGCATGCATTCCGGCACACTGCACCGCTTTCAGGTGGAGCAGGACCGCCTGGTGCCCGAGGGCACGTTGTTTTTGGGATTCGGGCCGCGCGGGCTGGCCGTCGATCCGGACCGGCAACTGGCCTATGTGGCCTTGGAAACCGGCTCGGCCGTGGCCGTGGTGGACCTGAAAAACTGGCGACTGGTGCGGCGCGTGCCGGTGGGGGCCTGGCCGCGGTGGCTGGCTCTTTCGGGCGATTGCCACACGCTTGCCGTCGGCTGTAGTGGTTCGCGGCGTGTGGTGGTGCTGGACGTGCCGCAGGGAAAGGAACGCTTTTCGGTGCTGTTTGAAGGAATCAACTGCGGCATGATGCAGGTGGATGCCCGCGGCCACTACGTCTACGCCCCCTGGATGGTGTACCGGCATAATCCCATCACCCCGGCCAACATCCGCCAGGGCTGGGTGTTGGCCAGTCGGTTGGGACGGATCGACCTGCGGCGAAAGACACGCCGCCAGGTGCTTTCGCTGGACGAACGGGGCAGGGCGGTGGCCGATCCGCACGGCGTGGCCCTGGACCCCCGGGAGCGGTGGATTGTCTGCACCAGCTCGGGCACCGGCGAGCTGCTCGTATTCCGCAATCGCAATCTGCCCTTTGGGCGTTTTTCCGGCCAGGGAGACCACATCGACCCGGCTCTGGCTCGGGACCGGGAGCGTTTCTACCGGCTTCCCCTGGGCGGACGCCCCCTGGCGGTGCGTTTTCTGCCTTCGGGAGCTCAGGTGGTGGTGGCCAACTACCTGCGCGACGCGTTGCAGGTGGTGGACCTGGAAGAGCGGAAAGTCGTGCGCGAGATTGCTCTGGGCGGGCCGTCCCAGCCGGGGCCAATCCGCCGCGGCGAGGCCATCTTCTACGACGCCCGCCGCTCCCTGGACCAGTGGTACAGTTGCCATAGCTGCCACTACGAAGGCGGGGTGAACGCCGTGACGATGGACACCCGCAACGACGGGACCAACCGCACGTTCAAAACGGTGCTGCCGCTGTTTCATCTGGAACGCACCCCTCCCTGGACCTGGCACGGCTGGCAGAAGGACCTGCGGGCGGCCATGCACAAGTCGCTTACTGACACGATGCAGGGGCCTCGCCCTCGGGCCCAGGACGTCGAGGACCTGCTGGCCTATTTGCGGTGGATCACCCCGCCGCCTAACCCGTACCGGCAGGCCGCTTCGGCCGATGCGGCCGTCCAGCGGGGGCGCAAGCTCTTTTACGGCAAAGCCGGCTGCGCCCAGTGCCACGCCGGAGATGACTTCACTGACGGCGAGGTGCACGACGTGGGCACCGGCAGTCCCAAGGACGCCTATTCGGGCTACAACACGCCCTCACTGCGTAACGTCTATTACCGCGCGCGACTGATGCACCACGGGCGAGCCCGGTCGCTGCTGCAGGTGCTGACCGAATACCACCGGCCGGAAGAAACCGGCGGCGAGGCGCTTTCGCCCCAGGAAGTGGCCGACCTGATTGCTTTCCTTCGGACGCTGTGAACTTACTGCCTGAACAAGCCGAAGGGGGCGCAAACTGCGCCGCACAAGGAGCGGTGCGGCTGCGGCGAGTCGAGAACGCTTGGCACGATGCGGGGGCAGGCGATATTCTGAAACGGCAAGTTTCCGGTCCGGGCCTCCCCCTGCGAGGAGCTTCCCCCGATGAAAATGGTCATTGCCGTCATTCAGCCCACGAAGCTCACCGCGGTGCGCGAGGCACTGGCCAAGATCGAAGTGACCCGAATGACCGTCTGCGACGCCCTGGGCTTTGCCCGCCAGCGGGGTCAGACGGAAATGTACCGCGGCCACGAGTACAAGACCCAACTGCTGCGTAAGGTCGAGTTGCAGATTGTGGTTAACGACGATTTTCTCCAGCGCACCGTGGACACCATCCTGCAAGTGGCCCGCACCGGTCCCGAAGGCAACATCGGCGACGGCAAAGTGTTCATTCTGCCGGTGATGGAAACCATCGAGATCGGCGACGCCTCCCGCGGCCCGGGAGCGGTGTGAGTGCCGAGCCAGTCGTGTTGAGCACGCTGGATGATCGGCAATTCGGACGGTCCGACTCCACGGTCGGGCCTACGCAAAAGCCAACAACTGCTCTCTTACCGCGAACGCCGCGCCTGCCCGGCGGCCAGGTGGCGCCGGGCCACATCCAGCGCCGCTTGCAGCATGGGGTCGTCGCGCCCGGGCGCGTGCAGTCGCGGCAGCTCTTTCAGGTCCACCGGCCGGGCCGCTTGCTGCACTTTCACGTGCGGTTCCACGCCCACCAGGGAAAACGGGCGTCCGGCCGGGGAGTAGAACCGCGCGGTGGTAAGC
>WFOE01000181.1 GCA_015488215.1 Planctomycetales bacterium
GAAGCACCTTGCTCAAGACCCAAGACGCAAGACCCAGGACCTCTCCGTCTCCGCTGGCCCCACTTGTCCGGGCACGGACCACGTTCCACAATCAGGGGAACTGCGGACCGAAAAAGAGCTGGCCCTTTTCAGGCGGAAAATGCCCATGCGATTAGCCCGTGTTCAGCTTCCCGATGGAGAGATCGTCCCGGCGGTGGTGCAACAGGACCAGGTGGTGCCGCTGGAGCTGCCCTTGGGCACGTTGAGCGATCTGCTGGAACAAGTGCCCGTGGTCCCCCAGGTGGAACAACTGCTGCAAAGTTCCCCCGAGCCGCTGCCGCTGGAAGAGGTGCGTTTGCTGCCGCCGGTGGACAGCCAGGAGATTTGGGCGGCCGGGGTCACCTACCGCCGTAGCCGCACCGCACGGATGGAAGAGAGCGAACAAGGGGCCACGTTCTACGACATGGTTTACACGGCCCCCCGGCCCGAGCTGTTCTTCAAAGCCACCGCCCGACGCGCCCTGGGACCGGGAGCCCCGGTGCGCGTGCGTTCCGATTCCCACTGGAGCGTGCCCGAGCCGGAACTGACCCTGGTGATCAACTCCCGGGGACAACTGGTCGGCTACACGGTGGGTAACGACATGAGCGCCCGGGACATCGAAGGCGAGAATCCGCTCTATCTGCCCCAGGCCAAGGTTTACTCGGGCAGTTGTGCCGTGGGCCCCTGGGTGCTGCTGGCCGAAGCGGCCCCGCCGGCCCGGGAGTTCACCATCCGCATGACCATCCGCCGCGGGGACCAGGTGGTCTATGACGAAACGATCGGCGTGGACCAGATGGCCCGCAGCCTGGAAAACCTGATCGAGTACCTGTTTCGGGACAACGATTTTCCCGACGGAGTGTTGCTGATGACCGGCACGGGGCTTGTACCGCCGGACCAGTTCACGCTCCGCAGCGGCGACGTGGTGCGCATCGGCATCGACCCGGTGGGCGAGCTGGAAAACCCGGTCGTCGGCGGCCCGAGCGAGGAACCGGCCGCGGGCTAAACTTCGATCCAGCCGCCCCGGGCGGCCGATTCGTAGCCGGCCAGCAGCCAGTGGTGGCTTTGGGCCGCTTCCAGGGCAGTGACCAGGGGGCGCTGGCCCCGGTCCAGGCAATCGACGAACCGGCGGATATCGTCGGCTCCCCAGGGTGGAATGAGCCAGGCGTTCTTGGCCGGGGTTTCCATCTCCTGCTGCGAAGAACTCCAGAAACCCATCGGATCGCCCGGGTGGCGTTTGGCTCCCGGCCAGGGCGGCTCCTCGACCCAGAAGGCCAGGTGCGGCTCGTGCACGTCGAGCAGCGTTCCCCCGCGCGGACCGGCCACCAGCAACCGATGCACCCCGGAGTGCGGATGGCTGCGCCAGCCGGTGCGGCCCACGCGCACGGTCATCACTCGGCCTTCGTCCAGCTCCAGCAGCGCGGCGGCGAAGTCTTCCATGTTTTCGGCCTGGTTTTCGCTGAAAAAGTAGTTGCCCGTGATGGCGAACACCCGCCGCACACAGGGGCCCAGCAGGTGCCGCAGCGCAGCCAGCGTATAGACGCCCACGTTGGCCCATTCGCGTTTGGTTAGCGGCCCTTCGAGTAATCCAGGCGGATAGGTCTCCTGCCGCGGGTGATCCAGCGTGGCCGTGCCTGGGTGCCCCTTGGCGAAAAACAGCTCGTAGTGCAACTGGTCGGCCGTCTCCGGTCCCTGGGCCAGCAGGCTGCGGGCTTGCTGCACCTGGGGAACCCAAACCAGCGAAAACATCTGGTTGGGCACGCCGTGCCGGGCCATGGCTTGGGCCACCTGCTGGGCTTCCTGCCGCGTGGTGCATAGCGGCTTGTCCAGATAGACGGCTTTGCCCGCAGCGGCCGCTTGCACCTCCAGGGCCGCACGGCGGTCCGGCTCGGCACAGACCGAAACGATATGCACGTCCGGCCGGGCCAACGCCTGCTGGTAGTCTTCCAGATAGGGAAGCTTGAGCCGCTGGGCCCACTGCCGGTTCAGCTCCCGGCGCCGGGCGGAAAGCCCGCCGCCGTCAGTTACGGCCACCAGACGGCAGCGAGGGTCCTGGGCAAACGATTCGCCGTAGTTTTCCTGGTGGGTAAACTTGCCGGCTACTAGCAGCACGCCCCAGGGCTTCGGCTGGTTCTGGAGCCGTTTCCAATCCGGTTCTTGCTCGGGGAGTTGGAGCGCCTCGGCCCGATGTGATGGCACCGGGTGCCACTGCTGCCCTTGAAGCTGAAGTGCCTGGTCTTTTTCAAGGCTCAGCGCCACGGCCTGCTCTAGCTCTTCGGGAGCATCAGCCGGCAAAGCGCCGGTGCCTTCCAGGGCCACAGGTCCCCCTTGCAAAGAGACCACTCCCCGCGTGCCCACGGCCACCAGTTGCCACAGCACCGGTTGCTGGCTTTCGGGCAGTTGCCACAATGAGACAAGCGCCGTTTGCCCCCGGCCGTGACCGGCCAGCAGATGCAACTGCTCCCGGGCGGACGAAGGAGCCAAGGCGGCCAGCCGCTGGACCGAATCGCCCAGCAGTTGCTCCGCTTGCCGAAGCAGTGCCGCGGCCAGTTGTTTTAGCGGCGGCGCGTCGCGGGGGACGCTGAGCACCACTCGCAGCGAAACCAACGGACCGCTGCGCTTCCGCCAGGTGTTCCAGCTTGCAGGAGAAAAGGCCCAGGCCCAGAAACGCTCCGCCGACACGCGAGTGTAGTTGGTGGTCATGCTTTGCGCCGTCCGTTCTTCCAGGGGAACTTTCGCCCAGCCGCATCTAACTTGGCGAACCGTCGGCAAGCCAACTGCGTATGCTTTGAATACTGGAAAAGCCACCCGATTGCAAACGCCCGCAGTGAATGATGACTGTCCCCGGCAAAACGATGGCCGTCTTCGGCGGCTTGTATAGCAACTACCTGGCCCTGGAAGCGGCCCTGGCCGACGCCCGCCGCCGCGGAGCGGAGGAGTTCTACTGCCTGGGCGACATGGGGGCCTTCGGGCCCCATCCGGACCGCGTGTTTCCCCTCCTGCGCGAACACGGCGTGCGTTGCATCCGCGGCAACTACGACGATTCGCTGGCCCGCGGACTGGACGACTGCCAGTGCGGCTACACGGATCCTCGGGATAATTACTTCGCCGGCATCAGCTACCGCTACACGCTGGCCAACACCTCGGCGGAGAATCGCCGCTGGTTGGGCACGCTGCCCCAGACGCTCCGGCTGGAACGCGCCGGGTTGCGGCTGCTGCTGTGCCACGGAAGCCCGCGGCGGATGAACGAGTTTTTGTGGGAATCGACGACCTCGACCGCGTTTCTGGAATACCTGTGCCGGCAATACTCCTGCGACGTGATTCTGGCTACGCACACCGGCATCAAGTGGCACCGGGTGCTGAGCCAGGGGCGGCACTTCGTCAACGTGGGCGTGCTGGGCCGGCCGGAAAACGACGGCCGCACCTGCGTGTGGTACGCCCTGTTGCACTTCGGCTCGCCGGGGCAAATGCAGGTGGAGTTTGTCCCGGTGGAATACGACCATCACCGCCTGGCCCGCCAGATGCGCCAAGAAGGCCTGCCGGAAGAGTTCGTGCAGACGATTTTGACCGGCTGGTGGACCACCTGCCTGGAGATTCTTCCGCAAAAGGAGCGCCGCCGCGGGAAGTTTTGAGGCCTGGGATCAAGAGCCGCTTTCCGCTGATCTTTGCGGTCGAACACTAGCGGCATGATTGGTAAGCCTTGGACTTGTTTTTTTTCGATTGGCAACGCCACCCGGCAAGCATCGGAAGCAAATCTCTCTTGACCCCGGACCGGCGTTACAGGGATGCTACGGCTCCGGTTTTCCTCTGCGCCAGGCGGTGCAGAGGTGAGGAGATGGTTTTTTGGCACGGAGGCCGAGCATGGCTCGCTTGTGCAGCGGAGCGTTTCGACTTGTTTTCCTGGTGGTCGGAACAGCCGGGGTCTGGGGGGCGGCATCCGGCCGCGGCGAGGCCCAGTTGCGAGGGCTGGCCGCAGACGGCCATTTTTCGATCAACGCCCCGAACCAGGCGGCCGCCGACTGGCTGCTGGCCGAAGCCCAACGCCTGCGGCGACGATTGGCCCTGCGGTGGCTCGGGGCGCCGCTGCCGCCGGGCCGCGGGATGACGGTCATCCACTGGGAGCTGGCCCCGGACCACGACGAAGGGACCACCAGCCCGGCGCTGGCTCCACCTCGACGCCGTCACCTGGTGTGGCTGCGAACTTCGCCGCAGCGGGTTCGGGAAACCCTGGCCCACGAGATGGTCCACGTGGTCCTGTTCACCCACTTCGGCAACTCGCTGCCGGTCTGGCTGCACGAAGGAGTTGCGGCCACGGAGGACGACCCGGCCACGCGAGCCAAACGCGAGCGGATATTCGCCGCCTGGGTGCAAAGCGGGCGGCTGCCTCGCCTGGGCCGGTTGCTGGCCAAGGGGCGCATCCGGCCGGAAGAGCAGCAAGCCTACACCGCTTCTGCTCTGCTGACCGAATATCTGCTTGCCCGGGCGGACGCCCGGCGGTTGTTCCGATTCGGCCAGCTCGGGCTGGAACAGGGCTGGGATCACGCGGCGCAAGCGGTGTACGGCGCCAAGGACATCGCTGCGCTGGAACAGGACTGGCACCGCTGGCTGCGGCAACGGGCGCATGGTGCCGTGGCGCTGCGGCCACGGCCGGGAGTTCGGCTTCGTTGAACAAGAGCGCGTTCGTGCAGGTTCAGCGCCTGGGAAGAACGTGCGGCCGGGGGAAGAATCTGCCCGGGCCGGGGCGTCGCGGGGGGGCGTCTCCTTGAGTTGCGCGACGCAGGGCCGAAAAAAATTGCTCCGGCGGCAATTCCAGCAATCGGGCCTGAACGGCCGGGGGAAGTTCCGCAAAACGCCGCGCTAGCCGGTCGATCTCCTGCTCTGAACCTCGCGGATGGGCCACGCGGTAACGCAGTCGATACAACACGCCCACGGTCCACCGACGCACCAGCATTTGCTTCTCTTCCACCGTTCGGGCGAATTGCCACAAAGGGGCCGTCTCCTTCGGCCAGGATTGTTCCAGCTCGTCGAAGGCTTCCTCGGGCAGCGATTCCAGAAACGCACGCAAGCGGGGAAAGAAAGCTTCTCGGGATCGGTTGGCCACCCCAATCCGCAGCAGCTCCAGCAACCGCCTTTCCGGCGGGGGACGCCGGCTGGGACGGTCGCCGGCCGCGGGGGCTTCTCTGCCGCGGGGGCCTTTTAACTTTTCCGGATCCAACCGCCGGTGCAGCAGCAGTTGCTTGCGCCACCAGGCGGCCAACGCTTCGCGTTCCTGCAAGCTCAGCCGTCGGGAGGCCGTCCACTCCAGATACAAGTGGCGGAACTGTTCCAGCCGTTTTTCCGGCGAGGAATCGGCCTTGAGCATGCTGTATTGCACGTGCAACGGCACCTGGGTCAGCCAGCGGTGGAACTGCTCCATGGCTTGCAGCAGCTCTTGCCGCTGCGGGTCCGCCTCGATCTGCTGGTGAAGCCGCAGCAGACGCTGCTGCTGGTCCGGGGACATGCGTTCCCAACGCTGCATTTGCCGCAACAGGGTTTGGGCTTCGCGGGGGCTGAGCTGTTCCAGTTGTGCTCGCTGCGCCTGGTACTGGCTGGCCCGCAGATGACGTACCCAGAACCCCAGGCCCAATCCGCACAATACGGCCGCCGCGCACAGCAGCGGCCCCCACCACGGGCCGCGGGGGCGGCTGAGGCGTCGTAGCCAAAGCAACGAGCGCACCAGGGCTTGTTTCATGGCTGGTTCGAACGCGGGGGAGAGTCGCCCTCGGCCGGAGGCTCGGGCACAAGGGGCACCAGGTTCTGCTCGACCATCTGTTTCAGAAAACGTACGTCCCGCACCTCTTCGTACTGCTCCAGACGCAGCAGCAGAGGCACCTGTTCCAGCATGCGGCGCTGGCGGGCAAACCACAGGCTATCCAACGCCACCACGGTGGCGAAAGCCGTCAGCCCGAATAGCAGCGACCACGCCAACCATCGCCGGCGGAGCTGCCGGGGCAGGGAACGCTGCTGGCTTTGAAGCTGGCCGGAAAGCTGGTCGATGACCAGCTCCACCGTGGTGCGGGTGAACCGTTCATCCACGTGGGTCTGCGGCAGCTCGTCCAGCAGGTCCCAGGAGGCTTCCAGCTTGCGCACCTCCTCCTGCACACCCGGGTGGCTGTAGAGGAGGCGTTCGATCCGCCGGGCCTGTTCTGCATCCAGCTCGCCGTCCAGGTAAGCCACCAGGTCCGCTTGCAGCCGTTCGTCCAGTTCCGGCGATGGAGTGCTCATGGGAAAACCAATGGCCGGCTACTGCCGCGGGGAATCAAAGCGGGGACCACGGGCCGGAACCGTTTTCGGACCGGGGGCGCCGCCCCTGGGCCAGATAGGGTTCCAGCACATCCTTCAACGTAACGCGGGCACGCGATAGCAGACTCTTGACGGCCGAAACGCTCACCCCCATCGTTTCGGCAATGTCCGCATAGCTCATCCCTTCAAACTTGTTCAACAACACGGCCATCCGTTGCCGTGGGTTCAGGTGCGTCAGCGCCGCGCGGACAATCTCCCGCATCTCCACCTTGGCCATTACCCGCGAGGGCATCGATCCGGTGGTTGCCTGCACCAGTTGTTCCATGCCGCCGTGGGCCACCTGGCCGCTGGGTGTGGCGGGCAATTGCGATTCGCGCCGCCGGGCCTGGTTCCGCCGGGCGTTGCTGGCCACGCGATGCACGATGGTAAACAGCCAGGTGGAAAACTTCGAATCCGGCGTGTAGCTCTTGCGAGCCCGAAACACCCGCAGGAACACCTCCTGGGTCAGGTCTTCGGCTTCGCTGCGGTTGGGGGCCAGGTGTTCCAACACCCGCAGCACCCGGTGCTGATAGCGCAGCATCAGCTCTTCGAAGGCAGCGGCGTCGTCGTCGCGCACCTGAAGCATCAACCGCACGTCCGGGTCCCGTAGCTCGTAACGGCCCGGTTCTCGGTCCTGGGAAGCCAACGCTTTGGGATCCCCTGGATGGCTCGGAGTGTTCAACCGCAAGCTACCATGTCTGGGATGATTCGCCTTCTTTCCAGTTTACGAGAAACGCTTTGGGCGTGCTATCAATCGCGAACGCCAAAGCTGGTCGTTCCAGCCTCTATAGAAGAAACCCCGCTTGAGGCCGGAAGGTTCGTCTTCCGCGGGAAAAAACCTCTTCGGCGAAAGAAAACGTGCCCGATGGCGAGGGGCAGGCCCTCTTTCCCCTTGGCCGGGGCCAAGACGCCTTACAGAAGCAGAGAGCGGATTGGCTCGCCTTCACACAGCTTGATTGGCCGCCCGGAGTGCGACTCGTACTCCCGTGTGTAATCGATCCCCAGGGCCGCCAACACCGTGGCGTGGACATTGGCCACGGGCTGGGGATCGACGGTGTTTTTCGAGCCTTCCGGGTCGGTCTGTCCCACCACCACCCCGCCCCGAATCCGCCCGCCGGCCAGAGCGACCGAAAACCCATGCGGCCAATGGTCGCGGCCTTCGAGCGGGTTGATCCGCGGCGTGCGACCGAACTCCCCACAGCACATGATGACCGTGTGCTGGAGCAAGTCCCGCTGCTTCAGGTCCTCAATCAACGCCGAGAGGGCCGGATCGAGCACCTGGAGCAACTCCGCGTGGCCGGTGAAGTTGTCTGCGTGCGTGTCCCAGCCGGGCAAGGTTACTTCCACGCAACGCACGCCCACTTCGATTAGCCGCCGGGCGGCCAGGCAACCGCGGCCAAAAGGCGTGTTGCCGTAGCGTTCCCGCACGGCCAAGGGTTCCTGGGTCACGTCGAAGGCGGCCAACTGCTCGGAACTCATCATCCGCACGGCCCGATCCAGCAGCGTCTGGTCCAGGGTGCGGGCGCTTTGAACCGGCCGCCTGCGGGCAAAGCGGCGGTTCAAGTGCTCCAGTCCCGCTAGACGCCTCCGGAACCGCGACTCTCCCACCCGCGGAGTTACATCCGGCACGGGGCGCAGCGGATCGTAGGTAACAAAGGCGTCGTACTGGTTGCCCAGATCGCCGCCCCTGCCCGGCCACTGGCCCGGCAGGATGGACACGTGGCGGGGGATTTCGGTTCGTCCCAGCCCGGGCACGGCTTCCGGCAAGGCGTAGCAGCAAATGGCCCCAATCGACGGGTGGTTCACCGTGGGATTGGGCCGGTAGCCGGTTTTGACCATGTAGGTGCCGCGTTCGTGGTCCCCTTCCTGCGAGCGGACCGAACGCACCAGGGCCACCTGGTCCATCACCTCGGCGGTACGTGGCAGCCCGGCGGCAATCTGCACTCCGCGGGCCCGGGTGGAAATGGCTCGGGTGGGGCCGCCGATTTTGGTGCCCGGGTGCGGATCAAAGGTTTCCAGTTGGCTCGGCCCCCCGGCCAGCCACAGCAGGATGAGCGACCGGGCCGGCTGCCGTTTGGCACCAGGCTGTTGAGCCAGCAGCTCCGCCACCGGGGTGAGCCACGGCAGCGAAGCGGCCGCGGTGGCCCCGAGCCATTGGCGTCGTGTCAGATGGGCGTGCATGGGCCGTTCCTCTGCGGCAGGGCCGCGGCTAGTGGTTCCAGCCAAACTCCGTGGAGTTCAGCAGCGTGGCGTACAGGTCTTCAATCGCCCGCTGCCGCCGCCTGCCTTGGGTCCCGTCCAACCAGGCGGCAAAGAACCGCAGTTCTTCCGGCTCAGGCGCTCGCGTTAACACAGCCAGGAAAGCGATCCGCACGGCTTCCTCGTCGTCTGCGGCAAAGTGAGCCACTTGGAACGAAGCTCCCAGCGGCGGCTCCGGCCGGGTGCGTTCCGTGACCAGCTTGCCGTTGAGCAGCAGCAACCGTTGCGGAATGGTGGCTCCCCGCGGGGCGAACTCCTCCTCGCCCAAATCGCCGTACCGCTGGACGAACTCCCGCTCCCCGGCCCAACGCACCAGCCGAACCAACACGTGCGATTGGTGATCAATCGTGCCGGGACTGGTGGCCTGGAGGATGGAGCGGGCCACCTGCTCGGGCCGAAGCGGCGTCAGGGGAAAGATGGCCCAGTTGGCCACCGCTTTTTCCACATGGCGGCGATCCGCCCCGGGCGGTTCCAAGCTGTCCCGGGCAAACGCCTGGCTGGCCACCATCAGGTGCACCAGCCGCCGCAGGCGGAAACCGTGCCGCACGAAGTCTTCGGCCAGCAGGTCCAGCTCCTCCGGCACGTCCCCTTCCAGCGGAATGTTGTCCACCGGTTCGACCAGCGGCCGGCCGAACACCACGGCCCACATCCGATTGACCGTCGCCCGGGCGAAAGCCCGATTCTGCGGATGCGTAACCCAACGGGCCAGACGCTGCCGCGGCACGCCTTGTTTGGGCAAAAGTTCCGCGGCAAACGGCACTCGGGGATAGCCCCGCACGGGGCGCTCGGCCCCCAGGGGTTTCCAGTAATAGTGGCGCTGACCGTCTCTCACGCCGAAAAAACGCACCTCCACCGGAGCGAAAAACGCGGCCAGTTGGTGGAAGTCCTGTTGAGTCCAGCGGTCGAACGGGTGGTCGTGACACTCCGCACAATCCATCCGCACGCCTAGCAACCCCCGAGCCGTGCGTGCAGCCAGCGAGACGGGATCGGGTTGCTCCTGGTCGTTGTCGTCCAGCGTGACCGTGATGAAGTTCGCCTGCGGCTGGTTGGTCCACAGCCCGCGAGCCGTCAGGATTTCCCGAACCACCTGGTCCCAGGGCCGGTCCTGGGCCAACTGGTCGGCCAGGTAACCGACAAACCGCTGGCGGCGATAGACGATAAACGGTCCTACTTCCACGCCCACCAGGGAGCGGGCCAGGCGTTCGGCCAGATAGTCGTGGCAGCGAGGGTCTTCCAGCAACCCCTGGGTCCACCAGCCCAGGGGGTCCGGCCCCCGGTAGCGTTCCAGCCGCCGGATTTCTTCCAGCGAAGGGACCGTGCCGCACAGAGCCAGCGCCACGCGCCGGGCCAGCAACAGCAGCGGCGCTTTCGGGGCCGGCTCCACCCCGGCCTGTTGCCATCGCCGGGCAAGCGCCTGGTCGAGCCGCTGCAGGCTTTGCTCGAACTCCACCCCGCGGCGCCACTTGGGCAGTTGCACCTGCTGCCAGCGGTCAGGCTTTTCTTCCGGACGCAACAGCCCCCGAGCGGCGGTGGCCGCCATCAGCAGCACCAGCATGCAAAGGAACACGTTCCGCAGCCACACCGGCGCGCGAATCGGCGACGCTTCCACAGAGCTGGGCTGGTTCATGGCAAGGGTTCCGCTTCTTCGACCCACCGCACCAGGGCGTTCCCGGCGCCGCTCCGGCCCTCCGCGACACGAGCCCGGCCGGCTCGCCCCCGGCACGGGAAACCTCTTCCGCTCCGGCGATTTTTCACCTGTGGCCCCAACCGTGCAATCCTTCGGCCACAAAAGAGTACTCGCTGGGGCCAGGAGAGGTTTCAGCTCGGCTTTCCGCCCGGGCAACCACCGGAAGGCGACAAGCGGAAACAAGTCAGCCGCACCGGCCCCCCGGCCGTAACGTACTCAGCCGTTAACCTTCAACCGCGCCGCATGCCCGCCAACTTGCGACCCCCACCTTTGCTGCGCAAAAATCCCCCGTTCGGCCCATAACGACAAAGGCCCAACGCTGCCAAACTCGCAGCAAGTCCAATACTGCCTGCGTAGTCGCCGGTAGTTTTGACGCAAGCAAATCCCACCAAAAAGCAGCAGCAAAAATTGCTTGACATCACAATTCCGATGCAAGTAACCTGATTTCCGCTTGATGAGATGGAGGTCATGTGCCTCTTTCTCAAGCGGGCACAACCAGGGGCCACGTCGCCGGCATCTCTTCGGAAAAGGGCAGACCCGATGGGACGTTCTCTTGTTGCCAAACTGTTCAAACGGGAAGAAAAGCGCAGCTTCACTCGTTGGTTTGAGCTTTGGAACAGGCGCCGCGCTGTCCGTCGCTCGCAACGCACGCTCGGCTCCGGCCTGGAGGCCCTGGAATCACGCCTGCTGCTTGCCAGCGACCTGCTTCCTCAGCCGCTGCTCGACGCCAACCTGGAATCGCCTCCGGCGGTCGTCCAGCCACCCCAGAACAGACAGCCACGTCGGCAAACCACACCCAGGCCCACGCGTCAGGCACCCCCGCAAGCACGGCAACCGCGACCAACCTTCCGCCCCAATCGTCCGCTTCAGGCAGCTCTTCCTCGTCCAGTGCCGGAGGGCAAACTGCCCCACCCGTGGCCCAACTGCTTCCGGAGGAAATGGGCATCCCCGCCGATCTGCCCCGGGAATACTGGGATTACCCTGGCTCGGCTTACCAGTTGATCAACAATCCGGAGTACCGCCAGGCCGTCCAGCAAGCCTCGTCCGAGTTTGCCGCGCAACCTCGGCCCTCCGAGCAGGCTTCGCATTCCACCTCCCCGCCGATCACCCCCGAGCAACAACGACTGCTCGACCAGATCGCCCAGGAAAACGGCGGCGACTGGAGCCGACTCACCTCCGACCAGATGCAGCGGCTGCGCGACGCCGGGCTGGTCGTCCATCGGTACGATGGCTGGGGAGGCTACGACTACGAGGTCATCCACGTGGGCGACAAGTACTACGTCTACTACGAGCCCTGGTTGGGCGACTACCAGCTTCAACAGATCACCCCGGATACCGTCGCCCCCCAGGCGGCCGTGGATCTGGCCTGGAACAAACCCACCGACGCCCTCGCGCCCCGAAATACCAGACTCACCCCGGAGCTGATCGAAGCCAAGTTTCGCGAACTTTACGCTCACGACCCGGACGCCATCCGCCTCCTGGACCTGCTCAAAGAACGCGGCTGGCGGATCGAGCTGCGCGACTTCTATGTGCACGACTGGTACATCTACGAACAACGAAAAATCCTGGCCCTGGACCACGACGGCTGGATGTTCGAGCTCACCCTCGAAGAGGCCGCCCATCAGCTCTACGACATGCTCTCCACCGGCCTCTACGGACGCACCTACCAACTGGTCGGCGAACACATCGTCCTGGCCGAAACCTGGGACTCGTTTCTCACTCGCCAAGCCACTGGGACCTTGATGATCGTCGGCGGTGTCGCCCAGATGGGCGTGGCATACCTGCTGGTAGAAACCGGGGCCGGTACCGTGTTGGCGATCGCCGTGGCCCAATACGGTGCCTCGAACATCACCGAAGGAATCACCACGATGATCCATCGGGGGGGCGGGATCAATCCCGGCCAGTGGGCGACCGAACAGGTCGTTACGACCGTAGCCGGCGAAGAGAACCGCTGGCTGGGCACGCTCCTTTACCGCGGCGGCGAGCTGGCCGTCGATCTCAAAGCCGCCCATCACCTGGCCACCCACCCGGCTCCCCCAGGGCAATTGTTGCGTTCCCCTGCGTGGCCTGTGCTAGACACTCCTCACAAGGCTTCCATTTCACAAACCCTCATCCGAAAACCCCGCCCCGGATCGATAAAGAACAATCCGGCAAATCGGCTTATTGAAACGGGAGTTCCTCGCAAAAACGGCGGATGGAGACGGCGATGGATAAGGATGACCGAAGCCGATGAACGGGCATATCATGAAGCGTGCGCCGAATACTATAACCAGTTGGTTGACCTGGCCGAACAGATGGGGTTAACGGGAGAAACCAAGCACGCTTTTATTTTCGAACAGATGAGCGTCTTCCGCAAAGAGTGGCTCCGGAATTTTCTCCAAACGAGGACCTATTAACATGCAACGCCCCTTGCTATTGTGGGAATACGCAATTCTACTTGAGGCATACGCGCGGATGTCTCGAACCCCACCCCCTAAACAATCGTTGGCGATTCTTCGCGAAGACTGGCCAGATGCCGCCAAAATGCCACAATTCAACTCGTGGTTTACGCTCTACTTTAAGGACTCTCTGCCTGCAGGACGATTACCGATTGCTATCCCAATCCAGCCGGCCACGATCGGGACAGAAGTATTCGTTGTTTTGGATAAATGCTCCGAAGAGCCGGTACTTCTTGATTACCTCGTGCCCGAGAGCATGCCAACGCGCCAGTTTGCTGGAGCGATTTCCCAAATTGACCGTATTTTTGGAAGTCAACTGGGAAAACCGTTCGTAGACTATTGCTTTACCCACATCATTGAACTCAGTTCGGCGATCGCCTTTGCTGCGTCGACATCTCCCTCTCCAGGACTGTTTAGAAACATTCAGCCGGAGCAATTTCGAATTGAAGGTGCCGTTATGAATCAGTATCGATTACCGGGAGAACGCATGCTTGAAGGCGTAATCCCAACTCGTTCCGGCTCTTCAGAAACCGAATCGGCTGCGGGTCGTCGGCGCAGATTGTTTTTGTGGTTGGATGAAGGCGGATCGAGGTAGTGATCCTGCCGGCTCAGAAGCCGGGCGGAAACGAATGGAAAAAAGATCGTCCCGGGTACCGCACATGGGGGTTCTAAGTATCCAGCCATACTCTTTTTTGTGCAACCAGCGGAGACGATTCTACTCGGCGCCTCAACTGAGCCCTCACTTAGGTTCCGGGAGTTCCCGACGGAATCTACCACGCCGCTCAAACAGTCAACGTCCAGCGTCTGGACTTCACCCAGCAATTGCGAGACATGCTTGCCTGGTCCCAACAGGAAGGATATACCTTTGTGTTGTATGTGAGAAGAGATACTCAGCTTAGCGGTCCGCTTCGCGAAGCTATTCAGGCTGGAGAAATCCAATTGAGGTACATTCCATGACTAGAAAGAGAACGAAGCGTGGACCTGTTACTGCTGAAGAACTCATGCGGGAATTAGAGGCCGATCCTCAATGGGTTGCCGCTCAGCAGCAACGTGAAGCCAAACGCGAGGCCTGGTCGCGGGTGTTATATGCGCTGCACGAACCGCTGACTCGTGAGCTGCGCAAGCTGGGCTTCGAGGTGGAAACCGTCTGCGATCTTTACAACCGCAAGCAGCCCTGGCGGAAGGACGCCCCTTGCCAGACTACCGCGAGGTGATTCCGCTTCTGGTCGAGCACTTCCAGCGGCCCTACAGTTTTGAGGTCAAGGAAGCGATCTTGCGGGTGTTGATCGACCGCCACGCCCGCAAGCTTGCCTTCGAGCCCGTTCTGGAGGAGTTTCGTCGCACGGCCGACCCCCAAGTCGCCCAGGAAGAAATCCAAAGAGCCCTGCAGCCTGTGCTGGAAGGAGCCGGTGACTACTGGACCCGGGAAGAAGCAGAACCGTTGCTGAGGAATCGCTGGAACTCCTATCGCTTTACCTTGATGCACGCTTTGGGTCACCTGTTTTCCAAGGAGCATATTCCCATCATCGTGGAATTGCTCCAAGACGAGCGGCATTCGGCCGAGCTTCGCAAATGGCTGGCCAGGGATTTCTTGAAGAAACTCCGCCGCTGGCGGATCGACGATCCTGAGCTTCGCGCCGTGGGCGA
>WFOE01000182.1 GCA_015488215.1 Planctomycetales bacterium
GCCTAAAGTCGGCGACTCGCCGTTTCCAAGAATCGGCGTTTATTCTTGCTTGGTGCGGAATTACCTCGCAAGGTGCAGGGCGCAAGCCGCAAGCCCATTCCTGCCCGGTGCGGAAGCACCTGCTCAAGACCCAAGACACACGACTCAAGACCTGCGGAGCGGAAGCTCCCCCCAAGCCTCCAAGCCCCCAGGCCTCTCCCACCTCAGGCCTTTTTCAGTCCTGCTGGGCCAGTTTTTCGCGCACGCGTTCCAGCAGCCGCTGGGTGGCGCGGATGCCTTCCACTTCCGGCAGTCGGCGTCCTTCGTATTCGATACCGACGTAGCCGTGGTAGCCGGCATCGACCACGATTTTCATCATCCGGTAGTAGTCGGTGTGGATTTCGTTCCCTTTTTCGTCGAAATCGTGGCTTTTGGCGCTGACGGCCTTGGCGTAGGGCATCAGCTCTTTGACGCCCTGGTAGCGGTCGTACCAGCGGCCGCCGCCCAGGTGGAAGTTACCAAAGTCCGGCAGCGTGCCGCAGTTGGGCATGTTCACCCGGCGGATGACCGAAGCGAGCCATTTGCCGTTGGAAGATAGCCCGCCGTGGTTTTCCACGATGACGTTCATTCCCAACGGGGCGGCGAACTCGCACAGCCGCCGCAGCCCGTCGGCGGCCAGCTTCTGTTGTTCTTCGTAGCTGCCGCGGCTGCGGGCGTTGACCCGAATGGAATGCCCGCCCAGGAACTTGGACGCCTCGACCCACTTGTAGTGGTTTTCCACGGCTTGTTTCCGCCGCTTGGGGTCCGGATCGCCCAAGGCCCCTTCGCGGTCGATCATGATGAGCAGGATTTTCACTCCGGCATCGTCGGCCCGTTTCTTCAGTTCCCGCAGGTACTTCCGGTCCTTGGCCTTATCGGCAAAGAACTGGTTGACCAGCTCCGCTGCGTCGATGCCGAAGGTCTTTTTGATAAAGGGGGCGAAGTCCAGATGGTCCAGCTTCTTGGCAAACAGAGTGCGGTGCAGCGACCACTCGGCCACCGAAATTTTGTAGAGCGGTTCCGGCTTGGCCGCCCAAGCCTTTTGGGCGGCAGGCAGACTCAGGCTCAGCGTTCCGGCGGCCACGGCCGAACGGACCAGAAACTCCCGGCGGGTGGTGATAGGTTGCATGGCGGTATCCTCGTTACATTTGTTCCGTGGAAAAATCGATTCTCCAAGCGCAGTTGGTGTTGCGGAGTGTTCCATCTTAGTCCGCGGTCGCCCCGGGGTGCAAACGCCTCGGCGGCTGAGAATGCGGCCCAGGGCCGGAGGGGCTATTCGTCGATGCCGAACGCCTCGTGGCACTGGTGGCAGGACTGGTCCAGGCGTTTGTTGGCCGCTCGGGCGGCCGAGGTGTCTTTGGCCCGAGCCGCCTGGAGCAGTTCCAACGCGGCTTGTTCCATCAGGGCCGAGGAGCTTTTCCACGCGCGGATCTGGTCCGGTTCGGCTTCGTCCTTGCCCGGCACGTGGTGTTTCAGCAGCCGGGCCGTGGCGGCCATGAACACCGCGGCCTGTTGCACCCGTTGTGGCCGGCGCCGCAGCCGACGCAGCGAACGGTTGATGCGGTTCTGCTGGTTGCCCACCTCGGGCATCAGGCCGTCCAGCTCGGCCACTTCGCCCGCCCAGGTGGGCGTTTCGCCCCCGGCGGCTTTCCCGGCCAGTGCGTCGCGTGCCTGGCCGAGCAGGGCCTTGGCCTGTTGCAGTTGCTCCGCTTCGGCCAGTTCCGCGGCGGCTTTCCACAAAGCGGAGGCCGCGGCGCGGGTGTCACCCTCCGAGCTTTGGGCCAATGCGGCGGCCACCAGAGCCAGGGCCGATGCGTTCTGGTAGCGGCGGTTCTGGCCGTCTTCGCTCTGGAAGGTTTCGGCGTCGGCGGTGGTTTCTTCGATTCGAGAAAGGAACGTCTTGGCCAGCGCTTTGAGTTCCTCGGCCGGCAAGGGAGAGGGCTTGGCGGCCGGTTCGTCGCCCTGAATCAAAGCGCCGGTGGTCCACGGGCCTGCGAAGGCTGCGAGACAGACCGCTGCCAGCAGCAGAGGGCGGAAGGGACGTCGCATGGCAAAAGCTCCTTGTCGGGTTTGAGGACGCGTGGCTCCGGTTTGTTTCCAGCCTAACTCGCCGCCGCCGTAAAGCAACGCCCGCGCTGGTGCAGAGGTCGGCTTTTGTGTCTTTCGAAGCGGACTGCAAGAACAGGAATGGCACCCCCGGAAGAAATCACCCCACCGGCCGGCTCGCCGAATGCAAGAATGAGCGCCTATTCTCGCCTCGGAGCGGAAGGTCCCGCCCAAGACGCAAGGCGCAGGCCGCAAGCCGATTCCCGGTCGGCAAGAACAAGCTGCCGAGAACGATTCGATTACGAGTACGAGCACGAGCGATTGGTTTTCCGCCGGAGCGGAAGCTCCCTGCGCAAGGCGCACGGCGCAAGCCGCCTTTAGTTTGGCGAGCCCCGGACTTCAGTCCGGGGAGGACCGGAGAAAGCGGAAGAAAACGCTTGCTCTTGTTTCTCCTCCGCCAGCTAAAGCTGGCGGCTCGCCGAGTGTAAGAATCGGCGCTCATTCTTGCGTCGGAGCGGAAGCTCCCTGCGCAAGGCGCACGGCGCAAGCCGCAAGCCGACTTTAGTTTGGCGAGCCCCGGACTTCAGTCCGGGGAGGACCGGAGAAAGCGGAGAAAAACGCTTGCTCTTGTTTTTCCTCCGCCGACTAAAGTCGGCGGCTCAAAGTCGGCGGCTCGCCGTTTGCAAGAATTAGCGCTTGTTCTTGCATCGGAGCAGAAGCTCTTCCCCATCCTCCAAAGCCTCCAAGCCCCCGCCCCTCCACGCCTCCCACGCCCGCGGGCTCAATCGGTCCCCTTGTGCTCGATTGGCGGCCAGTATCGCTGGAAGCCGTATTTGATGTAGTCGGGGCTGTTGTCCAGGTCGTGGCACTTCAGGCACAACTGCTCCTTGGCCTGCTGCAAGGTGACGCGCATGGCGAGCCGGGCCTGGCGGGCTTCCGCTCCGCTTACGTCCAGCTCGCCCGATTCGATGGCCACGTGGCGGGAGCCGGGACCGTGGCAGTTTTCGCAGCCGTTGGCCCTCAGTTGGGGCGTCTTTTCCAGCGACAGGTAGCCGGATTCGTAAGGCACATAGCGTTGTGGGTCCCAGCCGGTGGCGTGGCAACTGATGCACTCAGGATCGAACTGCCGGGGCGGGTCGAGCCGGGTCAGGGTTTGCGTGGCGTGAGCATGAGGGGTTTTGCTCCAGATTTCACAGGCCGTGGTGTGGCAATCGGCACATGCCTGCGAGCCGACGAACTTCGCCCCAGAAGGATGCGGCAGCGGCCGCAGCCCCAGGCCGGACCAGCCCAGGTCTTTCAGGCGTTCCTGGTAGTCGGCCATGCGCTGGTCCATCTGCGGGGCGTTGGGGAATCGGGCGTCCACCGGCACGCGCTGGTATCGCCACGTGGCCGGGTCTGGTTTCTCAAGTCCCACGGCAGTCAGGTACATCCCCTTGTAGCCCACTTGCACCAGCCAGGTCTTGCCTTGGTTGAGCTTTTCGGCTTCCGCGGGCGGTTCCTCGGCTCCTTGGGCGGTGGCCACCAGATGAAACTGCGGAAAACGCCGGGCCAGCTCGCGGGTTTCTTCCACCGGAGCGTGGCACAGTAGCACAAGCAGATCGCACTCCCCTTGGAGCTGGGGCACCACTTGGGCCAGCGCCTGGGCCGGAGCAGTGAACTGGAACGATTCGCGGTCCAGCGACTTGCCGAACGCCTGGCCTAGCACGGCCGTGATGCCGATTTTCAGCCCGCCGGCCTGGACGATGCGGTAACGGGTCACAGGCACCCCAAGCAGTTCCAAATTGGCGCAGACCAGGTGGTTCTGCTCGTCGGCCACGGCCGGCAGCAGCTCTTCGGCCCCAAGCCGCAAGTCCTGGGGCCCCAGTCCCACGGCCGCGTAGCCCATGGCCCGCAGGGCGTCGATGGCGTAGTGGAACTTCATCTGGGCCTGTTTGCCCTGGCGGCGGACCTGTCCGCCCAGGTCCAGTGGCAGCACGGGCCAGCCGCGTCGGCGAAGCTGTTCCAGAAAGGTGAACCGCCGGGCCAGTCCTCCTTTCATGTTTTCCAGTCCCGCACAACCGCAGGGTTCCAGGTAGCCTTTCATCTGGCCGGAAAAGACCAGCAGCAGCCGGGGCCTGGTCCAGCCGACGAAGATGGGCCCGTTGGCCTGCACCGGATCCACGGGCTCCGGCTCCGGCAGATCATGGGGGTTGTTTTCTTCGGCCGGAGCGTGGTTTGCCGGGGCGGGTTGCTTATCCGATTCAGACTGCGCGGCGTAGGGAGGCCGGGTAGCCAGTTGAGCCGAAAGAGGAGAATCGGCTTGTTGCCGCCGTTGCTGCTCCGACGGTTCCTTCTCAGAGGGCAGTGGCGGAGTTTCCGGAGGGCCTTCCGGGGCCAGGCGCCGGGTTGGCAGAGGGGATTTCGAGGGCGAAGCGGACTCCCCTTGCACTTGTTGCGTTCGAGCAACGATGCGGACCGGCTCGGTCGGACGCTGGCAGCCGTAGGCCAGCACCAGAATCAACACCACCCCGGCGTATCCTGCCAGGGGGCGCAAGGCGCTTTGTCGGGCATCCATTCCCTGGGATCTCCCAGTTGCGAAGGCAACGCCAGCAGTGCTGGCCCGCAGGAATCAAGGCACTACCAGGAACTCGAACGGGATTTCCAGTTCGGGCTGTTCGGGGTGGGTGGTTTTTAGAACAATTCTTCCCGGGGGGCTAGAGGGGTTCTCGGGAATTCGGCCTACCGGACTGTCTTTCGGCACGCGGACTTGTAGTGTCCATCGCCAACTGGTCTTGCCGGGGATTTTTTCCCGGGAGCCAATCTGGACCTGAACGAACGGAGGATGCACGCTCTGCACGCGCAGCTCGGTCTTGCCGGCCGCCTCGCCGTAGCCGATGACGGTCAACAGATAGGTTTTTCCTTCGGGGCGGCGCACTCGGCCGAACAAGAAATGTTTGGAATGGGGGTCGCGATGTGGGCCCACGACGTGAAACGCCCCCAAGATTTCGGCCCGTAGCGGAATGATGGCCTCCGGTTTGGCATCTTCATCCACAAAAATCATCAGCTTGCTCTCGTAGGTGCCGGGAGCCAGACCGGAAAGGACTTCCACTTCAATCTTTCGGCTAGGGAACGGAGAACCGCCCGACGCTTCCCGCGGGGAGTTCTCGGACTGCGGCAACAAACGGGCACGGAAACAGGGCGTTGAGGAACCGTTATTCAGCTCGATGCGTTTTATGGGAAGCTGCTGATAGCCCAGCCC
>WFOE01000183.1 GCA_015488215.1 Planctomycetales bacterium
CTCCGGCCGTGATGCAAGCCACCGGGAGCGTGCTGACGAACAAATACGCCGAAGGCTATCCGGGACGCCGCTACTACGGCGGGTGTGAGTTCGTCGATCAGGTGGAAGAGCTGGCCCGGCAGCGAGCCTGCCGCCTCTTTGGGGCCGAGCATGCCAACGTCCAGCCCCATTCCGGCTCCCAGGCCAACCTGGCCGTCTATCTGACCATGTTGGAAGTGGGTGATACGGTGCTGGGCCTGGACCTGGCCCACGGCGGACACCTGACCCACGGAATGCGGTTGAACATCTCGGGCCGTCTGTACCACTTCCTCAGTTACGGGGTGAGACGGGAGGACCACCGAATCGATTTCGACCAGGTGGCCCGCCTGGCCCGGGAACATCGCCCTAAGGCCATCGTGGCCGGGGCCAGCGCCTACCCCCGGGAAATCCCTCACGGCCGCTTTGCCGAAATCGCCCGGGAAGTGGGGGCCAAACTCTTTGTCGATATGGCCCACTATGCCGGCCTGGTGGCCGCCGGACTGCACGACAATCCGGTGCCCGTGGCCGATTTTGTAACCACCACCACGCACAAGACGCTGCGCGGACCGCGTGCCGGACTCATCCTCTGCAAGAAAGAATACGCCCGCGACGTGGACCGCAACATCTTTCCCGGCATCCAGGGCGGACCGCTGATGCACGTGGTGGCGGCCAAGGCGGTCTGCTTCGGCGAAGCCCTGCGGCCCGAGTTCAAACAGTACGCCCAGCGGATTATCGACAACGCCAAAACGTTGGCCGAAGTGCTGCTTTCCGGCGGGCTGACGCTGATTACCGGCGGCACGGACAACCACCTGGTGCTGGCCGACGTAACCCCTTTGGGACTCAGCGGCGCGGTGGCCGAACGGCTGCTGGAACGCTGCGGTATTACGGTCAACAAGAATATGATCCCCTTCGATTCCCGCAAGCCTTTGGACCCCTCGGGCATTCGCATCGGCACTCCGGCGCTGACCACCCGCGGCATGGGTCCGGAACAGATGCAACTGATTGGCGGCTGGATCCTGGACGCACTGAAGCATCCGGAAGACGAAGCGTTGCACGGGCGCATCCGCGAGCAGGTGCGGGAACTGTGCCAGCAGTTTCCCGTTCCGGCCGCTGCGATGGAACAGTCCGAGGCATGACGTTTCGTTTCGCCCGCTGGGGAGATTCCGCCGCGGTGCGTCTTTCAGTACGCGGCCACTAGTCTTTGAGCAAACCAACAGACGTCCCGACTCGGCGCCCCGGCGAGCTTCGGACTTTAGTCCGGGGAGAAAACGAGAAAAATAGCACCGGAAACGCTTGCCGGTGTTTCTCCTCCGCCAGCTCAAGCTGGCGGCTCGCCGATTGCTGATTCGCGATCACCGACGACGAGCTGCCGATTACGAATCGATTACGAGCACGAGTAGGAGTACGAGCACGAGTGTTGTTTGTCCGCAGGAGCGGAAGCTCCCGGCGCAAGGCGCACGGCGCAAGCCGTAAGCCGATTCTTGCCTGGAGCGGGAGCTCTCCCCCCATCCCTTCACACCTCCAAGCCCCCACGCCCACTGAAACTGGCGGCTCGCCGGGGAACGATCCTGCCTGCGTCTGCTCAAAGACTAATTGCTCTCCACTTAGAGCAACAGCAGCGGCACGCGTCGCAGCTCCACGGCCAGCGTGTAGGCGCGGCCTTGCATGGCCACCATGCCTTCCTTGCTGGCCGGAAAGACGAGTAAATCGGCGGCGTGCTGGCGAATAAGACTGCGATACTGTTCCAGGTGGCGGCCCATCTGCACGATGCTTTCCACCCGCAGCGGACGTCCGGCCTGTTGCAGCCCCTGGCGGCACGATTCGATGTAGTCGGCCGGTTCCTTGAGCAGTTGCCGCTGGATGGCCTGTCGGGCGGTGTCCGTGTCGAGCTCGGGCACTTTGGCAATTACGTCCATGTAGCGCTGAAACGTCTCCTCGTCTTCGATGTGGGTGAGGAACAACACGCCCTCGGGAGCGGTGAGGCTCGCCGCGATGGAGACCAACTGGGCGTCGCCGGTCAGGTGGTCGGTAATGGCCATCACGCGATCCGTGTTAGTCGGCAAGGCCACCGGAGGCGATTCCAGCGGATGCGGGAGCAGCAGCACCGGCATGGCCGTGTGCTGCACCAGCACCTCCACGTAATCGCCCAGGCTGTAAGGCCACCGCCACGCCTGCGTGTGCAGGTTGCGGTAGGTACAGACCAGGTCCGGCTTGAACGCTTCCACCTGCTGGAGCAGCTCGCCCACGCTGGTCAGCTCGCTTCCGCTCAGCCGCTCCCAGGCCACCTGGGGCAGCACCTGGTCCAAAAACGAATGAAGCTGGCGTTCGAGCTCGCCGGTGGTTTGCTCGTCCTGGTCAGTGACGACCAGCACGCGATTCCAGGCGGGCTGCTGGTAACGGAAGACGTCCTTGGCCGCGGCTTTGAAGACGCTTTCGAACTGGTCGATTTCGGTCATGGCACGCTCTCCGCCGTGGCACGAGGGCAGGTTTTTTCCCGGTTGTAAACCCCCTGCCGGGGCTGTTCAAGCAAAAGCGACCCGGCGACGAAGCGGCAAGAGGCCCTCCTGGGCAGAAAGCCGCTACCGCGACAGAGTTCTCCCCGGATTGGCCCCCGTGTGGCAAAACGCAAGCGAAACCACAGCGGGCCTTGGGCAAATCGGATATTTGGATGTATAATGTATGCTGTCGCTCCCTTTTTGTTGCTTGTCAGGGGGACCCCCGGCATGATCTCGCAGACGGTGGAATATTCGCTTCGGGCCATGGTGGCCTTGGCCTACCGGCATCGCCGGGCGGTGACCGTGCAGGAGATTGCCAGGCTGTCGCGTGCCCCGGCCCCGTTCCTTTCCAAGCTGATGCAAATGCTGGCCAAGGCCCAACTGGTCCAGTCCCGCCGCGGCCAAGGGGGGGGGTTCACCCTGGCTCGGGAACCGCACGAGATTACCATCTGGGATATCGTCCAGGCGGTGGACCCCATCCAGCGAATCGAGCGCTGCCCCCTGGACGTGGAGAACCACACGAACCTCTGCCCGCTGCACCGCCGGTTGGATCAGGCGTTGGCCGGGGTGGAAGAGGCGTTTCGCAGCACGTCACTGGCCCAACTGATTGCCGAAACAGGGACCGATAGCCCCTTCTGTCCCGCGGAGGGGCCGCCGCTGCTGGCTCTCTCCACCGCCGCTGTGGGAACATCCGGCGGCCAGAACAAACGCAAAAAAACGCAGCGCAAGCGAACCTCGCGGCGCAAGTAACCTCTGTCTGCCGGCGCCGCCAGGTCCCGGTGTCTGGGCGCGTTGCTGATGCCAAGCAGGCTGGGTGTTTCTTCCCTTGGGCTTGTTCCTCCGCCCGGGGTGCCGGATACTGTTCCGAAAAGGGCAAGGCTGCTCTGCAGGAAGTCTTGTTCCCTTCCGGCGGAAATGTTTGCCGGTTCCGTGCCACTTTTCTCCAAAGGAGCTGCTCCGGCATGACTCAGCCCATCCAATCGCTCATTCAGGCCGGTTCCAAGGTGTGGCTCGATTCGGTCGATCCGCAGGCGGTGGCCCAAAACCGCACCTGGGGCGTTACCGGAGCCACGAGCAACCCGGTGATTATCGCCGGGTTAATCCGCTCCGGCGTGCTGGACCGGCAACTGGACGAACTGCTCCGCAGCGGCCAAAGCGACGAAGAAGTGGCCTGGACCCTGGCCGACCAGGCCGTGCGGATGGCCCAGGAAGTGTTCCTGCCGGTGTGGGAAGAAACCCAAGGGGACGACGGCTATGTGAGCTTCGAGCTGGACCCGCTGTTGGAAGACCCAGAGTGCCCCCTGTCCCACGAAGAAAAGGTCCAGCGCTACATCGCCCTGGGACGCCAGTGGTCCAGCGGGCACCGCAACCGCATGATCAAGGTGCCGGCCACGCCCGCGGGAATCGACGCCCTGGAGGAGCTGGCTGCTTCGGGCGTGACGCTCAACGTGACGCTGCTGTTCGTGCCGGAACAGTACCGCCGCGCCCGGGAGGCGGTGTGGCGCGGAGCGCAGCGGCGCGGCGACCTGGAGCACTTCAAGGCCGTCTTTAGCGTGTTCGTTTCCCGAATCGACGTCTATACGGCCAAACACGTACCGGAGCTTTCCGAAGCGGCCCAAGGCCAGGTGGGCACGGTCAACGCCAAACGCATCTGGCAGGAGAACCAGTCCTATTGGGCCGACAAGGGGCTGAAGCTCAAGCCGGAAATCATCTTCGCCAGCACCGGCGTCAAAAATCCGCAAGACCCGCCGGACAAATATGTCGAAGCCCTGGCCGGTAGCGACATTCTGACCAACCCGCCGGAAACCAACGCCTGGGTCCAGCAAAGCGGCAAGCAGTACACCCGCCGCGTGGACCAGCTTCCGCCGGAGGAGGTGCTGCGGGAAATCGACCAGAAGGTGGACCTGGAGCGGATGTTCCAGGTGCTCATGGCCGAAGGGATCGAAAAGTTCGCCACGCCGCAAAAACAGTTGCTCCAACTGGTGGCCCAGCGCCGGCAGCAACTGCACACGGTCGGTTAAGCGGCGCGCCAGGGGCGGCCCCTCGGAACCGGACCCGGCGGCGTTTTGGCAAAGTGCCGCCGCGCAGTTATCATGGCACCGGAAGGTCGGCCGTGTGGGGAGACCGTCTGTTCTCTTCTGTTCCTATTCGATGGAAACCGACGGTATGGGTGAGCAAACCCTGGACGTGTATCGCGACTGGCTGGGTATCAAGGACACGAACCGGCCGCTCAACTACTACCAGTTGCTGCGGCTGAAGATGTTCGAAGACGACGTGGCCAAGATTCGCAAGCACTACCGCAAGCTCAACGCCCACGTGCGCAAATTCGCCACCGGCCAGTACTGGGAGGAATCCCAAAAGCTGCTCAACGAGCTGGCCCGGGCCATGCTCTGCCTGACCGACCAGAAACGCAAGGCCGAGTACGACGCGTCGCTAGGCCGCACGGACAGCGGGCCCTCGGGCCGCCGAACGCTGGAGCAGATTCTCGTCAGCCAGGGTGCGGTTACTCCCGAGGGGCTGCAAAAGGCCCGCAACTACTCGATGGTCGTGGGCGTGGACATCCGGGACGCACTGTGGCAGCAGAAACTGGTTCCGCAAGACGTGGTCATGCAGGCCTATGCCGAATCCGAAGGGCTGCCCTACATCGACCTGAAGGAGATCGAACCGGACGAAAACCTCATCGACCGGGTACCCGCCGTCATCGCCCGCCAGTATTCCTGCGTGCCGGTGATGATTGACGAGGACGCCTTGATTCTCGCTTCCCCCAACCCTCTGACTCCCGAAATCGAAGAAGAACTGCGATTGCGCCTGGGGATTCCGGTTCGGGTGGCCATCTGCACTCCGGCGGCGGTCAACGAGCTAATCAACAAGCACTATCCCAAGGAAAAGGCCCAAGCCGAGCTGGCCAGCGGCAAGGGAACAGCCGCTCCGGCGGGAGCTTCGGCCCCCGCCGGGCAGAAAAAACCGCAGGCGAAAAAAACACTTACCCCCGAGCAGCGACGAGAACAACTCAAACTGGCCGCCGCCGTGGGGATGATTGCTTTTGGGGGCGTTTCCGCCTATCTTTCGATGTTTCACTTCGACCGCTTCGGGGGGCTTGGCTCCGTCGGCATGGGTTTGCTAGCCGGCGCGGTGGCCGCGGCGGTGGTGTGGATGGTGATGCGCTTCCGTGGCTGATGGCCCTTTTGGGAATCGACGTCCCGCGTTCTCGAAACGCGGCCAGCCGAGTGCGAGAACTGCTTGTTCTTGCTCCGGTGCGGTAGCTCAGCAGCGCACGGCGCAAGCCGCAAGCCAATTCTCGCCCGGAGCGGAAGCTCCTGCTCAAGACCCAAGACGCAAGGCCTCTCCAACTCAGCGGCTGGCTTGATTCGTCGATTCGTGATTGCCGATAACGAGCTGCCGAGCACGAATTCCGAGTACGAGCACGAGCGATTGTTTTTCCGCTGGAGCGGAAGCGCTCCCTCCATTCCCCCCAAGCCTCCAAGCCCCCCACGCCCTTACTCAATTTTTCCGCGGAGCCAGCAGGCCCAACCGCTTCATCTTCTTGTAGAGCGTGGTGCGGTTGATCCCCAGAGCCTTGGCCGTTTGGGTGCGGTTCCAGTTGTGGGCTTCCAGGGCTTCGCGGATGATCTGGCGTTCGGGGTCTTCGAGGGCTTGTTTCAGGTTGGCCTTGGCGCCCGGCGGAGGGACGACGGTCCGGGGAGCTTCGGCGGTGATTTCCTCGGGCAGTTCGGCCAGGGTAATGTATTTGCCTTTGGCCAGGATGACGGCCCGCTCGACTACGTTTTGCAACTGCCGCACATTGCCCGGCCAGTGGTAGCGCTGGAAGGCGGCCAGCACTTCGTCGGTGAAATCGAGCACTTGGCGTCCGGACTCCTGGCAGATTTGCTTGAGGAAGTGCCGAGCCAGCAGGGGGATGTCAGAAGCCCGTTCGCGCAGAGCGGGCAGGCGGATGTTGATTACGTTGATCCGGTAGTAGAGGTCCTGGCGGAACTTGCCTTGCTGGACCAGTTGTTCCAGGTCCTCGTTGGTGGCCAGGATGACACGTACGTCCACCTTGTAGGTTTTGGTGCCGCCGACGGGTTCGAATTCGAAGTCCTGCAGCACCCGCAGCAGTTTCACCTGCAAACCGGGGCTGGCCGTGGCGATTTCGTCCAGAAAGATGGTCCCTCCGTCGGCCAGGGCGAACTTGCCCTGTTTGTCGGTAGCCGCACCGGTAAACGCGCCGGCCACATGGCCGAACAGCTCGCTTTCCAGCAGGGTTTCGGGCAGGGCGCCGCAGGCCACTTCGACGAACGGCTTGTCCCGACGAGGACTGAGCCGGTGGATGGCCCGGGCCACCATGCTTTTGCCCGTGCCGCTTTCGCCCGTGATGAGAACGGTGGTCCGAGTGTCGGCCACGCTTTGCATCAGGTCGAAGACGCGTTGCATCAGTCGGTGGCGGCCGACGATGTTTTCCAGCCCATACCGCAGGTCCAGTTGCTCTTTGAGCGTTTTGTTCTCTTCCAGCACGCGGCGTTGGGTCAGCGCGCGGGAGATGGCCAGTTCCAGTTCCTGGTCGATGATAGGCTTGGTCAGAAAGTCGAACGCCCCCTTGCGAATCGCCTCCACGGCCGTATCGACGGTGCCGTAACCGGTGAGAATAATCACCGGCGTTTCCGGCTGGTGTTTTCGCACGGCCTGAAGGACTTGAAAGCCGTCGTCCGGACCCAGCCGCAGGTCGGCCAGCACCAGGTCGAACCGCTGTTGCTGGATCAGCCGCAGGGCGGTGGCCGCCTCCGAGGCGCATTGGACCTGGTAGCCCAGACTGCCCAGCCAGGCAGCCAGGGAATCGAGCAACGCCAGGTCGTCGTCCACCAGCAGCAGTCGGCTTTCGGCGGGGGCCAACGCTTCGTTCATCGATGCGGTCTCGGCGGCAAACAATGGGAACCGGAACACCCAATGCGGCAAGTTGTCTCAAGGAAGTCCCCGGCCGCGGCTTGCAGGTGATGCCGCGGAGCCACACCGGGGGCAAGCAAACGTAGGTTGCAACTTGCCGGAGGTCAAAAATCCGTTTCCGGCAACCGGTTTCCGTTTTTCCAAAAAGCTGCAACCGGATGGCCACCCCCGGGTGGGGGCTTCCCCCCCAGCCAGCAGGGATTTTGGCTCACCAGGCGGCAAAAACCGGCATCGGCCCTTGTGGATTGTGCGGACGAGGATCAGTTTGACCAACAAGAGGCTTGTGCGGATTGCAACAACCACGGACGTTATTCGGCCCACGGATTCTCGCTCCTGCGGCGAGGCCAGGACCGCGGCAGCTCACGCCTTCCTGTGGAACAGACTCCCGCCCGTCCACGCCTGGGCGAGCCTTTCCGCCGCTACGGTCCTTCACGGAGGCCACGGAACAGAATCCGGACGCCTTTGCTCGCAGAGTACATCGATGAGTCCCCCCATCCGACTGTTGATTGCCGACGATCACGAGGTTGTCCGTCTGGGAGTGGAAACCCTGCTTCGTTCCCTCGCGCCCCAGATCGAAGTGGTCGCTCAGGCCGGCACGGTGCTCGAAATGCTCCAACTTGCGCGTACCCGGCGGCCGGACGTGCTGCTGGCCGACGTGCAGATGGACGAAAACGTGCTGGAAACCCTGGATCTGCTGCGGGAGGAGTTCCCCCGACTGGGCATCGTGGTGCTGACCCACTTCGACAATCCCACTTACATCGCCCGGGCGCTGATCTACAAGGTGAATGCGTACCTGTTCAAAGGAGCCGCCGGTCCCGAACTTCAGCAGGCAATCGAAGCCGCCGCCCGAGGTGAATCCTGGTTCCACGAACCGGCCGTACTGCGCATCCGGGAACTACTCCGGGCGACCCGAAAACGTCCCCAGGACGCCGAAATCCCCCTGTCCCACCGCGAAATGCAAGTGCTGCGCCATATCGCTCTAGGGCTGAGCAACCTGGACATTGCCCGCAGTTTGAACATCACCGTCGATACGGTCAAAGAGCACGTGCAGAGCATCCTCCGCAAGCTCCAGGTGACCGACCGGACCCAGGCGGCCGTTTGGGCCATCCGCCACGGGGTAATCTGACCGGCCCCGCTTTCCCGTGCGCTGTCCTTTTCGCTCCCGTGGACGAAGCGGCGGCGAGCGGCTGGGAGGCCAACAGCGTGACACAAACCCTTTTGGTGTTGCTCCAATCTTCAGGGGTGCGCTTGCGGCCGGAAGCTTTGTGACAGCCACTAGAACCGTTCGGGAACCTCGAAAGCCGCCGGGATGTGGGTAATCCGAGGGGGTGCTCCCTCCTGGAGCCAGACCACGCTGACCACGTCGAACCGGATTGGCCGGTCTCGAAGTCCGAAGCGCTGCAGATAGGCGGATGCGGCCCGGAGGAGTCGCCGCTGTTTTTCCGGGTGGACGTTGTCCATTGCCTCGGCTGCCGAGGCGCCGAGCCGGGCTTTTACTTCCACGAACACAATCTGGCGGTGGTCCGTCACCACCAGGTCCAGCTCTCCCTCAGGCGAACGGTACCTGCGGTGCAGAATAATCCAGCCCCGGCGGCGCAGATAGCCGACGGCGGCCCGTTCGCCCCGGCGACCCAACGCTTGCCGGTCCAGTCGCGGGGTGAGCCATTGCCGCAGCCGCTTCCACCAGCGGCGCATCGGTACCGCCTCCTGGACAAAGACGTCGGAAGCGATCCCTCCCCTGGTAGACAAGCCTTGCGGGAGCTGACGCTCCCGGTCCGCTCTTTTACGCTTTTTACCGGCTGTCACAAAACGTCCGGCCGCAAGCGCCATGCCCAAGCATTGGAGCAGCACCGGAGAGAGTTGTGTGACACGCTCCTAGAGTGGGGCGTGCTCTTACTCCGCGGCTGCGGCCGGCTGCTGTTGATATACCTGGTTGGCTGCGGCCACGGCCGCTCCCGGCTGGAAGCGGTGGCCCTGTTCGGCCAGCAGTTGCTCCAGCGCCCCCAGGAGCAGCAACACGTTTTGCGGTCGAGCTCCGTAGCCCATCAGTCCAATCCGCCAAGCCCGGCCCTTGAACTGCCCAAGCCCCCCGCCAATCTCGATGCCGAACCGCTGGAGCAGCTCTTTGCGCACGGTGGCGTCGTCCACGCCCTCGGGCACGCGGACGGCGTTGAGCATCGGCAGCCGGTGGCCTTCCTGGGCGGTGAACTCCAGCCCCAGGGCTTCCAGCCCGGCCCGCAACGCCCGGTGGTTGTGCTGGTGCCGGGCAAAGACGTTTTCCAGCCCTTCTTCCAGAATGACCCGCA
>WFOE01000184.1 GCA_015488215.1 Planctomycetales bacterium
CGCCGGGGCGCTACGCCATCCGCGTCTGTTCAAAGTTACTCCCTGAGCGCTGCGGAAAAGCCGGGGCCGCAGAAACCGGCATGCTCCCGTTGCCCGGCCGGTCAAGTTCGGGCCGGGGGAGCAGTTTGCCGCACGAATCAGTTGGTCGGTCCCGGGGCCAGGCGGACCCGATGCGCTTGAGGCACCCCGTGCGGAATGAGCCAGGCGTTCAGGTTGGCCCAGGCCCGGCAGCGATCCAGCACGGCCGCGTCGGAACTGACGACCACCTGGGAGCCGGGTTCGCAAAGGGCTCCATCGGGCGAAAAGACCAGCTCCACGGTCCAGTTCCAGCCGTGTTTTTCGGCCGTTTGGAGCATGAGCCGCCGGAGTCGCCCGCTGTTGGAAACCGGCCGATCCAGGAACCATCGGGCCGAAGCCACCTGGAACCGCTCCAACGAGCGGCCCAGCAGTTCCAGAGCCGGCAGCGTCTCCTGCACCCGGCGATAGCTGCCATGGACGCTGGCCATGTCCCGAAACGTCCGGTCCCGGCATTCCAACACCACGCCGCCGGCCAAAGCCGCCTCGACCGTAAGCAGCGTGTTGTAGCCGTCCAGCCACACGCTGCGGCCGGCCAGTTGCTCAAGCGGCACTTGTTTTTCCCCTCGGGCAAGCACCAGCGACCAGGGAGCCAGCGCCCGGGCCAGAGCCAACCGCTGCCTGGCCCGCAGGGCATAGCGATCTCCCACCAGCTTGAGCGAGCTGGTCAGGGCGTAGCCGCGGTCCAGCAGCCAGACCAGGTCGGCTGCCGCCTGGGTCAGACGCGGCAGGGCCTCGGGACCGAAAAGCCGCCGGTCTTCCGGGTGGGGGCCGCGGTGTTTGCGCGCATCGGGCACCGGGAACCACCTCCTAGCTGTGTTCGGTTTCCGGGGCTGCGGCGGCCGCCGGAAGTGGTTCCAATTGGGCGTAAAGCCACCGGGCCGCCTTGGCCGCCAGGGCCTGGATTGCCTCTCCCCGGCAGCCGGAGGCGGCAAGCAGCACGCTCAGCACCGGCTGGCCCGGTTGCAATGTCGTCCCAGGCTGCGGCACGTCGCGGAAAGCTACCTCCACTTGCCCGGGCAAGCCCACGGCGTCGGCAAGCCCCGGGGCGAGCAGTTTTTCGGGAAGCCGCACGGGGACGCGACAGGGAAGCTGAGCGTAAAGAATCACCTTGGCCATCGTCCGGTCCGGCTCGGTTCGACACAGCTCGTCTGCGTTGCAGAGGATGTGTGGCGAGGGCAACTCGCTCCCCGTGCCGAAGCCGAAGGCGGCCAGGTGCCAGGAGACAAGCGGCCAGCCCCGGGCCAGATGCACAAGCTCGGCCGAAGCGGTAATCCGGGGGTTTATCTCCACGGGGACGAACCTCCGGGGCGTAAGCAGACCATCGGCGCCCCAGAGCCCGCGCAGTCCTCCGGCCCGAGTAAGCAGCAGCCCCAAGTGGCGTAGGGGTTCTGCCAGCTCGGGCGGTACCGGCTGCGGGCCCCAACTGCCGCAGTAGATGTGCTCCTTGGCGCCGGCCCAGTGACAGCCGCACCACATGGGCATCAGTCCCAGCAGATGACACTCCGGCCCTTGGGAAAGAAACAACACACTGGCCGGGGTGCCGGGTTGATGCCGCTGGAGGTAGTGCCGGGCCGGGTCGTAGCGGTAGCCGGCCTCAGGTCCCCAGCGGCGAATCCCCCAGCCGCCTGCGCTGTGCAGGGGTTTGAGCATCCAGCGTCCGTCCCGGGGCGGGACCTTTCCCCGGGGGAACACTTCCGCGGTCGGCAATCCGGCGCGGGCGAGCGTTTCGGCCACCCACCACGGATTGCGCACGCGGGCCAACACCGCCGGTGGGTTGCCGGCCAGGGGGCGTCGCCGGGCCAGAGGGGCTAGCAGCTCCGGGCGGTTTTCCATAGCTCCCGTATAAAGCCAGGGGGCCTGGGGAGCACGTTCGACGGCTCGCAGCAAACCCCGAGGGTACGGCTCAACACGCACCACAGGGCACCAGCGGGCAAGGTCCCAATCGCCGAAGCGATCCGCCACCCAGGGGCGCAGTCCTTCCCGAGCGGCCATTTCGGCCGCCGCGCGGCCGCTGGCTCCAAGCACCAGCACGCCGACAGCTTGGGCGGGGCCGAGTTGCTTAGGCGGCAGGCTGGGCCAGCGGGTCATTGGGTATTCCTTGTAGGGGCGTTTGGTGGGCTTTGGGACGCAGCCGACTCCGTAGGCAAACGGTAAAGCACAAAGCTGGCATTGGCGTACCGGACCGGGAACGGATACTCCCGCCCTGTGGCTTTCGGGACCACGGCCCAGGTGGCCCCGTAACGTCGGGCCAGGCGGAGTAGTTGCTCGGGGGCCAGTTGTTCCCAGGGGCCGGTTCCTTTCAATCCCCGGTAGTCGTACACGTCCACCAGGCGGCGCCACCAGCGCACCAACGAAGCGGCGTCCTGTGGCACGTCTTTCCAGTTGACCACCTCGGCCCGCTGGGCGTACCAGTGGAAAGTTTGCGTGTACCGGGGGGTGAGGAACACGGCCTGCTCGGCCTCGGGAACGACTTGCCGCAGATGCCGGCACAGCAACACCCAATCGTGAAACTGGTCGTGGGTCATGTGTGCTTCGGCCCGGGGCCAAGGACGGCGGTGCCGCTGCCAGACCACGTGGCCCAAATGAACCGAAGCGGCCAACAGCAGCCCAAGCAGCAGCAGGGGAGCGAATCGCCGCTGGTCCCTGATGGCTCGTTCCAGCAAAGCCACCACCACCAGGGCGGTCAGGGCGGGGGCCCAGAGATCACCGGGTCGGAACCAGTAATAGCGCAACCACCGGGCGGCCAGGTCCCAATTCCACGAAGCCCCCAGCCCCAGTGCGGCCCCCACGGCCGCAAGCCCCAGAGCCAGCACCAGCACCCGGCCCAGCAACGACCAGCCGGGCGAGCGTTCCAGGACCCAGTACCCAGCCCCACCCAAAAGCACCAGCAGCAGAAAGCTCACCCGGTTCCACCAGGGGAAAGCGGGAAAGAACAAGTGGTGCCGCAGCCGGTGATAGACATAGGCCCGATTAGCCCAGGCCAGCGTCTCTGCATCGGCCGTCCAGGAAAGCGCTAGGGCCGGAACCACTCCGGCCAGGGCCAGCAGCAACCCCAGCCCCAAGCCGGGAAGCCAGCGCCGGATGCCAAGCGGAGGCAGCTTGTGGCGCCATTGCCTCCGCCAAAGCGGCACAGCCGCGGCCAATAGTAGCAGGTTCCAGCCTCCCACCAGTGGGTGCAACGCGGTGGCCGCTCCCAGTAACCCCCAGGCGGCGTTCCAGCTCCGACGCAGTGCCGCTCCGTAAGCCCAAAGCACCAGAGCGTAAGCCGGGCCTTTGGCCTCCAGGCCGCCGACGACCCACTCCTGGGACAGATTGGCCCAGGCGGTGGCCGCCACAAACAGCGCAGCGGCCAATCCCGTGCCCAGGGCCGTAAGCCCCAGGGCCCTCGCCAGACGGCACCAGCCCCAAGCCAGCAGGGCCCAGACGATCAGCCGCCCCAACCACGTGGCCGTTTCGGCGTCCAGAAACAGGTAAACCCATCCCCACAGGGAAAAGAACACCGGGTGGGCGTCGCGGCTTTCCAGGAACACGTCCCCGGAGGCGTGGAACAGCCCCCAGTACTGCTGGGCCTTGACCAGATAGTGCGATTCGTTCACATCCGGCACAGGCCAGGCGGCGTGAACGAAAAACACCAGCAGGCAAATCGCCCACGCGGCCGATTGTCCGGTGAACAGACTCCCGGCGTGCAAATTCCCGGCGCGCAAAGCCGGAACATCCGGCGGCGCCGGATTAGCGTGGTTTGGAAGCGAAGGGGATTCTGCGTGGTTCAAACCTCGGCACTCCGCAGGAACCGGGGGCTGCTTGTCAATCCACCGGGGGGCTCTCTATATTCGACCACGTGGCAGCGGTACTCAAGCACAAAGGAACCCGGCGATGGACGATCCCAGCCGAAGGCTCCGCCAGGCGGTAGCCCAGCAGGGGCTGGTGGTGCCGGGGGCATTCAACCCGCTGGTGGCTCGGGCCGTCCAGCGAGCCGGATTCCAAGCGGTTTATCTTTCCGGAGCGGCGTTTTCGGCCGCGCAGTTGGGGCTGCCCGACGTGGGGCTGTTCACCCTCACCGAACTGGCCGAGGAACTGCGGCGGATCACTGCAGTCTGTTCACTGCCCGTGATTGTGGATGCCGACACGGGGTTCGGTGCCCCGTTGAACGTGGCTCGCACGGTGGACCAGTTGGCCCGGGCCGGAGCCGCCGCCGTGCAATTGGAAGACCAGCAGTTGCCCAAGCGGTGCGGGCATCTTTCGGGCAAAACGCTGGTGGACACGGAAGAAATGTGCCAGAAGCTGCGGGCGGCGGTCCAGGCTCGCGGGAAACGCGAGCTGGTAATCGTTGCCCGAACCGACGCCCGGGCCAGCGAAGGCCTGGAAGCCGCGGTGCGGCGAGCCCAGGTCTACTTGGACGCGGGGGCCGACTGGATTTTTCCCGAAGCCCTGCAAAGCGAGCAGGAGTTTGCCCAGTTCGCTCGGCAAGTGTCTGCTCCGCTGGTGGCCAACATGACCGAGTTCGGCCGCAGCCCCTTGCTTGCCGCCCAGCGGCTGTTTGAGTTGGGTTACGCAGTCGTCCTTTTTCCGGTGACGTTGTTGCGGGTGGCCATGAAATCCGTACAAACAGCATTGGAGCTGCTGCAACGCGAAGGGACCCAACGGGCGTTGCTGGAGCAGATGCAGTCGCGCGCCGAACTGTACGAGCTGTTGGACTACCGCGATTACGAACAGCGAGACCGCAAGTACTTCAGTCACTCCAACGGATGAACACGATGAACGAAGCAATCTACCGTCCCGGACTCGAAGGAATCATCGCCGGCGAAACCAGCATCAGTTCGATTGCCGACGGACTGCGCTACCGCGGCTACCCCATCGAACAACTGGCCCAGTACAGCACGTTCGAGGAGGTGGCCTACCTGGTGCTGCATGGGGAGCTGCCCACGCGGGCGCAGTTGGACTTCTTCACCGGCCAGCTCCGCCAGGCGATGGAACTGCCGCAGGAAATCGTCTCCACGCTGCGGGACATCCCGGCCGATGTGCCCATGATGGACGTGATGCGCACCGGGGCCAGTCTGCTGGGGCACTGGGACCCGCAGGCCCAGGATATTTCGGCCCAGGCCACGCTGGACAAAGCGGTCCGCCTGGTGGCCCGGCTGCCGCTGGTGATGTGCTACCGCCATCGCCTGCGCAGCGGCCAGGAAGTGGTTCCGCCGGAGCCGGGCCGGTCGGTTGCCTGGAACATCCTCTGGATGCTTCGCGGCCAGGAACCGCAACCGGACCACGTGCGCGCGCTGGACGTGACGCTCATCTTGTACGTGGAACACGAGTTCAACGCTTCCACCTTCACCGCTCGCGTGGTGGCCAGCACGCTTTCGGACCTGCATTCGGCCGTGACGGCGGCCATCGGGGCGCTGAAAGGCCCGCTACACGGCGGGGCCAACGAGCGGGTGATGGACTACCTGAGCAAGCTCTCCTCGGCCGAAGAAGCCGAAACCTGGGTCAAACAGGCCCTGGAACGGAAGGAGCGCATCATGGGCTTCGGCCACCGGGTCTATCGGACCGGCGATCCCCGCGCGGCCATCCTGGCCCCTTACTGCGAGCAACTGGCCCGACAAACCGGCAACGAAGCGATGGAAGCCGTAGCCGGCCGCATCGAGCAGGTGGTTCGAGAACAGAAGAATATTCCGCCCAACGTGGACTATCCGGCCGGGCGGCTCTACTACTATCTGGGGCTGCCGGTCGATTTGTACACGCCGCTGTTTGTCATCAGTCGCACGGTGGGCTGGTCGGCTCACGTGCTGGAACAGCAGGCGGCCAACCGGCTGATTCGTCCCCGGGCCCGTTACGTCGGAGCCGAGCCGCGGGACTACGTGCCGGTGGAACAGCGGGGCTAAGTGTTGCTACCGCTGGTAATCCACCTGCAGGTGGCCGTAGAACGTCTCGCCGCCGCGGATGACGTAGAACTTCAGCGGCTGGAGCTTGTCCAGGTCGGGACGGCCCAGGATGTACTGCACGTGTTCCGGCCGAAGCGTCTCCCAGATGTGGATACCCACCAGCACGTCGCCAGGCTTGAGCCCTTGCCGGTCCGCGGGGGAGCCTTTCCGCACCTGGACGATTCGCAAGCCCCCACGATAGGGAACACGCCACCCTCGCAACACGGTCTTTTGCACCGGTTCCAGCTTCAGGCCCAGCACGGCCCACGCCCGATCCGGCTGCGAAACGGCCGGGGCGGCAAGGGTCAATACCACCGTCCGGGGCTGGTCTTCCCGGCGCACCAGCAGCTCGACGCGCTGGCCGGGCCGCTGGGACTGAAGGGCCAGTTGCAACGCCACGGGATGTTCCACCTTCCGGCCGGCCACTTTCACAATTTGGTCGCCGGGACGTAGATCTGCCTGGGCGGCCGGCGAGCCGGGCCGCACCTGGGCCACCACCCAGTGCCGCTTCACGGGGGAATAACGCAACCGGATGCCATGATGCACCGGCGATTGTTCCTCCAGCAGCCGGGCGGCGACCACCAACGCGCGGTTCACCGGAATGGCAAACCCGATGCCCTGGGCTCCGGCCCGAACCGCCACGGTCACGCCAATCATCTCGCCGTCGGCATTGAGCAGCGGGCCGCCGCTGTTGCCCGGGTTAATCGCCGCGTCGGTCTGGATCAAATCTTCGTAGGTCAGCTCGTCGTTCACCTGCACGCGGCGTCGCAAAGCGCTGACGATGCCGCGAGTGATTGTGTGGTCGTAGCCGAAGGGGTTGCCGATGGCAATGGCCGGTTCTCCCAGCATCAAATCGCTGGAGTTGCCCGGCACAATGGGAACCAGGGGACTGGGCACGCGCACTTTGATCACAGCCAGGTCTTCGCCGGGGTCGGAGGCGAGCCGGGTGGCTTGGAACGTCCGCCCGTCGGCCAGGGTGACAAAGATGCGTTCCACCCCGGCCACCACATGGTGATTGGTGAGGATGTAGCCGTCGGGATGCAGGATCACGCCGGCTCCCATACCTTCGATTCGCTGGGGGCGTCCCAAGCCGGGACCGCCGGCGCTTCGGTCCAGATGGCGCTGGCTTCGAATGGCCACCACGGCTGGGCGGGCTTTCTGAATGGCCCGGACCACGGGCGTGAATCGCCGCGAAGCCGACTCTTGCTGAGCCGGTGCCGTTGCGTCGGCAACGAGCAACACGCCCAAGGCAAGAAGCACAACCAACCAGCCGGTGTGTCTCATCGCCAGGTGGTTCCTTCCGTGGGCTGGAAACATCCGTCGGCCATTGTGACGCACTCGCCGTCCCCAACAGGTGAGTCCGCCGGTTTCATCGGCGAGCCGCTCTACGGGCGTTTAGGCGGCGGACCGGGGCCAGCACAAACGGCATAACCGGATGCAAGTGGGGAAAAGTTTTCAGGTTAGCCGCGTCGTAATACCACCGGTGTAACCGCAGCGGAGTTGTTACAATTGGCACAAACAAACCAGCCCGGCGAACTGTACCCCCCGCCTGCTGCCTGGCAGATTTGCCACAGCGAAACTATCCTGGAAACCGGTCGTGCAGGAAAACGGCCACGAGGAAACCGACCGTTTCGTGAAACGGCCGCGACAGAAAACACCCCCGACAGGAAAGCGACCCGGGTGCGGAAAAAACTCTCGACCCATCGGCTGCAACCCACTGCCGGTCGTTTTTCGCATGGAAGGAACCGAATCTCCCACCAGGAGACGAACACCATGTGGCACCTTGGCAAACCGTGTCAACCAGCCGCCGGGAACGAGAGGGCCACTGCTTGGCAGATTCCGGCTGCGGCCCCGCCGGCACGGCTCGCCTTGCTCGGCATGGTACTCGCAGCCTGGGGATGGTTTCTCTGCGAAAGCGTTCCCGTTGCCGAAGCCGGAACCGGCAAACCGCCACGGCCCAACTTCCTGGTTATCCTGTGCGACGATTTGGGCTACGGGGACCTGGCCTGCTACGGGCATCCCCACATTCGCACTCCCAACCTGGATCGTCTGGCCGCCCAGGGAATGCGGCTTACCCGATGCTATTCCGCCGCGCCGGTTTGCTCTCCTTCGCGGGCCGGGTTGCTCTGTGGCCGTACGCCCTCGCGGATCGGCATCTACGATTGGATTCCCCCGGGCCACGTGATGCACCTGCCACGGAGCGAAGTGACCGTGGCCACGTTGCTCAAAAGGGCCGGTTACGCCACCTGCCACGTGGGCAAGTGGCATCTGACCGGGCGGTTCAACACCCGGGAACAGCCCCAGCCGGGAGACCACGGTTTCGACTACTGGTTCAGCACGGCCAACAACGCTACGCCCAGCCACCACAACCCGCGCAACTTCGTCCGCAACGGCAAGCCGGTCGGGCCGCTGGAAGGGTACTCCTGCCAGTTGGTGGCCGACGAAGCAATCCGCTGGCTGCAAAACGTCCGCCCCAAGGACCGGCCGTTCTTCCTGTTCGTCTGTTTCCATGAGCCGCACGAACCGGTCGCCTCGCCCCCGGAACTGGTGGCCACCTATCCCCAGGCCCGGAATCGCAACGAAGCCACCTACTGGGCCAACGTGACCAACATGGACCAGGCCGTGGGACGACTGATGCGCACGCTGGCCGACCTGGGGCTGGAAGAGCAGACGCTGGTGTTTTTCACTTCCGACAACGGACCGGAAACGCTCAACCGTTACCGCGGAGCCCAACACAGCTACGGCAGCGCCGGGCCGCTCCGAGGGCGAAAACTTCATCTTTACGAAGGGGGCATCCGCGTCCCGGGGATTCTTCGCTGGCCCGGGCACGTGCCGGCCGGCGTGGTAAGCGATCAGGTGGTCTGCGGACTGGACGTGCTGCCCACGTTCTGTCAGTTGGCCGGGGTGGAGGTGCCAAAGGACCGGGTACTCGACGGCACCAGCTTCGTACCGCTACTGGAAGGCAAGCCGCTAGAGCGGCCCCAGCCCCTTTTCTGGCATTACCACCGTTCCATCGGCAAGCCGAAGGCTGCGTTGCAGGTGGGGTCGCTGGTCGTGCTGGGGCACTGGAGCGGACCGCAGCTCGGGCCAGGCGGCGGTTTGCGCCCTGGGGACATGGAGCTGATTAAATCCTGCCGACTGGTGGCTTTTGAGCTGTACGACCTGCAACGCGACCTGGCCCAGCGTCACGATCTGGCTTCCCAGCGTCCCAAGTTGCTCGGCAAGCTCTCTGCGCAACTGGTGCAAAAGTACGAAGAAGTCATCCGCGAAGGCCGCACCTGGCACGTGCCCCCGCGCAAACGCCCCGGCAAACGACGGCCGCAGAAAAAGCGCTGAAGCGGTTCAAGCCTGGGGTGGCGATAGCGCGCCGGGGCGGTAAAGCCCCACTGCAAGATGCCCCGGGGGCGGCCTTCCCGACTGGCCACCTCAGCCAGGGGAGGATTGGGCGCTTGCCCGGGCCAGTTGCACGATCCGCCGAGCAACCTCCTGCGGAGAATCCTCCTCGTCCACGGGCACGCGGATGCACTCCTGCAGCCGCCGGAACCAGGTGAGCTGGTGCTTGGCATAGCGCCGCGTGCGCTGCTGGATGCGGCGAACCATCTCCTCGTAACCAAGCCGGCCTTGCAGGTAATCGGCAATTTCCCGATAACCGACCGCCTGCCGGGCCGTAGGGCCCAGCGAGTCGGAGGCGAGCAGGCGTTCCACTTCCTGCACCCATCCCTGGTCCAGCATCGTTTGCACCCGCTGATCGATCCGGCGGTAGAGCACTTCCCGCGGCCAGCAGAGCACGAACGCGTTTACCTCTCCGGCGGCACGCGGCTGGTGAAAATGCCGCTGAACCTGGCTGATTGGGCGGCCCGACGCATGGTAGAACTCCAACGCCCGAATCACCCGGCGCAGGTCGTTCGGGTGTAGCCGGGCGGCCGTCTCAGGGTCAACGCGGGCCAGCTCGTTGTGCAGGGCCGCGGCCCCCTGTTGCCGGGCTTGCTGTTGCAACCGGCGGCGCAGTTCCGGATCGGGAGCCGGACCGGTGGCCAGTCCTCGCAGCAGCGCCACCAGATAAAGCGGTGTGCCGCCCACGAAAAGCGGCACGCGCCCGCGGCGGCGAATCTGGGCCACCGCGGCGGCCGCTTGTTCCAGGTACCAGGCCACGCTGGCTTCCTGGTCCGGTTCGAGCACGTCCAGCAGATGATGCGGCACACTGCGGCGTTGCTCGGCCGAAGGCTTGGCCGTGCCGATGTCCATGCCCCGGTACACGGCCATGGAATCCAGGGAGATAATCTCCGCGCCGAGCATCCGCGCAAGGGCCAACCCCACCTCGGTCTTGCCCGAAGCGGTAGGCCCGCTCACAATCCAACATCCGGCCACCCAGTCCGGCGGCGCGGGAACTTGCTCCGGCACCTGGTTCACGGCGCGTGCTGCTCTCCCTTGGAATCGGCTCGCCCACTGTTACGAGCTTTCTCTGTTATCATCATTGGGCCGGGTGGTGTCCGGTCAACCGGAACGTGGCCCTGGGGCAAGCAGCCGGCCGGGGCGTTCTGGCAGGGCGGGCCGCGGTGTTGGCTTGGCTACTTGGAACGCGGCTTTCGGTGGGAGAGCAGCCAGCGATAGACTTCCGGGTTGTCGTAGGTGGCACTCCAGGAATCGTGACCGGCCTCTGGATACACGGTCAGTCGGGCTTTGCCACCGGCTTTGTTGATGGCATCGACCATCTCCTGCGAACGTTTCAACGGCACCACCCGGTCCCGACCGCCGTGGAAGGCCCAAACCGGGACTTCTTTGAGCTTTTCCGCCGTGGCAGGGTCGCCTCCGCCGCAGATGGGCACCACGGCTGCCAGCCGCTCAGGGATCAATCCGGCCAGATGCCACGTGCCGTAGCCGCCCATGCTCAGCCCGGTCACGTACACCCGGGAAGGGTCCACCCGATACTTGGACTCCAGGTGGTCCAGCAGTTTAATCAGACTGGGAGCCAGCATCCGCCAGTCCATCCCCCCGGGACACTGCGGTGAGGCCACCAGGAACGGAAAATCCTTGCCCGCCTGGATCAGCTTAGGCGGCCCGTGACGCAGCACACGCTTCAGGTCCGAGCCGCGTTCGCCTGCTCCGTGCAGGAACAGCAGCAGGGGCCATTTCTTTTGCGGCTGCTTGTCGTATCCCGGCGGCAGGTAGAGCCAGAAGTGCAGTTTGCCGTCGCGGGTCTGTTCCGAAGGGATGCTTTGCCGGCTCTGGCGAGGGGCGTCTTGCGACGATTGCTCCGCCCAGAGACTTCGGCCCGGCAACATCGCCACCGCCCAGAGGCCCGCCAGAGCCAGAGTAGAAACTACACTTCGTTGCATGGTGGATTCTCCCGCCAAAGTAGGCATAATTCGTGGAGCAAAAAACGAGACAGAGCCAGTCTAAACGCCCGCACAAGCCGTGTCACGCGCAGGCTGGGTTCCGGTGCGACGTATCCAGCCCATAGTCTTCGAGCACGACCGGAGGCGATTCCATTCAGCGCTTTGGCGAGCCCCGGACAGAGAGGTCTTGGGGCTTGCGTCTTGGGTCTTGAGCGGTCGGGAATACACGCCAACTGGTCGTTTGGCGCCGCGGCAAGATTGCCGGCAGTTGTTGGCCGTGCTATTTAGGCGAGCCCCGGACTTCAGTCCGGGGAGAGCCGAGGAAACCGGAGAAAAACGCTTGCTCGTTCTTTTCCTCTGGGGACTAAAGTCCCCGGCTCGCCGATTGCGAGTATAAACGTCTTTCCTTGCGCTGGTGCGGAAGCACCCAGCCGCCGACGGCCGTGCCGTCCTCCGCCGACTGAAGTCGGCGGCTCGCCGTTTCCAAGAATCAGCGTTTGCTCTTGCTTCGGTGCGGAAGCACCTACTCAAGACCCAAGACCCACGACTCAAGACCTGCGGAGCGGAAGCTCTCTCTCCATCCCCCCACGCCTCCAAGCCTCCACGCCCCCGAAGCTGGCGGCTTGCCAGAGTCCTGGCACTGGGTCTGCTCATGAGCAAATTGTTATCCACTTTTAGAGTCTGCGTTTGGCCTGTGCGGCGGGAAGTTCACTCTGGGAACCGATTGTGCCCAGGCAGGCGCTTGCCCATTCACTCCGCATCGTCGTAGGGGATTTCGCACCCAAGCGGACGGGTTTCCACCAGCCGAGGGCGTTTTCCGCGCAGAAGGGCGTCCAGCGCGTCGCGCAAGTAAGGGTGTTCGACCGGACCTCCCTGGCTCTTCCACACCTGGTCGTCGATGGTGCCCATGTAGGCAATCCGTCCCTGGGCGTCCAGCACGAACACCTGCGGAGTGACCGTAGCTCCGTAGGCTCGGGCCACCCGCCGCGTGGCGTCGCGCAGGCAGAGGAACGTGAACCCCTGACGTTTGAGCCGCTGCCGGAGCTTGGGCAGCTCGTCGCTGGGTGTGTCGCCCACGTTGATTACCACCACTTGCACGCCCTTGCCGGCATAGTCGCGGTGGATCTGTTCAATCCGCCGTTCGCAGCCCAACGCGCAGGGACACACCGTGCAGGAAAACACCAGCACCGTGTAACCGCCGCGGTTCAGGAACTCGGCCAGCCGGTGCTGCCGGCCGTCGGTACCGGGCAGCCCTTGCCATCGGGGAGCCTGGTCGCCAACAGAAAGCACGCGGTTGAACCGCCCAGCCTGAACCGGTAGTACAAGCCCAAGCAGCAACGTAGCGACGGCAACAAACGCAATCGGCCGGGGCATCTTCGGTTTCCTCGTCGCGGGACACAAGCTGGTGAGCGGAAACTTCAAACTCGATTCTACCGCGCCGCCGTCGGGCCGCAGAGTCCTTCCTGACCTCGCTTCGCCCGAGTCGGCACTCTGCTACAATGAGCGGCCGCCTTTGCGTACCGGCTGGGTAAACCTGCCCTTTCCGTGAAAGAGTTTCCTATGACCAATCCCGGCGGCGACTCGACCGAACTTCCCCCACAATCCAGCCCCGCCACGGCCCCTTCGCCCCCAGCGTCT
>WFOE01000185.1 GCA_015488215.1 Planctomycetales bacterium
GAATGGCCCGAAGCCTACTTCGAAGACCACATCTGGTTCGACCGCTGGCCCGACGAACTGCTGGTGCGCGTGCTGGCCCTGGACCCTTCCAAGGGGAGCGATTCCCGCGTGGGCGACTATTCGGCCGTGGTGCTCCTGGGCGTGGACGCCCGCGGGGTGCTGTACTGCGAAGCGGACCTGGACCGGCGGCCGGTGGAACAAATCGTGCAGCAGACCGTGGACCACTACCAGCGTTTCCAGCCGGACGTGTTCGGCTGCGAAGCCAACGCCTGGCAAGACTTGCTGGCGGCCGACTTCCAGGCGGAGTTCCAGCGTCGCGGGCTGCTGGCCGCCCGGCCCGTGCCGCTGACCAACCGCGAGCCGAAAGTGGTGCGCATTCGCCGCTTGGGCCCTTGGCTTTCCCAGCGCCGGGTGCGGTTCAAGAGCAAAAGCCGCGGCACGGCGCTGCTGGTGGACCAGTTGAAGGACTTTCCGCTGGGGGACCACGACGACGGCCCCGACGCCCTGGAAATGGCCCTGCGACTGGCCACCGCCTGGCTGCAAAGCCCCGGCGGCGAACAGCCCGCCGGACGGCTGGTGGTCGAGTAGAGCGGCTTGCAGCCTGCGCCGTGCGGCTTGCGCCAGGAGCTTCCGCTCCGACAGAAAACCAATCGTACTCGTGCTCGTACTCGTAATCGACATCTCGTCATCGGCAATCGCGAACCGGCAATCGGCGAGCCGGGGACTTCAGTCCCCGGAGGACGGCACGGCCGTCGGCGGCTAGGTGCTTCCGCACCGATGCAAGAATAAGCGTTTTTTGCAACCGGACCTCCCCGGACTGAAGTCCGGGGCTCACCGGCGCGAGAACAAAACGAACACACTCCGACAACGCCCCGGCAGCGTAAGCTCCCGGAGAACCGTCACACACCAACCGGCACCGGCACCAACCCGGTCCGGCAGAAACGTCCGCTTGTTTGATTGAACCGAAAGAACCGCTTCGACCTACGGAGGGACCGCCATGAGCCAGGCCGACTCTGCTTCGCTGGATGCCCAGGTGCAGCAGGCCCAGGCCGAGCAAAAGCGCTTGCTGCTGGAAGCTCTCAAGCGGCAGAACCAACTGCTCCGCCACGCGCTACGCGAAGGGGGCTACGTGGACCCGGACGAACCCTACCGCGAAGGGGGCGAAACCTGGGAACCGCTGGACCGGCCCGGCCTGGCGGCCGTGGGCTTTGCCACGCTGGAACAGCTCACTCAGGCCCGACGGCAGTGCCGCCTGCTGGCCCTGACCAACGAGTTTGCCATCAACGGCCACGAAAACCGCATCTCCTACATCGTGGGCACCGGATTCCGCTACCGGGTAACGAGTCGGCCCGGGCGGCCTGTTCCTGCCGAGCTGCTCGTCCAGGCCCAGGCCGTGCTGGAAGACTTCCTGCGGGAAAACCACTGGCACCAGCGGCAGCAGGAGATCGTCCGGCGGCGGGATCGGGACGGCGAGGCGTTCCTGCGGTTCTTCCTCTCAGCCGAAGGCAAGACCGTCGTGCGGTTCATCGAACCCTGGGAAGTGGCCCCGCCGCAGTCCGAGGCGGCCAACCCGCAGGCTTCCTTCGGCGTGCACACCGACCGGCACGACGCCGAGCGGGTGCTGGGCTACTGGGTGCAGGGCCAATGGGTCGAAGCGGCCGACGTGCAGCACCGCAAAGGCAACGTGGATCTGAACGTCAAACGCGGCGTGCCGCTTTTCTATCCGGTGCGCAAGAACCTGCAACGGGCCGAAAAACTGCTGCGGAACATGGCCGCTGTGAGCGACATCCAGACGGCCATCGCCCTCATCCGCAAACACCAGGCTTCCAGCCGAAGCGCGCTGGAACAACTCCAAAAGAGCCTGGCCGCCGGACAACAAACCCTGCCCGACGGAACCACCCGGTATGTGCAGGTGTTTCAGCCGGGAACCATTCTGGACGTGTACGGCGAGACCGAGTACGACTTTCCGGCCCGGGGGCTCGACGCCGCCCGATACGTCACCGTGCTCCAGGCCATTTTACGGGCGGTGGCCAGCCGGCTGGTGATGCCGGAGTTCATGCTCACCAGCGACGCCAGCAACGCCAACTACTCCAGCACCCTGGTGGCCGAAGGGCCGGCGGTGAAGATGTTCCAGCGGCTCCAGGCCCAGCAGCAGGAAGAAGACCGCCAGGTGATGCTGCGGGTGCTGGCCGACGCGGTCCGCACCGGGCGTCTGCCCGAGGAAGCGACCGAGGCGCTGGACGTTCAGGTGGAAGTGCCGCCGGTGGGCGTGCGGGACCAGTTGGAAGAAGCCCGCGTGCACCAGATTCTAGTCCGGCTGGGAGCAATGAGCCCCACCACGCTGGCCCTCAAGCACGGCCTGGACCCGGAACGGGAACGTCGCTTGATGACAGGCGGCCCGGCGGGCGAGACGGGTTCGTAGCCAGACTACCCCAGCGGGAACTGGCGGCAATATTCGTACATGGCAATTGCCGCGGCGGTGGCCACGTTGTGGCTGTAGGGCAACCCATAGACGGGAATCTCCACCGCCCGGTCCAGCCACCGGCACACTTCCTCGGGGATTCCCTGGCGTTCGTTGCCCAGGACCAGCACCGTACGCCGCTGGAAGCGGAACTGGTACAGGCACTCCGAGCGGTCGGTCTGCTCCAGGCCGACGATCTGGTACCCTTGCTCCCGCAGCCGCTTGAGCACCGGCGGCAGACTGCGGTGGACTTCCAGCTCCACCGTCTCGGCTCCGTCGCGGGCGATGCGCTGGATGACCCGGGCGGTGCCGCAGCAGATGACCCGCGGCACCCCGCACACACCCGCGGCGCGGACAATCCGCGACAGGTTCACGTTGCTGCGCAACGGGCAGCAGGCCACTAGCAGCTCGCGGGGGCGCTGAAGCTGCTGCGGTGGACGATGACGTTGCTGAACGAAGCGCATCGGAACGGCCTTCGGTCGGGTTGCAGAACCGGGATTCGGATGCGTCCTGCTGGAAAGTAAGGGGCTGTCACAAAACTTCCGGCCGCAGACACCACGCACGAGAATTGGAACCACGCCGGAGGTTCTGTGACACGTCGTAAAGATACGCACCGGCTCTCGCCCGGGCGAGCCCCGAACGAAATGGTCCTGAGTCTTGAGTCTTGGGCGACTCAGAATTCGCGGCGATTGCTTACCGGGCGCCGTGACAAGATGGCCGGCGGTGTTCCGTCGTGTCGTCGGCGGGTTCCAGACTTCATGACGACTCCCGGACTTCAGTCCGGGGAGGAGCGGAGAAACCAGAGAAAAACGTTTGCTCGTTGTTTTCCTCCGGGGACTGAAGTCCCCGGCTCGCCGTTGGATGTTGTTGCGTTTGTGCTTGCGGCGGTGGGGAAGCACCCAGTCGCCGGCGGCTGTGCCGTGCTCCGCCGACTGAAGTCGGCGGCTCGCCGAATCACCGACTCGCTGAACAGCCGATTCGTGACGCAATTGCAGATAACGAGCTGCCGATTACGAATCACGAGTACGAGCACGAGTGCAAACGCTTGTTTTTCCGCCGGAGCGGTAGCTCCCCGCGCAAGCCGCAAGCCAATTCCCGACTTTTCTCCCCGCACTGACGTGCGGGGCTCGCGCCCCTCACACCTCCACCCCCCCAAGCCCCCGCTAGCCCGTGCCGGCCGGGCGCTTGAGCAGTTCCTGGAAGCGGTCCTGGTGGGCTTTTTCGGCCCCGAGCACTTCCTCGGCCAGCGTTTTGGCCTCGGGCGATTGGAGCTGTTGCACGATTTGTTCCATCTCGTCAATCGTCCGCCGCTCGGCTTCCACCACCAGGGGGAGCAGGTATTCCATGTCCAGATCGTGCAGGTCGGTAAACTCCAGGGGGAACTCGCCCAGGTCCACGGTCCCGTCGTGGTCGTAGATGAACCGGGCCAGTCGCTGGGCGGTTTCCTGGTGGTCTTCGGCCGCGTGGCGCAGGGCCTCGACCGCTTCCTGGTCGTCGTGCCGGTGCCAGGGGACGGCGTATTCCAGGTACACCGGCAGCGAGCGGTACACCAGTTGCAGCAGGCGATTGAGCCGTTGGAGGTCTTGGGAAGGAATCATGCTCGGCACGGCGGCGTTTTCTACAAGGGGAGCGAACCTGCCCTGCGCCTCAGCGGAACAGCGGCGCCACGGCCTGAACGGCCCAGCCGAACACGCCGTTCCAATAGACGCCGATGACCAGCAGCGGCAGCGTCAGCACCAAGGCGAACAGCCCGTCGGCCGACGCGGCCAGCGGGATGCTTACCTGGGGTTGGGACTCGGGGGCCGGATCCATCGTCATCACCTTGATCACCCGCAGGTAGTAAAACAGGCTCAGTGCGGTGTTCAGCCCGGCCACGGCCAGCAGCGTCCAAAGCCCCGCATGGGCCAGCGAAGCCAGGATGGCAAACTTAGCGGCAAATCCGGCCAGGGGGGGCAGACCAATCAGGCTGAAAAACACGGCGGCAAAGCAGACCACCAGCCCGGGACTTTGCCGAATCAACCCGGCGTAGTCGGCAATCTCCTCGCTGCCCAACCGGTTGCGCAGCAGGGCCACGATGTAGAACGCCGGCAGGTTCATGAATAAATAGACCACCACGTAGAACAACAGCGTGGCCAGGGCTTCCCGGGCCGCCTCGTCCTGGAGCATCAGGGAGGCAGCTACCGGCATCATCATGTAACCGGCGTGGGCAATCGTGGAGTAAGCCAGTAGCCGCTTGATGTTGGTCTGTCCGTAAGCGGCCAGGTTGCCGAACGTAGCCGTCAGGGCGGCCAGCAGTCCTATCAAGTAAGCGGCGAAGCGGCGAGCCGGAACCAGCGCCTGGTTCAGCGCCATGCGACTGGCCGGAGGGGCCTCGGCCCCGCCGTGCGCTTGCTGGGGGGCCTGGGCGGCGTGGTCCGGAGCATGCCCCTGCTGTGGAGCGGCAAAGGCGGTGGGGAGCACCCGGGCCTGGGCCACGGCGGGAGCGGCCTGAGCCCCCCGGGGCTCTGCGGCTCCTTGGGCCTGCGGGGCGGCGACCTGGGCCACCGAGGGGGCTTCCGGCGGCACGTAGCTTAGGCCCACGGCCGTGCGCACCAGCAGGGCCAGCGCGGCGGCCTTGCTAGCCACGGAGAGAAAGCCGCCCACTTCGGCCGCGGCTCCGTGGAACACGTCGGGAGCCCAAAAGTGGAACGGAAAAGCCGACAGCTTGAAGGCCAGCCCGACCATAATCATCAGCCCACCCAGGACCAGCACCACCTGGCCCACCTCGCCTCCGTGGCCGGCGAGCACCTGGCCCAGTCGGGCGGCCAGCGAAGGCAGATGGAGCGAGCCAAGCGCTCCGCCCAGCAGGCTGATTCCGTAGAGCATCACCCCGGCGGCCCCGGCTCCATAGACGGCGAACTTCAGCGCCGCTTCGGAGCTTTCGCGGCGCCCTTTGAGGATGCCGGAAAGAGCGTACGAGGGCACGCTGGCCATCTCCACGGCCAGGAAGACCATCACCAGATTGTTGGCCGCCGTCATCAGGCACATGCCCAGTGCGGCGCCCAGGACCAGAGCATAGAAATCGGTGCCGTCCTCGGGTGCGGGGATCCCGCTACGCCAAGTGAAAATGACAAACAGCACCAGGAACGCGGTCAGAAACACGCGGAAAAAGACCATGAACTGGTCGAACACCAGCAGTCCGGTGAAGAGCTCCGCGTGCTGGGGCAGTTGCGGATTGCCCATTTGGTCCACGGCCAGCCAGAACGCCGCCAGCGAACCCACCAGGGTAACGACCATGGGGTTCTGCACTCGGGGCAGCAACATGCGGGCAAGCAGCAACACCACGATCGTCGCACACAGGACCAGCTCCGGTGCGAACAGGCGGAGCGACTCAAGCGTGTCCTGCTGCACCCAGTGGATCAGGCTATGGAAATCCATGGTCGCGGTTTCGTCGGTTGGCTAGGACAAAGGCGGTTGCAATCCGGTGGAGCCGGGTCCGGTTCTCTCCGGCCGGGCTACTGACCCAGGGCTTGTTCGGCTTCTTCCCGGGGGAGGTCATTTTGCGCCGTCTGGGCCGGAGGCAACGAAGCACCGGTCCGCTGGCTCCAGGCGGTCAGGTCTTCGACCACTTTGTTGACCGAAGGACTCATGTAGTTGAACACCGTCTGCTGCGGCAGCACGCCCAGCAGAATGGCGAAGGCCACCAGCGGAGCGGCGATGGCCCGTTCGCGCAGCGTCATCGGGGTGAGGGCTTCGCCGTGGGGGCCTTTGTACTCGGGGCCCAGGTACACCCGCTGGACGGTCCACAGGATGTATCCGGCCGTCAGAATCACCACCGAGGCGGAAATCACGGCCAGCGTGGTGCTAAACTTCCAGGCCGAGAGCGTGACGAACACTTCGCCGATGAACCCGCACAGCCCCGGCAGCCCCATCGCGGCGAAGAAGATCACGATGGAAATGCCGCTATAGACGGGCATCTTCTGGAACAGCCCGCCGAACTCGTCCAGGTTCCGATGGTGCACGCGGTCGTACACCACGCCCACCAGGAAGAACATCCCGGCCGAGGAGACACCGTGGGCCAGCATCTGGAACATGGCCCCGTTCATGCCCAGTTGCCAGTAGTGGGTGGTGAACTCGTTGGCTGCCGTGGCGCTCCAGACGCCCAAGCCCAGGATCACGTAGCCCATGTGACTTACCGAACTGTAGGCCACCAGGCGCTTGAAGTCCTTCTGGGCCATGGCGGCAAAAGCCCCGTAAACCATGCTCAACACGCCGATGAAACAGACGAACCAGGCCATGTCGAAGGCGGCCTGCGGACAGATGGGATAGCAGATGCGAATGATCCCGTAACCGCCCATCTTCAACAGCACCCCGGCCAGGATCATGGAGATGGGCGTGGGAGCTTCCACGTGGGCGTCGGGCAACCAGGTGTGCACCGGCACCACCGGCACCTTGATGGCAAAACCGATAAACAGCAGCAGGAAAGCCCACCACTGGAGCGTGCTGCCCAGTAGTTCGTAGTTGAACACGTCGGTGTACTGGCCCAACAGCGTCAGGGCCAGCAGGTTGAAGGTGTGCACCGGCTGCTCGTGCGGACCGGGCGTTTGCACCGTGGTGCTGGAGCCCAGGGGGACGCTGCCGGTCTGGGCTCCCTGGAGCCGGACGGAGAAGTACCGGCCCGCTTCGGCCGCTTCCAGAGCCTGAGCCAGGGCCACGGCTTCCACGGTGGAACGATTGCCGCCGACGCGGATTTTCAGTTCCTTACTCTGGCCGTTCCAGTCCGCGACGATTTCGGTTTCTTTCAGGGCCGGGTCGGCCGCCAGGGAAACCTTGGTGCCTTCGTACTCGGCCCCGGGATAGTCGGCCACCACGCGCAGCGAGCCGCCCTCTGTGCCCTGGAGCGGCAGCGCCCCTTGGGCCTGCACTTGCTCCAGCACCTCGTCGGCCAGGTAGAGCTGGTTCCAGGCCGTGGGCACGCCCGTGGCGGTGCGCAACTGCCGCAGGTCGCTGCTGAAGTAGAGCATCAGGATGGCAATGACCATGAACACCCCGCCCACCAGGGTATAAAGAAAGAACTTGATGGCGGCGTACTCGCGGCGCGGGCCGCCCCAGACGCCGATCAAGAAGTACATCGGCAGCAGCATCACTTCCCAGAACAGGAAGAACAGGAAGAAGTCCAGGGCCAGAAACACGCCCAGCATGCCCGTCTCCAGCACCAGGAACAGCACGCTGTAGGCTTTCACGTGCTTCTGGATGCTCCAACTGGCCCAGGCGGCCAGGAAGCTGATGACCGTGGTAAGAATAATCAGCGGATAGCTGATTCCGTCGGTTCCCATCGTGTAGTAGATGTTGAACGTGGGAATCCAGCGGAGCGTGAAGGCGTTTTGCATTTCGGCCGTCAGCGGCCGGAACCGCACGGCCCCCTCGCCCCCGGGCAGCAGCAGCCATAGCGAAAGGACCAGCACCACGGCGGTGGTGCCCAGGGTGAACAGGCGGATTACTTCCGTCTTTTCCTTGGGAATAAACAGCGCCAGCACCAGCGCCGCCAGCGAGGGCAGGAACACGATCAGGCTGAGCAGGATCACGGCCGTTTGCATGGTCACGTTCCGTTCGGGTCGTTGTGGATTGAGGGAAGTCGGTTTGTATCGCGGGTTTGCCGTCTTGCTTCATCCGGCTAAGGACACGGCGGCGGCTCCCCAGCGGCGTTACCGCCCGCCGATGGCCGAGCCGGTCCAGAAACTCACCAGCACGAACAGGGCCACGGTGCCCACCACGATAAACACCACGTATTGCCGCAGTCGCCCGGTCTGCAACACGCGCAGTCGCAGGCCCAGGTCATAGACCCATTGGGCCAGCAGGTTGAAAAACCCGTCGACGCTGGCCCGGTCGATGACCCGTTCGCCCCAGGTGCTGACGGCCACCACCAATCGGGCCGAGCCGTCAATCAGCCAGTCGATCACCGTGCGGTCGAACTGGGCCACCAGTCGGGCGACGAAATGCACCGGTCGGACGAACACGGCCTGGTACAGCTCGTCGAACCACCATTTGTGCCACAGGAAGTTGTACAGGGGGCGGAACTGCCGGGCCACTTCCTCAGCCACAATCCACCGCTTGGCGTACATCACCACCGCCAGCAGGAACCCAGCCAGGGCGGCCAGCGTGGCCACGGTGGTTGCCTGGGCGTGGATTGCTTCGCGGTGGGAGAGGTGTTCGCTGCGGTAGGTCAGATCGGCCAGCAGGGTGCCCACGCCCACTCCTTCGGCGGTGCCGGCGGGCCGGGCCTGTTCCAGCAGGCTTTCTATCGAAAGCCCCACTCCCGGCACGCTCCAGGCCACCGATACGGCAAACACGGACAGAATGACCAGCGGCACCCACATCGAAGGGGGGCTTTCGTGCACGTGTTCGTAAACGTGCTGGTCGCGCGGCTCGCCCCAGAAGGTCATGAACCACAGCCGGAACATGTAAAACGCCGTTATCGAAGCCCCGATGGTGGCCAGGTAGTAGAACACGTTCCAGCCGGGGTTATCCAGACCGAACTGGATGGTCTGGGCGATGATGTAGTCCTTGGAGTAAAAGCCGCTGAAAAACGGTGCCCCGGCGATGGCCAGGCAGCCCACCAGCATGGTGTAACCGGTGTAGGGCATCTTTTTGAGCAGACCGCCCATTTTCCGCATGTCGTTGGTGTGGCAGGCGTGAATGACCGAGCCGGAGCACATGAACAGCAGGCTCTTGAAGAACGCGTGCGTAATCAGGTGGAACAGTCCGGCCAGCCAGCCGCCCACCCCCAGGGCCAGCATCATGTAGCCCAACTGGCTCACGGTCGAGTAGGCCAGCACCCGTTTGATGTCCACCGCGGTGATGGCGATGGTGGCCGCCATGAACAGGGTGATGCAGCCGATGATGGCCACGATCAGCAGCACCTCGGGCACAAAGGCCGGGAAGAACCGCCCGACCAGATACACCCCCGCGGCGACCATCGTGGCCGAATGCACCAGGGCCGAAACCGGCGTGGGACCTTCCATCGCGTCGGGCAACCACACGTGCAGCGGGAACTGGGCGCTTTTGCCCACGCAGCCGCAAAAGATACCAAGCCCCGCCACCACCAACAGCCAGTAGGCTCCGCGGCCCGGCTCCTCCTGCCGCCACTGGTCCAGCCGCGACTGCACTTCGCTTTTGGCATTGGCCAGGGCCTCTTCGGAGGGGCCTTCGCTGCGGAGGTGGTCGGCCACCACGGCGGCCACTTGCTCCGCGGCGGCGGCTTTCACGGCCCCGTCGGGCACGTGCAGCCGGTGGCCGTGCTCAGGGGGACGAATGAGCGAAAACAGCCCTCGGGCCTGGACGTGCCCCTGGGCATCCAGCGTATCGCCGTAGTTGAACGTGCCCAGGGAACCCCAAAGGGCCATCAGCCCGACGATCATGCCGAAGTCACCCACGCGGTTGACGATGAACGCTTTGTTGGCGGCCAGGTTGGCACTGCGGCGTTCGATGTAGAAGCCGATCAGAAAGTAGGAGCAGACGCCCACCAGCTCCCAGAAAATGAACGTCATGGCCACGTTGCCCGAGAGGACCAGTCCCAGCATGCTGAAGCAGAACAGCGACAGATACTGGAAAAACCGGTGATACCGCCCGCGGCGACGCACATGACGGCCGTCGGCGGTGTGGGCTTCGTGGTCCACTACTTCGTCGGCCAGTTCTTCGGCCATGTAGCCGGTGGAATAGATGTGAATGAGCGTGGCAATCAGCGTCACCATGGCGAACATGACCACGGTGAGACAGTCGATGTAATAGCTGATGCCGATCTCAGGAATCCCGGGCGGAGAGAGCACGTACCAGGTGCCGAACAGCACCCGGGGCTTGTGTCCACCGTGGCTCTGGCCGTGTTCGGCCTTGTCGGCATGTTCCTGCCCATGGCCTGCTCCTTCGCCTGCGCCGTGCTCCGCCGCGGCGGCATGGGAAGCGTCGTGCCCGGTGCCGTGCTGGAGCAGCTCGGCCCCGGTCCCTTCCACGGCCAGCCAGATGAACAAGGAGACGAAGGCCAGCACGGCCGAAATCATAATGGCTCCCGTGGCCACGTAGCCGGCCAGGCGTCCGTGGCGGCCCATTCGCGGGCCGAACAGCACCACCAGCACGAAGGAGATGAGCGGGACCAGTACGGCCCAGCCCAACAGCACCGGCAGGTAGTCCAAGGCGGTTCCGGTCATCCTTTCAACTCGTCTGCGTGGTCCACGTCGATACTGGTAAAGTTGTTGTAGAAGTTCAGCGCGATGGCCAGCGCCACAGCCGCTTCGGCCGCGGCCAACACAATCACGAAGATGGAAGCCAACTGGCCGTCCAGCCCCAGGGCCCAGGCGCTGTCGGCGTACAGGGCCGGCTGGCTGAAGGCGATGAAGTTGAGGTTCGCTCCGTTCAGCACCAACTCCACGCCCATCAGCACGCCCAGGGCGTTCCGCTTGGTGGCCATGCACACCGCGCCGCACACGAACAGCACGGCTCCCACGGCCACGTAGTGGGCCACGCCCACCGGTTCGGTAAACAACGATGCCAGCAGCATATTGGGAACCCTGGTTTGGAATCCTGGTACGAACGGGTCAGCGGGACGTTCTGGCGGAGAGGACTTCGGCCTCCCGGGCCTGCTCGGCCTGCTCGCGCTGGGCCTCTGTGGCGGCTCGCCTGCGGGCCCGAGCCAAGTAGGCCGCTCCCACCAGCACCACCAACAGGTGAACCGAAACAATTTCAAACGGTAGCAGGTACCCGGACCGTTTGGGGTCGTCCACTCGAGCCCCGAGCAACGCCAGGCCCAATCGGGCAGGACGCTCCTGACTGCGAGGGGCCTCCAGGCCCACGGTGCCCCCGTCCCCGGGCCGCAGAGCGCCTAGGCCCAGATGACCCTGGGGCAACCGGGCGCGGAAGTGCTGGGCCAGCGGCGAGCCGGGCTGGTTGATTACCTGCACCACCTCAGCCGCCGTGGTCTTGTCCGGCACGATAGTGATGACCACTCGCCCGGCGGCCGGGTCGTACACGGCCGTGGGCGCTGCTTCCTGCTGGCCTGCCGCCTGGATGACCACTTCGGTGCCCAGCAGCTTGGGATCCGCACGGCGAGCTTCCAGGATGAACTGGGCATCCAGCCGCGAGGTGTGCACTCGGGCCAGCGGGCGTTGTTGTTCGGCACCGGGAAGCCAGGCCGGGTTGCGAAACGCCACCTGCAATAGCACAGCCAGCAGCGAGCCGCCCACCACGGCCGCCAGCACCCATTCGCCCCCTCGCGTGCGCATGGAAACGAACGGCCCCTGGGCGGTAAGCATCACGCCAAAGACCAGCAGCACCAGCGTGCCGCCCACGTAGATCATCAACTGCATGGCTCCCACGAACCCGGCCCCGGCCAGGAAAAACAGCCCGGCCGAAGCGCCTAGGGAAACAATCAACGAAAAAGCCATGCGGACGATGTTCTGGGCCAGCACCACGGCCAGGGCAAAGCCGCAGGTAACCAGGGCGAACAGATAGAAGAAAAAGGTGTGCCAGTTGATGGCTTCCACGGTTTCGTTCTCCCTCGGCTAGCCGGGGTTCGTCTCTGCACAGGGATGCGGCTGCTCCGGCGAGCCTAGGCTCCCGGTTCGCTTCCCGCCGCAGGGGCGCCTTGGTCGGAGCGGCTCGGGCCGACTGGACTCGCGGCGGCCGAGCCCGGCTGGGCCGAATACAGCGCCGGCACGTCCAGTCCCGGGCTTTCACGAACCACCGCCGGGGGAGTGCCGCCCCGGGAAAACACGCCCGAGGGGAACGCCAGCACCCACAGCGCCGCTCCCAGGAAGCTGAATGCCGCCAGCGGCACGCAGTATTTCAAACAGGTGCGCATCACCTGGTCGATTCGCAGCCGGGGCAAAGTCCAGCGGACCCAAATCATCAACGTCACGCCAATCACCGCTTTCAGCACAAAGTTGAACATGCCCAGCAGGTTGGACAGGTAGCCGCTCCAGTGGAACGGTTCCAGCGGGCTGGTGTAGCTCCAGCCGGCCAGGTCGGTGATGGGCACCGGGCCGTTCCAGCCGCCCAGGAACAAAATGCTGGCCAGCCCGCTCACCAGGAACATGGAACCGTACTCGGCCATGAAGAAGAAGCTCCACCGCAGCCCGGAGTACTCCGTGTGGAACCCGGCCACCAGCTCGCTTTCGGCTTCGGCCAGGTCGAACGGGGCCCGGTTCACGCTGGCCACGGCACAGGTGAAATAGACCCAAAAGGCGATGAAGGTGAACGGGTCGTGAAACACCAGCCAGTTGGTGAACCAGCCCCGCTGCATCTCGGCAATGGTGACCAGATTGAGCGTGCCGCAGAGCATCACCGGGATGACCACGCACAGACCCAGCGGGACTTCATAGCTGACCACCTGGGCCGCTTCGCGCATGGCCCCGAACAGCGACCACTTGGAGCCCGAGGCGTAACCGGCCAGGATGATGCCGAACACTTCCAGCCCCAGGATGGCCAGGATGAGGAAGACCGAAATGCTCACTTCCAGCGCGGCCCAACCCGCGGCAAAGGGCAGCAGCATGTAGGCCCCGAACGAGGCGCAAAAGCTCACATAGGGGGCCAGGCGGAACAGCAGCGCGTCGGCCGCCTTGGGCATGGTGTCTTCTTTGGCCAGCAGCTTCAGCCCGTCGGCCAGCGACTGCAACCAGCCGAACATGCCGCCCACCCGGGTGGGACCCAGGCGGTCCTGGATGCGGCCGGCGATCTTGCGTTCCATCCAGATAAACAGCAGCGCCCCGCCGGCTACCACCAGCGTAAGCAGCAGCGCCTGGATTACTCCGGCCAACAGATAGGCCAGGGCCTCGGGCATCCACAGGGCGAACGTTTCGGCCACGGGAACACCTTTGTCGAAGCAGGTGTCAGGGGCGGGCAACGCCTTGCCGGGGCGCAGGGACAACGGTCCCCTGCGCGCACGGGGCGGTTTGAGTTTGTGAAATATGGCACAAGCCGCGTGGTTCGACAAGCCCCCGGTTCGCCGCCCGCGGCAAAGAATCCGCCGCAGCCCAAACCGGTGCCCAGGGGCACTAGGAAAGAAAACGGGCAGGGGGCCTACAAAAAAGAAAACGCTCGGTGTTACCCGGTGCGAAAGCATCCACCCGCTGACAACCGCGCCGCCCTCCGCCAGTTAAGGCTAAAGCTCCCGGCTCGCCGGTTGCCGATAACGAGCAACCGATTACGAGTACGAGCACGAGCGCATATTTTCCGCCGGAGCGGAAGCTCCTCGCGCAAGGCGCATGGCGCAAGCCGCAAGCCCATTCCCGCCCGGTGCGGAAGCACCAGCTCAAGACCGAAGACACAAGACTCAAGACCTTTTGGTGCGGCTCGTCACGAGCTATTCCCCGCACGGGCGCAAAACCGCTACCCACCCAGCAGCGCTCCCCAGAGGGAATCGGAAACCAGCAGTCCGCGACGGCTCAGCCGCAGGCGGCCTTGCTGCTCGACCAGGTAGCCTTCTTCCAGGTAGCGGCCCAGGGCCTCGCCGGCCAGTTGCCAGGGACTGCGCCCCCAGCGGCGGGCGAACGCCTCCGGCGAGACGCCCTCCAGCGTGCGCAGGGCCAGCACCAGCGCTTCGCGCATGCGCTGCTCGGGGTCCAGGCGTTCGCTCTGCCACACCGGACTGCGGCCTGCGAGCATCCGGCGCAGGTACGTGGTGGTGCTGGGATGGTTCGTCTGC
>WFOE01000186.1 GCA_015488215.1 Planctomycetales bacterium
GCTCAAATTGCTCGGCAGCCAGACGCTTTCGCCGTTTCTGGTTCCCGACGAGCCGGACCGTTCCGCGGGAGCTTCGTCTCCGGCCCGCTCGACTCGCTGAAGCCCGACCCCTCGGGCCAGCGGAGCTTCGCACCGGCGGAAACTCACCTGCCCGGCTGCGACCCACCCGCGGCAGCGGGGGAGTCGGATCGGACCGCGAAACGGCCGGCTCGCAGGCCGCCTGAGGGCCAGAAACCCCAGGGTTTTTGCTGGCCAAATGCACCTGGCTGCATCCGGCCCCAAACCGAACATAACAGACATTATCGGACGTTGGGGGCCGCCGGCCGTGGTCGCAGGCTGTCTAGTTGGCGGTATCTGGAGCCGGGGGCGCGGCCAACCGGGCCGGCTTGCTCAAGCCGGCGGATCGCCGCCCAGCTTCTGGTCCAGATGGGCCAGCGGCTCACCGGCTCGCTGGACGAGCACTCCCCGTTCGTAGAAAACCCCGAGGCGGCGGAACTTCTCGTAGCGTTGCTGGAGCAATTTATCCAGCGGCTGTTGGGTCAGCTCGCGGAGTGTTTTGAGCAGATACATCTTCAGTGAGCTGGCTGCCTGGTGTGGGTTGCGGTGGGCGCCGCCCAGGGGTTCTTCGATCACGTCGTCGACTACGCCCAGACGCTTCAGGTCGGCGGAGGTGAGTTTCAGGGCCTTGGCCGCCTGTTCCTTGTAGGTGTGGCTTTTCCACAGGATGCCGGCGCAGCCCTCGGGGCTGATGACCGAGTAGTAGGCATACTGCATGATGGCCACGCGGTCACCCACGCCGATGGCCAACGCGCCGCCGGAGCCTCCTTCGCCAATGACGACGCAGACTACCGGGGTGCGGAGCCGGGACATTTCGAAGATGCAGTGGGCGATGATGGAGGCCTGGCCCCGCTCCTCGGCTCCGATGCCCGGATAGGCCCCCGGCGTGTCGATCAACGAAACCACCGGCAGGCCGAACTTGGCCGCAAGCTGCATCTTGGCCAGTGCCTTGCGGTAGCCTTCCGGGTGGGCGCAGCCGAAGTTGCACTGGGGGCGTTCTTTGTAGGTGCGGCCCTTCTGATGGCCGACAAACATCACCTTGAACTGCTCCAGCTTGGCAAAGCCAGTCAGAATGGCCCGGTCGTCCCCGTAGGCTCGGTCTCCGTGCAGCTCGACAAACTCGTCAAAGATCATTTGCAGGTAGTCGGGGGCCTGGGGACGATCCGGATGCCGGGCCACTTCGACCACCTGCCAGGGCTCCAGATTCTGGTAGATGTTGCGCAGTGTTTCGGTCCACTGGCGGCGCAAGCGGCGCAGCTCTTCCTGCACCGCGGGGGTGCGTTCGGGAGCCGCTTCCAGTTTCTGGATGCGGGCCTCCAGCTCGTAGATTGGCTGCTCAAAGGCAAGCTGGTACGGAGCTGCGGCGACACTCATGGCAACATACGGCCTCAACGTGGCAGGGAGTGGGTGGCAGTTTGGGGGACTCCCTTTACCCTATTCAGAGCCACCCGAGCGGGCAACAGGAGTTGTGGGCGAATCGCCCCGCTCTTTCTCTCCTTGGCCACGGCGTACTTGCCGGAAGGCCCATCGCACCTCCGGGGCGGTGAGCACGCCCAAAGCCCAAAGGCCAACAAGTACGCCGATTGGGCCGCCGGAGAAACAGCCCAGCAAAGCTATCAAAGTTCCCAGCAGGCAGAGCGTCCAAAACCGTAAGAAGCACATCGACACACCCGCGGCAACAACCACGACGCTGGGCAAAACGATCAAGACAGCCAGCACCCCCGCGTACCAGAACTGGGACGATCCGGACGGGCTTGCCCAATGGACAGTCAGATCCCCGCCAATGAGAACGGCCGTTCCGATTCCCAATACTCCCGAAACAATCAGGGCGATCCCCGGTCCCAAGACCGCTTGCCGTGCCCGCTGCATCACGTCTTCGGAGAAATCGGGGGCGGCCTTCGCTGGCGTGGCTACCGGCTCGTAATGCAGCGGACTGGCGAAGGGATTCTCTTGCTCTGGTTGTTTCTTCGGCGAAGGGGAAGAAGACATGGCAAACGCCCCTGGCTTGGGAACCGGGAGTTCACCGCCCGCTGTGGACCGGCGTGTTGGAAAAGGCCGGTTTTTCACGACGCGGCTGTTCCTGTGTTCGTTTGGCCTGTCTCGGAATCCGGAGCAGCGGGTTCGGTCCGTGTTTGTTGGGACAAAGCCGACGTATCGCCGGCTGCCTCGTTTTGGGCTGACTGGAAAGCGGCGCGCACGTCCGCTTGGGTGAGGATCACCAGGGCCCAGATGCCGACTCCCAATCCGAATACACCCAGCGGACAAAAGCTGAGCAGAGCCAGAATGGCCCCCGTCATTGCCAACTTCCAGGATCGGAATCGCACCATCGCAATTCCGCCGAGGACAATACCGACACTGAGAATCAACGCGAAGCATCCGAGGATGCTCGAGAACCAGATGAAAAAGTTCGCATCCAGGGGATGGGCTTCCTTTGGCGGAAACAACGTGAAGAAAATGGGTCCTCCCAGCCCCCACAGCAGCGAAGTCACTACGCCAAAGCCGCCCAGGACGATCATCGCAATACCCGGGGCCAGCACTTTGTTGCGGATTGCCTCCTGAAAGCTGACAGGTCTCCAGCCGTAGGGGGCGGGAGACCAGGGACCGAAATCCTCGGGCGAAGGCCCCGGGGCAGAAGAAGGCGGTTGGTTGGGTGGCTGCGACATGGTTCCGCCCCTTTGCGATTCTCGCAACCCAGGTGAAGCCTCACTCCATACACGCCGGAGCCGGTTTTGCTTCCCAGGCACCTGCCACGAAGCAGTAAAAGGCTACGGCGGCCGTCTGCTAGCGTCCGTAAGGGGGTGTGGGCTGTTGAGGACCTTCGGGCGGATAGCTTCCGCCGCCGGGCGGGTAATAGCCGGTTCGACTTCCGGCCTGGAACGCCGCTTTGACATCCTCGCTGCTCAACACCACCGTGGCCCAAATCCCGATGGGCAAGCCCAACACGCAGCAACAGTTTCCAAAGTTGAGCATCGCCAGGATGGCAGCCGTGAGGGCCAGCCCCCAGGAGGAGAAACGCGTCATCATGATGCCGCCGGCGATAATCAGTCCGTTGGCAACGAGAAAAGCCATCTGAATTATCACTGCTGCCAGCCCGTGGCTTCCTCGTCGGATTTCGGCAATCCATTCGGGGGTGTCCGGATCGATGGGCGGCGGTGGCAGGAAGGCAAGAACCAAGCTAATCAAAGTCATCAACATGCCCAGCACGCCGACGATAATCAGAGCGACTCCCGGCGCAACGACCTTTGCTTGGACTCTTTCTCTCAGACCCGCTGCTCCAACACCCATCGGGGTGGCAGAATACGAAGGACTCCCATAAGGATTCCCTGGTCCCGGTGGCTGCTGGGGAGGGAAAGGGCCTTGCGGTGGATACGGTCCTGCCATGGCAAAGATTCCTGAACAAAGAGAACTGCGCTGGCGCCTGCTACCAGTCCCTTTGCACCCAGGTGGCACGCTGTTATTCTAATTGCGGTTTGGGTGTAAAGAACAACAGCCTGCTTGGGATTTTCGACGTGATACAAGCACCAGACGCTGACCGTACTGTTCTGCTGCTCGTACGCCACGGGGCCACGGCCATCAATCTGGAGAATCCGCCTCGGCTTCAAGGCAGGAGTCCGGACGCCCCCTTGTCGGAAACCGGCTGGGAGCAAGCCCAACGCACGGCGAAGTTCCTGGCCCCTTGCTCGGTGTCGGCCGTATATACCAGCCCGCTGCTGCGAGCACGCCAGACCGCTCAGGTAATCGCCGAGCCACACCATCTGGAGCCCCAGACCGAAGAAGCCCTGGCCGAATGCGACCTGGGCCAGTGGGCCGGAAAGACCTGGCCGGAAATCATGGAGCAGGATGCCGAATACTATCGCCGTTTTATCGAATCGCCGGACGTGGTCGGCTACCGAGGCGGAGAGAACCTGACCCAGGTGTTACAACGTACCGCTCCGGCCTTGGAGCGAATTGGACGCCGCCACCTTGGGCAGACCGTGGTGGTGGTCGCCCACAACATCGTGCTGCGGACCTACCTGAGCCACTTGCTCGGGCTGCCGCTGAAACAATGGCGAGCCATCCGGCAGGACAACTGCGGCGTGAACGTCGTGCATTACAGTCTGCGCAAGACGCGGCTGATTACGCTCAACGCCGTGTTTCATCTTCACGACTGCGAGCCGCCTGCCGCAACTGGTTCAGCACCGCCTGAGTTTCGTCGTGAACGCGAAGCCTCCCCGGGCGATACGTGAACAGCGAAGGGTCCACTTCCGGACTGACCTGGAGCTGGAAAAACTCCAGCACGACACGAATTTTCTCCTCCTCCCCCCTGCCCCGCCGGTAGTCGATCCGGAACGGGAACAAGTCCTTCCGGCTCAAGTAAACGACGACCTGTTGGGGCAAGTGGTCCGGCAGCTCGGGGGAATCCTTAGGCAGCGGTCCGGCAAAAAGCGCCTCGGGCTGCCGGACCAGCGGCTTGAGCGTCTGCTTGCGCCACGTGCCATAGAGGGCGATCATCGGCACGGACTGGATTTGGGCCGGCTGCCAGTGCGTGAAGTGACAGCTTTGCAACAACTGGTCCAGCAAGCCAGCCAGTCCGTAGGCGACTTCCGGGGCGCGTGGCGACTGTTTGCTCTCCGCGGCGGTTTGCGCCACTTCAGTCAGATCGACCCGGGTCAAGCGGCGTTTGTGAGGGTATCGGGTCATGGTCCACACGTAGCGGCCGTCGCAAACCTGCTGCCAGCGGACCGACTGTTCTCCCTGACGCAGCGCCCATTGAAACCGCGTTTGCAAATAGGGTTTGGCGTTTCGGGGCTCGGGGGGCGATTGCCAGTAGCGGCCTGCTCCCAGCATTTCCCGGCCGAACATTCGGGCTCGGATGCGAACTCGGGCAGCTAGAGCCGGCATGCGGAGCAAGCGTTGCCTGGCCTGCTTCAGCCAGCGTTGGCACTTTTCGGGGGCTTGCTCCAGCGGTTGGGAAGCGGCCTGTTCGGCCGAGGGGGCAAGCACAATCCAATCGCTGCTTTTGCGGACCGCGCGCCAGCGGTTCCAGGCGCCCAGGGCGGCACCGGCCAGAACGCCCAGTGCCAGCAGTCCTAGCAGCGTCTTCGGTCTGGAGAGCCTGTAGCTCATCTTCAGGTAGTGCCGGATTTGCCAAAGAAATCGTCGTTTCGGCGCCGAAGCATTAGGTCAGAGGCTCTGCGGCCCCGGTACGCCGAGTGCCTCCGCCGTCGAAAAGGCAGCATTTTAGGGATTCGGGACCCCGAGGTCCACGTCACCTGGTTGGGCCGACGCCCCGATCCGCAAAGCTCAGCGTGCGCAACGGATTGCCCGCACACCAACTTGGGGGAAGACCATGCGAAGGCGAACAGTTCTACTTGGCCTGATGGCCGCCGCCTTGCTCAGCGGCGGTTGCTTGTGGCAACACCAGGAGCATCCACGTTTGTTCCACCGGCACAAGCCGGACGGGCCGCCGGTTTACAACCTGCCCCCGGCTCCGCTGCTGCTGCATCCCGGGCCCGGAGTGGACGGGCCAGGGCCCGGCGTGATGATGCCGGGACCGCAGCCGCCGGTGCAGGTGCGCAGCAGTCAGATTGCGTTCGTCAGCCCCCAGGGAATGCAAATCCAGTGGAGCGTGAGCCGTCCCGGTGCCTTCGATTCCGAACCGCTGGTAGCTCCCGGGGCCCAGGAGTTCCCCCAAGGGGCCATCTACCGGCTGAAGCTGACCAACATTCCGGGCCATCCGGGCAAGGAACTCTATCCGACGATCGAAGTTGGTCCGGCCACCCCCAAGACCGAAGCCTTCCTGGCCCACAATCAGGTGCCCGTGGCCTTCACCCAGGAAGACTTCGCCCAGGTGTTCAGCGGGAATTTCGTCACCAAGGTGATCTACCTGCCGGATCCGGAATATCAGGAGCTGGCCGTGGCGGGGGTGGAAACCCTGGTGAGCACGCGTTTGGATCCGGGGGTGGACCCGATCCGCGAAGCCGACCGCCGCGGCTCGATCCTGGCCATCGTGCGCATGGGCAACAAGGACCTGCAACTGCCCGGAGCAGGACCGGTCGGTGGGAAAATCCGCCCGGCTTCGTTCGGTGCCGCGGGAGCTCCCCAGCACGAAAGCCGCCGCCTGAGCCTGCCGCCGACTTACGTCTCGGGCGTGACCATGCCGCCGTACGGGATGCCATACGTGGGCACGCCGATTGGGCTGCCCGGTCCGCCGCATCTGCCCTTGGGGGTCCCGGCTGGACTGCGGAAGCATTCGATTACCAACCACACGAAGCACAACATTCCCGGGCCGACTTCGCAACTGGAGGTGCATGTGCGCCAGACGCCCGGCTTGAGCTATCCGAAGCCGCCTACGCAAACCTTCATCGAAGAACAAGTGGTGGCTCCGGGAGCCCGGCCCATTCCGCGCGGCGGCGTTGCGTTGCCCGGGCTACCCTCGTCGGCAGCGCCGTCCCAGGGACCGCAGCAGCCGTAAGCGGGTGTGAACCCCAAGGGTAAGATTCTCCTTGCCAGCTTCGAAAGAACCGGCCCCATCCATGACGACCCATGGCCCTCGCAGTTGCATCGTGCTGCCGATAGTGTGGCTGTTGGCCGCCGTTCACCTGGCCGCTGGCGGCGACGCCTGGGCCCAATCCGCCTGGCAACCACACCGGTTGCAATCCGGGTTGGCCCCACCGGGAGCGATTGGACGGCAGCAACTGCAACGCGGAGGGCCGTGGGCCGGTTACTTTCAGCCCGTCAAGCTCATTCCTCCCCGGGGAGCCAAAGTGGCTCTGGCCCGAAAGGGACGCTTCGAACCTCCGCAGGCGAGCCTCACCGTGGGGCTGTTGATTGGCCCGGTGTATCGGCTGCGGGTAACCCAGATTCCGGGCCACCCCGGCAAGGAGCTCTATCCCACGGTGGAACTGATCGACCGCACGTTCGCCCCAGCAAAACTGGCCGTCAAATTCCCCGTGCCCATCCACCTGGACCAGAACGACCTGGAACTGGCCCTGCAGGGGAAGTTCATCGTGCGGGTGGTTTACGTGGAGGATCCCAAACGTGCTCTCCCCTCCCCTGCTCCGGCCAAAGGCGTGCAGTGGTTCGACGTCCGCCCGGGCGAGGACCCGCTCCAGGTGGCCGACGCGTTGGGGCGGCCGCTGGCGATTGTCCGCATTGGCTCCCGTACCCCTCGGAACACCGCCGCGCCCGATCCGGGATTTCTGTACGGATCGCCGCCGTTTGTTTACCTGCAAGCTCTGCCGCAACCGGCCCGCAACGCCCGAAAAACATCCGCGGCTCCGGTGCGGCCGGTATCGTTTCCTCGGACACAGATGCTCTCCCTCCCGGCACCGTCGCAGTAAGGTATCATGAATCGTAACGTTCGCGCTTCGGCCTCGTTGGTCACCGTCCCCGGGGGCTTGCTCCCTTGGTGGTACCGGGGGCTGTTGATTGCCCTGGCTACGCTGATTCTTTGTTCGTGTACTGCTGCTCCACGAGGCCCCGGCTGGCTCCAGACCACCGCCCGGCAAGAGCCGCCGCGGGACCCGTTCCGACTGGCCGAAACGGATTCGCAATCACCGGAGCCGGAAGCGGTTGCGGTGGCTGTTTCGCCGCTGGAAGAACCGCAACCGACTCCGGCTTCCCAAAGTTCCGGTGGGCAAATCCAACTGGTCGGTCATCGCGTGCCGGTAGCGGACCATCGGCACTCCCCCCCTGCCCCGCCGGTGCCGCTGATGGTGACTCCTCATCCCACTGGCTGGCCCGGCCGTATGCATCAGCGCGTGGTGCCACCGGTCCGCGGACACGCTCCCTGGCCCGATGTGGAAACGATTCACGACGGCGGCGACGGCCACTACCCGACCCAGGTTCGCCCCGACTTCAGCCTGGACGGGCTGGAACCGGGCGATACGATTGGGCACTTCGACACCTTGGACGGCCAGGTGGTGGTGCAGCCGTCCAATCGGGTGCCGATCTACGCTCCGCGGTTCGCGTCGGTCCGGGCCGTGGTGGACTTGAAGCAACGGCTCCACGTGGCGCAAGCCGCCGGAGTGCAGCGCCAGTTGGGCACTCAAATGCGACGGCGCACGCAGCCGGTCTGGTCCAGCACCCAGGACTACCAGGCCGTGGCCGGAGTGGGCACGCGCAGCCTGGAGCAGTTCCGCCGCACACAGTATCCGGGCCGCGTCTCCCAACGGCTGTTGCCGCACACAGCCGGTGGAAAGCTGCTGCCGTTTGAAGACCTGGGCATCATTCAACGGGGCGAGTTCATTCAGGCCGAAAAGGCCCGGTTGGCCTTCGGCGTTCAGGCCGCAGCCAGTTGGTCGCACGACAAAGCCGTCCAGGTATTCTTGGGCAATCAGCAGGCCAACGCCGTGGCTGGCGATCGCAAGTTGCAAACGACCTATCAGGTGAAAACACCCAAGGGAACCGCTCGTCTGCGGGTGGTCAAGATCGCCGACAAGCAGGCCGCCCGCCCCGGCGAGGAAATCCACTTCACCATCCGCTTCGACAACGTGGGCACCCAGGTCATCGGGAACGTGACCATTGTGGACAACCTGGTCGGCCGGCTGGAATACGTCAAAGGGTCGGCCCAATGCTCGCTCAAAGCCGACTTCTTCACCCAGCAAAACGAAGTAGGATCGCTGGTCCTGCGGTGGGAAATTATCGACCCGCTCCAGCCCGGCCAGGGCGGTGTCATCCACTTCCGCTGCCGTGTGCGATAGCACGAAGCAGTCCAGCCGGCAGCGAATGCGGTGCTGCTACGCAGGGGGCACGAGGGCTTAGGGGCGTTGAGGCTTGGGGCGGCGTAGAGGCTTCGGGGCATGAGGTTTGAGGACGTGGGAGTTTGAGAGCCGCAAGGGGAAGCTTCCGCTCCAGCACGCGGAAAAACGCCTCTTCTTGCAAGCAGCAAGCCGCCGAGGGTAACGCTGGGGACATCGGTTTACTAACAACGCTGCGAACGTCCGTCTTCAGAAGTCCCGTGGGGCGTAGCTTGTGGCGGTTTTCGCGTCAGTGGAACTCGTCTCTCCGGGCCAGGCAAGCATTGCCAGCGGAAGTGAGTCGGGCGCATGGCTCCCGGGTACAAGCAATGCCACCAGTTTGGTAAGCCCGATGCCCGCAACCGTTGCCGGACGGGCGGTGCCTCCTGCGGTATAGCTTGTTTGAAACCTTGCCTCACAACCGATCTGGACTCTCCCCGGGGCAGTTGCTACGGTTCCCCACCCCCGAACGGCTGACTGGTTAGCAGTCTTCGCACGTTTCCGTTTCCCTTGTGCTTGCACCATGGCCACGGCTCCTTCCACCGCTGCTGCTCCGGGTCCCTGGCGCTGGCAGGATTTGATTCTGCCAGTGGGGATCATCGCCAGCGTGCTGGTGATCCTGGTGCCGCTGCCCCCGGTGTTGATGGACGTGCTGCTGGCGGCCAACATCACCGTGGCCATCATCATGCTGCTGACGACCATCTACGTCCGCACGCCGCTGGAGTTCAGCATTTTTCCCAGCCTGCTGCTGGCCACCACGCTGTTGCGGCTGGTGCTCAACGTGGCCACCACGCGGTTGATTCTGACCCGGGCCGACCGCTACGGGCTATCTGCTGCCGGCGAAGTGATTCGCTCCTTCGGCGAATTCGTGGCCGGGGACCGCATTGTAGTCGGGCTGATTATTTTCATCATCATTGTGGTAATCCAGTTCGTGGTCATCACCAAGGGGGCTACCCGAATCAGCGAAGTGGCCGCGCGGTTCGCCTTGGACGGGATGCCGGGCCGGCAAATGGCCATCGACGCCGACTTGAACGCCGGAATCATCGACGAACACGAAGCCCAGCGACGCCGCCAGGAAATCACCCAACAGGCCGACTTCTACGGAGCGATGGACGGTGCCAGCAAGTTCGTCCGCGGCGACGCCATCGCCGGCATCATCATCACGTTGATCAACATCGTGGGCGGCCTGCTCATCGGCACGCTGGAAGCCGGGATGCCACTCTCCGAGGCTGCCTCGCTCTTTACCAAGCTAACCATCGGCGACGGGCTGGTAAGCCAGGTGCCCGCGTTTTTGATCTCCCTGGCCGCCGGTCTGCTGGTTACCCGCAGCACCAACGAGACGAACCTGCCGGGCGAGTTCCTGCACCAGCTCTTCTCCCGCCCACAGGCGCTGGCCGTGGCCGGTTCGTTCCTGGGCGTGCTGGTCTTTACCAACCTGCCGCGGATTCCGCTGTTCGTGCTCGGCGGCGGTTGCCTGGGTCTGGCCTGGCTGCTGCAACGCGGAGCTACCACCCAGCAACAGCAAAGCGAGCAGAAGGACCCGGCTGAAAAAGAAGCCAAGGCCCAAAAGGCCCAGGAACCCAAGATCGAAGACTACCTGACCGTCGATCCGATGGAGATCGAAATCGGCGTGGGGCTTATCCGCCTGGCCGATCCTAAACGTGGGGGCGACCTGCTCCAGCGCATCCAGTCGGTCCGGCAACAGATTGCCGCCGACCTGGGCATCATCATGCCCAAGGTGCGCATTCGGGACAACTTCCGCCTGGGCGAAAACCAGTATCGCATCAAGATCGCCGACGTGCCGGTGGCCGAAGGCACGCTCATGCCCGGCATGTTGCTTGCTCTGGATTCGGGCAACACGACCGGCAAAGTGCCGGGAGTGGAAACGACCGATCCGGCCTACGGAACGCCGGCGGTGTGGATCGAGCCGGGGCTGGCCGACCAGGCCAAGATGTTGGGCTACTCGGCCGTGGTCGAACCGACCGCGGTGCTGGCCACCCATTTGTCCAAAGTGGTGCAGGACAACGCCGACGAGCTGCTTACCCGCGACGCAACCAAGCACCTGATCGACCAGCTCAAGGAACACGCACCGGCGGTGGTCGAAGAGCTCATCCCCAAGCAGATGAGCCTGGCCGAAGTGCAGACGGTGCTGAAGATGCTGCTGCGGGAAAAAGTGCCCATCCGCCGCCTGGACGCCATCCTGGAAGCCCTGGGCGACTACGCCCCTCGGGTGGGCAAAGACCCGGTGCTGTTGACCGAACACGTGCGGCATCGCCTGGCTCGCACTCTTTGCACCCGGTACCGCGACGCCGAGCGGCGGTTGCTCGTGGTGACGATGGACCCGGCGCTAGAAGACCGCATCCGGGCGGCAATCGACCACAGCGAGCGGGGCCTGTTCATCCGCATGAGCCCGCAGGCCGTGGAGCATACCTGCCGCCGGATTGCCGAGGCAATCAAGGAACTCCAGGCCCGAAACCGCCCGCCGGTGTTGCTGGTCAGCCCGCAGATCCGAGCCGGCGTAAAACAACTGACCGAAGCCCACCTGCCCGACCTGGTGGTGCTCAGCTACAACGAGGTGACCCGCGACACGATTGTGGAAAGCGTAGCCGTAGTAACCGACACCTGACGTGCCACAAGTCCCGCCCGAGCGGTAAGCCCGCCGCGGCGACGGACAAGCCAGGATGAGGATCGAGGAGATGGAAGTACGCACGTTCCGAGCCGCCACGATTCAGGAGGCGTTGGCCCTGGTCCGTAGCGAACTGGGCCCGGAAGCGGCCGTGTTGCAAACCCGTCACGTGCCCCGGCGCGGGCTGTGGAATCGCCTCCGCCGGCGGACCGAAGTGGAAGTGACCGCTTCGCTCCAGGTGAAGGTGCCCTCGCGGGTGAACCGGCCCGAGCCGGCGCCGGCCTCCGTAGCGGCTCCTGCGCCGGCGGAAGCGGCCCCGGCGCCTCGTTGGGAATCGCAAGAGCTGCCCCGGGTGCTCTCCACGCAGTTGTCGCAACTGGAAGAGATGGTGGCTCGGCTCTACCAGGAAAGCCGAGCGGCGCGTGTGCCCGAGGTGCCCGAGCCTCTTTTCGACCTGTTCACCGAGCTGCTGGATCGTGACCTGCCCGAACCAGCCGCCAAGCAACTGGTACAGCAACTGGCCCAGCAACTGCCGCCGGAAGAGCTGCACGACCCGCTGCTGATGCGTGGGCGACTGCACCGCCTGGTGGAATCGCGGCTGAAAGTGGCTGGTCCTATTCAGCTTGTTTCCGGCCAGCGGCGCGTGGTGGCCTTGGTGGGCCCGACCGGGGTAGGCAAAACCACCACCATCGCCAAGCTGGCGGCAAACTTCCGGCTACGGCAACGCCGCAGCGTGGGACTGATTACCGTGGACACCTACCGCATCGCCGCCGTGGAGCAGTTGCGAACCTATGCCCAGATTATCGACCTGCCCATGGTGGTGGTCGGCTCGCCCGGGGAGATGGCCCCTGCCCTGGCCCAGTTGGGTCAGGTGGAGCTGGTGCTTATCGACACGGCGGGGCGCAGCCCTCGGGACGAAGTGAAGCTGCATGAGCTGAAAGCCTTCCTCGCGCTGGCTCAGGCCGACGAAGTGCATCTGGTCCTCAGCGCTTCGGCCGGGGCCAACACGTTGCTGGGCACCGCTCGGAGGTTCGACGTCGTGGGTCCCAATCGTCTGCTGCTGACCAAGCTGGACGAGGCGGCCGCGTTGGGCCATCTACTGCCGGTGCTGGAGCAACTGCCCCTGCCATTGAGTTACCTGACCGACGGACAGAACGTACCGGACGACATCCAGGCGGCCCGCGCCGACCGTCTGGCCGGACAACTGCTAGGCGAACAAAACGGCTGAATTGTGGCTCAATCGCCCCGGAGCCGGAACCGCGCCGCGGGCTGCCCCCCTGCCCCGCCCTGCGGGCCGGCGCTTCGTGTGGACACCGGGTCGTGCAGGTAGCGGGTTTTGTGTCCGATGCGAGGAAATTAGTGAGTTTTCCACCTGAAACGTTTACACCGGGTCGTTGAGAAACATTTCATGGCAAGGCGTGAAAAAACAATGAATCGTTTCCTTCCAGTGGCCGATAAGGGGAGTGGTCCCCCGGACCGCGTGTTGCCGGACGTGCGGATCTGGAGTTCCTCTCAGGTACCCCCCTGGAATGATCGGCCGCTGTGGTGCACTGCTGGCGTTGGTGGCCTGGCAGGCGGCGCTTTGGCGCGGTTTGCTGGCCGGCGGTTCCGCCGAGTCGGTGCTTTGGCAGGCGTGGCTGGCGTTGCTGAGCTACGGCGGCCTGGGACTGGTCTGCGGAGTGGTGGCCCAGTGGATCGTCCAACTGGGCGCCCGCGACACCCTGGCCCAAACTCCAGGCGAGGAGGCCTGATGGACCAGATGCCTCCGACCGGCTAAGTGCCCCCCCGTTCCCACGCCGCACGTTTCAGGGAGGAAGGTATGGCGACCCTCACTCGGCAAGACCTTTCGCAGGAAGAAATCCAGCAACTCTGGCAGCAATTCAAAGCCGACCCGGATAACGAAGAGCTCCGCAACCGACTGGTCGAAATCTACCTGCCCTTGGTCCGATACAACGCCGAACGCATCTGGTCCCGGCTGCCCGACGGGGTGGAGTTGGACGACCTGATCTCCGCGGGGGTGTTCGGGCTGATGGACGCCATCGCGGCGTTTGATCTTTCCCGCGGTGTGAAGTTCGAAACCTACTGCGTGCCGCGGATTCGCGGCGCCATGCTGGATGAACTGCGCACCATGGACTGGGTGCCCCGGCTCGTCCGCAGCAAGGCCAGCAAGCTCAACGAAGCAATCAAGAACCTGGAAGCCCGACTCGGACGCCATCCCAACGAACAAGAACTGGCCGAGGAACTGGGCATCAGCCTCCAGGAACTGGAAAAGATGCAGCGGGAAGCCACCGCGGTGAACATGGTCAGCCTGGACAAAAAGTGGTACGAAACCGACAGCTACAAGGATGTCCGCGAAATCGACATCCTGGAAGACAAAAAGAGCGAAGACCCCACCCGGCGGCTGCAAAAGAAGGAACTAATGCGGCTGGTGACCCGAGGCCTGAACCGCAACGAACGGCTCATCATCATCCTCTACTACCTGGAAGAGATGACGATGAAGGAGATCGGAGCCACGCTCGATCTGTCCGAAAGCCGCGTCAGCCAGATGCACAGCTCGATTGTCCAACGTCTCAAGCAACAGCTTCAGCGCCGCCGCGGCGAGCTGGGGCCGGCCGCCTGAGCCGGAAGCCCCCGAGTCGTGCGTCTTGAGTCCTGGGTCTTGAGCGGGAGCTTCCGCTCCAGGTGGGAATCGGCTTGCGGCTTGCGCCGTGCGCATTGTGCCTGGAGCTTCCGCTCCGGTAAAAAAACAAAGGCTCGTGCTCGTACTCGGAATTCGTCCTCGGTAGCTCGTTATCGACCACCGCGAATCGCCGAGCCGCCGAACCCTTTGGTTCCGCGCGGAGCGGTGGTTCAGGCCATCAGGTTTCTTCCTGCCCTCCTGTGGCGGCGGCTAGGATTGCCTGCTGGGAAAACTGGTCGCGGGAAAACCGGCCCGTTACCCGCCCCTGGTTAAGCACCACAATCCGGTCGCACAAAGCCAGCAGTTCGGGCAATTCGCTGGAAGTGAGCACGATGGCCATTTGTTGCCGGCACAACTGGTCGATGAGCCGATAGAGTTCTTCCTTGGCGCCCACGTCGATTCCCCGGGTGGGATCGTCCAGTAACAGCAGCCGCGGAGCGGTGCGGAGCCACCGGGCGATGATGCACTTTTGCTGGTTGCCGCCGCTCAACGCGGTGATGGGGGCCCGCAGCCCCGGCGCGCGAATGCGCAGCCGTTGTGCCTCCTGCTGGGCCAGTTGGAGCTGTTTGCGCGGGCTGAGCAGTCCGGCTTGCACCGCGTCCCGCAGCGTGCAGATGAGGATGTTTTCGGCCACGTCCAACTGGTCGAACAGCGCTTGCCGCTTGCGGTCCTCGCAAACCAGAGCCACGCCCTGGGCCACGGCTTGGGCCGGGTGTTCAAAACGCACCGGCTTGCCGTCCAGCAGGATTTCGCCCTGGGGAGGAACCGGCGAAGCGCCGAAGAGACATTCCAGCAGCTCGGTCCGACCGGCTCCCATCAGCCCGGCCAACCCCAGCACCTCGCCGGCACGGACCTCCAGGTCGATGTCCCGCAGCCGCCACTTGCCCGGAATGTCGGCCCGGGGCAGGGAAAGCCCCCGCACTTGCAGCACCACGGGACCGGGAGCACGTTGCCGGAGCGATTGCTGTTGCTGCACTTCCCGGCCGACCATCAGCCGCGTGATTTCCTGCGGCGAGGTGGCTTTCCGGTCCAGCGTGGCCACGTGGCGTCCGTCCCGGAGCACCGAAATCCGATCGGCCAACTGGAACACTTCGTCCATCTTGTGCGAAATGTAAAGAATCGTCACTCCCTGGCGGCGCAACTGGCCGATGAGCTGGAACAGCCGCTGGGTTTCGGCTTCGGTCAAGGCGCTGGTGGGTTCGTCCATGATGAGCACTTCGGCATCGAAGGCCAAGGCGCGGGCGATTTCCACCAGTTGTTGATCTCCCACGCGGAGCCGTCCCACCACTTCCTGCGGCGAAACGGGACACTGGAGCCGCTGAAGCACTTCCTGGGTGCGGCGTTGCATCTGGCCGCGTCGGAGCCAGCCGGCCGCACCGCACAGCTCGCGTCCCAGGAACACATTGGCCGCCACGGTCAGTTCTTCGACCAGGTTGAGTTCCTGGTGGATGATGCTGATACCGGCTGCGGCCGCATCCAGCGGCGAGACGAACCGCACCGGCTGGCCCCGCAGGAGCAACTGGCCTTGATAGTCCGTGATGACGCCGGAGAGGATTTTCATCAGCGTGCTCTTGCCCGCTCCGTTCTCCCCCACGATGGCGTGCAGCGTTCCCCGCTGGATTTCCAGCGTCACGTCATCCAAAGCAACCGTGCCGCCGAAGTGCTTGCTGATGCGGCGGCACTGGATCAACGGTTCGGTCATCGTCGGAGCGGACATGCAAACGCGCCTGCTGGTGCTGCTTTCGGAAAAGCCAAAACCGGCCGAAAACTGCATTGTGCCTCGAACCGCCCGGGGGCGGCAATGCCCTCTCCCAAGGACCCGAGGCGATTGTCTTTAACCGCACCGGTGGAGGCCCCTGCTTCGGCGCTTCGGCCAACTCGGGAGAAAAGGGTCGTGGGTCTTGTGTCTTGGGTCTTGAGTGGTCGGGAACACACGCCGATTCGTCGTTTGGCGCCTTGCAAGATTGCCGCAGTGTTCTGCCGTGTCATTGGCAAGTTCGGAACTTCACGACGAACCTCGGACTTCAATGCGAGCCCCGGACTTCAGTCCGGGGAGAAAAAACAAAAACGCAAACGCTTCCCAGTGCCTCTCCTCCGCCAGCTAAAGCTGGAAAGCTGGCGGCTCGCCCGGTGCAAGAATCTGCCCCTATTCTTGCGCCGGAGCGGAAGCTCCCGGTCGCTGACGGCCGTGCTGTCCTCCGTCGACTGAAGTCGGCGGCTTGCCGATTCGCGGTCGCCGATAACGAGCTACCGAGTACGAATTCCGAGTAGGAGCACGAGTACGAGTAGGAGCACGAGTACGAACGCATATTTTTCCGCTGGAGCGGAAGCTCCTCGCGCAAGGCGCATGGCGCAAGCCGATTCCCGACTTTTCTCCCCGCACTGAAGTGCGGGGCTCGCGCCCTTCACGCCCCCACGCCTCCAAGCCTCCACGCCCTCGAATGCGGAAGCTCCCCGTGGCTGCGGCGGTTTTGCCGCCTTCAACGCTCAGCCACGCAGCGGTCGAGAAACTGAAGCAACCGCATGCAGTATTCTTTGCGACCTTGGCGAGTCAGTCCCCAGGAAAGAGGCCGGTCGATCCAGAAGTGTTGCTTCGGCCCCTGGTAGGTGCGGTAGAGCAGCAGTGCGTCGGAAAACGGAGTAAGTGGGTCTTTCTTCCAGTGGCAAAAGGCCAGCGGCACCCGGGTCTGTTCGAGCCGTTCGAGCGGGTGGACCGAAGGTTCCCGTTGGCGGCTGTCCCAGGTTACCAATCGCCAGGCCAACTGAGCGGCCTGGGGTCGCAGGGGCTGCGGGACCATCGTCAACTGCCGTTCCCAGAGCCAATCCACCCGGGCGTAGCTGGAATCGACCCACGCCCCGCGCACGTGCTCCAGCTCCGGCAAGGTTTGCAGCACCAATGCGGCCCCGTAGGAAACGCCGACCAGCAGGAGCGGTTTGCCGGGAAATCGTTCTTGGGCCAGGCGGCAGATGGCGCGCAGGTCGTTCCGTTCCAGCGAGCCGAATCCGAGCGTGTGTCCTTGGCTTTGTCCGTGGCCTCGCAAATCGAAGGCGACCACGTTGTAGCCGCTTTCCACCAAGGGGCACAGCAACGCCAAGACCTGTCCGCGGTGTTCCGCGTAGCCGTGGCAATACACCACGGTGGCCTTAGCCTGGTCGGCCGGAACCAGCCATCCGCGCAGGCGGATGCCGTCAGCGGTAACCAGTTCCGCGTCCTCGTAGGCCAGTTCCAGGTCCGCTGGGGTCCAAACCGGACGGCGGTGAACGGGGTGGGCCCAAATGAGCGGATAGCCGACCAGCAGCACCGCAGCAAGAACACCGGCCGAGACAATTCCCCGGCGAAGCAATTGTCCCGCCGGATCCGGTGCCTTCATGGGAAACCAACAAGCGACGAACTCCAGCACGTGTTCCACCAGATAACTCGCCAAGGCCAGCGTCGTTCCGGCCAGCAGCCATTCGGTCCAGGGGACGTTGCCCGGCACCAGCAGCGCTACCAGCCCGGCTCCGATGAGGAAATAGAGCAACCGCATCAGCAGGATTGCCCGAGATGAAGCGGCAGCCTTAGGAGCCAACCACTTGGGACCCAGGCGGTCCAGCAACAGGACGGTTCCCCAGCCCCAGACGATCCAACCGCTGTAGCTGGAACAGAGCGTCCACGCCCCGTAGAGGATTAGTGCGTAAATCCCCAGGACAAGCGGTACGGACAACCAGCGGTGTTCACTCAGTAGGTGGCGCATCGGGGTGTCCGCTCCAAGCTGGGAGGTTAGGAAGCCACGGTTTCCTTCGGAGCATCCGCTGCAACCGTAACCGTCTGGTTGTCCTGTTCAGGGAGAGAGCTGGCGGGTTCCTCTTGCTGCGTCACAGTGTCCCCCGAAGGTTCCTGTTGCGTGGGCTGCTGTTGTACGCGCTGGAGCACCTGGTTGAAGGCTTCGGCCATTTCGTGAAGCATGTCTCCTTCGCGGAAGCGAAGCGGCTCCACGGATTCGCCCCGCCCCAACGCTTGCAACGAACGGTGCAAGCGATACAGCGGGCCCATGAACCGGTGGCTGAACCGCAGCACGTCGTACACGAAAAAGGGAATCAACAGTCCCACGGCGATGAACACCGGCGCGTACTGATTCCAAATGTCCCGCAGATGGTTGTGGTTCCATCGGGCCGGTCCGCGGGCGGCCAGTTGCCACAGCACCAGGCTTACCGTAACGAACAACGCCGCGCAGCCCAGGTACACCAGGACTCGCAGCATCAACCAGCCCTGCACACGGCGGTGGACCAAGAGGCGCGAGCGGCGTTGGACCTGCGGAGAAGCCATGGCTCTGCTCCCGAAGCGAAGTGAACGAAACGCCTCCCGGACGCGCCCCTGTCCCCCAGCGGGCGCAGCGGAAGTGTGCAAAACGGCGGTTTGCCGTCTCCAGCGGAAGTATAGCTTACGAAAACACCGGGAGTCGGCCGGGAGCAAGAGAAGCCAGAAAAACGGCTCCGGCTACTCCAGATTCCAAGCGGTGAGCCACTTCAGCCCGATTGGTCGGAAGCCGAACTGCTTACGCAGGCGGCGGTCCATGTCTTCCAGGTGGCCGGCTCCGTAGAAGATACCCAGCTTCCGATGGCCTTTGGCAATCTGTTCCTGCATCACCTTCAAGGCCACTTTGTTCCGTTCCGAAATGAGGGTGGAACCTTGTTGGCCTTCCAGGGCTTGCAGGATGGACTGACTGGCGGCCATCTGGGCGGCCAGCACGCGACGCAGTTCTTTCTTGTCCTGCCGCAGCAGGGCCACCAGCAGTTCGGCATCGCTTGCGCCCGAGGTGGCTTGCTGGGCCATACTGGCTCCCAGCAGCTTGAAGAACATCTGCCACAGGCTTTCTTTCTTTTTCCGCATCGAGGTGGCAAACTCTTCCGGGGACATATCGGCATGGACGAAGTGCTGCTTTTCGTAGTCGATCACCTCAATCTGATCGGCCAAGCCCAGGAATCGGGCGATGGGGGCGTACATCCCCTCGCGCCCGCGGCGCGGCTGCAGCCCCTTAGGAGCCACCAGCTCGTAGAGCAGCACGTCGTACTGGTCGAACAGCCGATTCAGTTCCTGGTAATACTCGCGGTCGGCGATGTGGATGGCTCCAATCAGGTCCACTTGGACCTGTTGTCCTCGGGCATTCTTGCCCGCGTAGCTGACCACCGCTGTTTGCAGCGCCAGGGGCTTTCCTTCCCGGTTGCGGAGCAAGCGAATGAACTGAGGTTTTTTCGACCTGCTCCGTTGGGAGGGCTGGTCGGCGTCGGGAGCCTCCGTCTGCTGTTCCGCCCGTGCTTGCGTCCCGAGGGCCAGCAGCACGGCCACCAACAGCACCAGCAAAGCCCACCCTCGCCGCAGGATTTCGAAAAGGGAGTTGCGCATGAGAAATACTCCCCAAACGCCCAATGACCGTACGGCCGCATTGCACGTGCGGCGTTACAACACCCGACGACAAAAACTGCTTGTCGCCCTCCGAACTGAAAAACGAGACGATACGCCCCGTTGACGAAAGTATACGCCGGGCTATCTCAGGGAACAACCAAACCTGGTTCCCGGGCGTCCCGGGGCGACAAATTGGCCGGGACCGCAGGTGGAAGCCGGTGGCCCAGGCCAAAAAAAACACCGGGCCACAGACCCTTGGCGAGTCTTGGCCCGGCGATACTCCCCGTAGGCTTTTAGCTGCTTTGGAGTTTTATTCTCGGGCGGCTATTCGGTTTCGATGCTGCGGATGACCACCTGGGTGTACCATTGCCGGTGCCCATGTTTGCGGCGGTAGTTTTTGCGGCGTTTGAATTTCTGGACGATAATCTTTTCTCCCCGCACGGGGCCCAGCACTTCGGCCACCACCCGCACCCCGGCAAGCGTGGGCCGGCCAATCTGGAGTCCGTTTTCGTCCCGCAGGGCAACCACCTGGTCGAACTGGATTTGCTGGCCTCGCTTGGCATCGCAGCGCAGGTCCACTTCCAGTTGCTGACCCGGTTCCACCCGGTACTGCCTTCCTCCGTCGGCAATGATGGCGTACGTGGCACTCATGGTTTCAAGCTCTTTGGAACAAACAGGTTACGTTCGCTGGAATCTCGTTCTCCGGCGAATCGGCATCTGACCGGGAACGCTGGGATTCTTCGCTCGGACGGCAACGGCCATCAAGAACCTGTAAATTACGCTACCAGAGGACCGTTGTCCAGAGCGCCGAGCCTCACTTTGGCCGATTGATGTTGCCGGCTCGTCGGGTGCGAGGAGCGGCACTTATTCTTTCACTGGAGCGGTAGTTCCCGGTCGCCGACGGCCGTGCCGTCCTCCGGGAGCTGACGCTCCCGGCTCGCTGTCTTCGGACGATTGAAGTCGGCGGCTCGCTGATTCGCGGTTGCCGATAACGAGCTACCGAGTACGAATTCCGAGTACGAGCACGAACGCATATTTTTCCGCTGGAGCGGAAGCTCCTCGCGCAAGGCGCACGGCGCACGCCGCAAGCCGATTCCCGTCCCGGAGCGGAAGCTTCTGCTCAAGACCCAGGACCCAAGACGCAAGACTTCCCGGAACGGTAGCTCCGCACCTTCCCGCTGCACGCTCACATCGCTTTGCCAGGCGGCTAGTGGCTGGGGGCGGCTCCCGGGCGGTACAGGCCGGGGTCGTCCGTACCGTCGCCGTCCCAGTCGCCGGCTACGGGCAGGTCGCCGGGGCGGCCGAACTGCAGCACCTTGTCCTGCGGATCAATGGTGCGGTTGCCGTTGGTGTCCATGATCCACTTGCCGGCTCGGAACACGGCCAGGTCGTCGATCCCGTCGCCGTCCCAGTCGCCCACCACGGGCAGGTCGCCAGGGCGGCCGAACTGGACGATGGTTTCCTCGGGGGTCCAGCGTCCGTCGCCGTTGTCGTCCAGTTTCCAGAGCCCGTCGCGGAACACACCGATGGTGGCCACGCCATCGCCGTTCCAGTCGCCGACCAGGGGGATGTCGTGGCTTACGCCGAATCGGAAGACGTGATCAATCACGTCGGCTCGAGCCTGCGAATCGGACACCCGACGCATGGTGCGGAAGCCCACGGGAGCTTCCTGCGGTTGCGGGGGCAGGTTTTTCTCCTTGCCCTCGTTGCGGTTGTCCCGGTCCGGCAGTCCTGGTTCGATGGCCAGGGCCACGGGGTCGTTGGGCCACTGGGGACCGAAGATACCGATGTCGGTCTTGAAGTCGCCGTCCCAGTCGCCGGTCACGGGCAGGTCGTGCTTGTCGCCCAGTTGGGCCCACAGGTCCTCGGCGTCCCATTGGCCGTTGCCGTTGACGTCCAGGAACCAGTGGCCCGCCCGAAAGATGCCCAAGTCGGTCAGCCCGTCGCCGTCCCAGTCGCCCACCACGGGAAGCGAATCGGGCGTGCCGAACTGCAACTGCTTGGGCGGCTGGCTTTCGTCGGCCAGCAGCAGCCACTGGCCTTGTTTCATTTCTTCCGGGTGCGGCATGGTAGCGGCCGCGCGGGTGATGATCGAGGAGTGGGAAGCCAGCGACCCTCGCGTGCGGTCGCCCCGGGGATGGCCGGCGTCAATCACACTCAGGTGCCAGGTGTGCTCTTGCGGAGCGCCAAGTCCCCCGCCGACAAACGGCGGCGGCTGCACGGCCGGAGGATAGACCAGCAGGCCGTCGAACACCGCCAGCGGCGGCGGCGGGAACTGCGGTGGCCGGGGCAACTGAAGTCGGGTGATCTGCGTATCGAACGGTACGATCTGGACGAAATCCTCCGGCGGAACCGGCGGCGGAGGCGGATCCGGCGGAGGCACAAACTCCACGCGAATCTCGCTGAAGTTGTTCTCCTGCGAATGTTGACCTGGCAGCACCCGAATCTGGCTTATCTGGTCGCCCGGGTTGTCGGCCACGCCGCCGGTGGTGCCGGGCGTGTCCACGCCGTCGTACCAGCCGCTGGGATGCACCTGGACCACCGTATAGGTGCCCGGAAGCAGTCCTGTGAACTCGTAGTAGCCGGCCCCGTTGGTCGATACTTCCAGCGGCACGCCGCCGGGGCCCAAGACGGGATTGCCTGACGAATCCAGCAGCCGCAGCACCACTCCGGCAATGGGCGTATCGTCCGGGGTGCGCGTGCCAGTGCGGAGCGTGACCAGCACGTCCGGGTCGGGCGTGGTGCCTTGTTCGAGCTGAACCGGCGGTCCGTCCTGGAACACGTAGCCGCTGATCGAAGCTCCCCGCAACTCGCCGAACGTGTAGTCCAAGCCCGCTTCGCCCTGGCCCAGACTGATGAGCGTGATGCGGTCGCCGGGGTTGTCCACCGTGCCTCCGGCGGTGCCGGCCCGGTCCTTGCCGTCCAGATAGCCGCTGGGCTGAAGCTCTTGCAAGCCGTAGGTGCCGGGGAACAGGTTGGTGAAGGCGAACTGGCCGTCGGCATCGGTCAGGGTGGTGATGCCCGTGGGATTGCCCGAGGCGTCGAGCAGTTGGATTTCCACGCCGGCGATTCCCGGTTCGCCCGGGTCGCGCAGGCCGTCGTCGTCCAGGTCTTCGAAGACCGACCCGGTGATTCGGGCCGGCAGCGCTTCGCCGAAGTTGTTTTCCCGGCTGTGCTGTCCGCCCAGTAGGTCGATCTCCTCGATGATGTCGGTTCCGGAAGCCAGCCCTTCGGGCGTACCGTCGATGTTGCCGGGATTGGCCGACACGCTCAGGTATCCGGTCGGCTGGGTTTCCACCACGCGGAATCGCCCCGGCGTGTCGTAGCTGAAGCTGTACTGGCCCAGGCCGTTGGTTGTCTGAACCAGGCCGGTAGACACGTAGCCGGTTCCGTTCCACACCTGGAGTTCCAGTTGCACGCCGGCCAGGAGCGGTTCGCCGGGATCGTAGGCGTTGTTCAGGTTTAGGTCCTGGTACACCCTGCCGGAAATCTGCACCGGCAGCGGGGGCTGGTCCAGGGAAAGCCCCGCTCCGGCGGTGCGTGCCGAGGTGCCTTCGCCCGGCGGGTAGTCGCTGTCGCGCGGCAGAGGCAGGCTGGGATGGATCGAAGCATCGTAATCATCGTAGAACCGGGCGGTGCCGGTAACGCTCTCGTAGTGACCGCCGGCGGAGACGAACGTGGCTTCCAGCACGGAGCGTTCAAACTCCGCCCCTTCCACCAGCGAGTTGGCCGTGTCGTCCTGTTCGTCCACATCGACTGAGAAGACGAGCGTCTCGCCGGCGTCCCAGCCGGTAGCCTGGATGACCAGCCGCGTGCCGCCATCGACCACGGTGAAGCTGACCGAATCGATCCCGTCGGCCGAGATAATCTGCACGGGAAAGGCGGTGCCCACGCCCGGACCGCCCACCACGGTGTCGAAGAATACGTCGCCCTGGTCGAACCCGTTGCCGTCCTGATCGCCGTCGATGACCAGTTGGGTCAGTTGGGCGTCGTGTCCGCCGCCGTTCCAGGTGATCTGGAACAGGTCGCCGGTGGTTTCGGTACCCTGGCTGGTCTGTTCGGTATAGACGGCGCCCAGGTAGATGGGGTTGGCCGACAGCAGGCAGCGGCCTTCGAGCGCTTCGCAATGCAGCGTGGCGGTGTTCCGCCGGCGGAAGGCGCGTCCTTGGCGGCGGCGCAGGTAGCGTTTGATCCACTTCACGGTCGATGACCTCCGTGTGCGTCGGTTCCGTGGTTTTGGAGCCGGGGGGCCGCAGGTGCGTCATTCGGCAAGGGAGCCGATTCAGCGCAGCGGGGGCGCGCCGCCGGCGCTTTCAGGCACCAGCTCCCAGTAGCGAAGCGACGTATCGTAGCTGCCCGAGATGAGCATCCGCTGCTGGGGAATCCAGACCATCGAAGTGACCGAACCTTTGTGTCCCACCAGCCGCATCCGAACACGCCCGGTGGTCAGGTCCCAGATGCGGATTTGGTTGTCGGTTCCTCCGCTGGCCAGGCGCTGGTTGTCGATGAACGTGAGCGTCATCACCCGCCCGGGCCGGCTGCGGAGCCGCATGGTGGGCTTGCCTTCGGCCAGATTCCACAGGGCGATGGTGACCCCCTCGCCACCGGTGGCCAATCGTGTCCCGTCGGGCGAAAAGGCCATGGCCCGCACGCGGCGGCGGTGGCCCTTGTGGTCCAGGATTCTTTGCCGGTTGGGCCAGCTCCACATCCGCACCACGCCGTCGCGGCCGGCTGCGGCGATACGGTCTCCCTGGGGCGAGATGGCCACCGCGCGGATGTCGTCGCAGGTCATCTCCAGCGCGGCCAGCGGCTGGTGCTGCATGTCGTACACGTGCACGCGGCGGTCGTATCCGGCCAGGACCATCGCTCCGCCGCCGGGAAACATCTCCAGGCAATAGACGGTTTTGCCCGGGAAGGTGAACTGTCCAGCCTGAGCCCAGGTGCCCACTTGCCAGCGGATCACCCGGCGGTCGTCCCCGGCTGAATAGAGCCACTGCCCGTCGGGCGTAAACCGCACGGTGCGGACCCAATCAGTGTGGGCTACCAGCGTTTTCACCAACCGGCCCGATGCCCGGTCGAACACGTGCACCACGTGATCGTCCCCAGCCGCGGCAATCCACCGCCGATCGGGACTGACGGCCACGGTGCTAACCACGGCCGCCTCGTTTGGGCGGAGGCTGGGCACCTGGATCGTTCGTGTGGGAGTGCGCACCTGGGGCTGTTGGGCCTGCACGGCCAGGGTCCAAACCGACAGCGCGGCGGCAAAGACGGCCGGAAGTGCTTTCATTTTCTAATCCCCTTGTTGCCCCGGGACGGTGTTCGGTTCTGGATTCTCATGGCCCGTTTTGCGGCAGGGAAAAACCGCCCGGCGCGCAGCGCCGCTGCGGCTTGTAACCCTTATCGGTTGCAAGCACCGGTGCGGCTCATGCCTATTGCACCGTTTGAGGCAATACGCGCGGAAGCTGTACCGGTTAGGAAAGCCGCAGTGGTTGGAAGGGTCGTTTCACCCTTGCCGCAATCGGGGGGTGCTGTCGTTGTCGGCACCGTGGGGGGGTACTGTCGCCCGGGGCGGGTTTTATTTATTGTGGAAGCGCGCCTGGCAGCGGCGGTTCGTTCCGCTTCGGTTTCTTACGGTGTGCCGTGACCCAGCCCGTGGACAAGTCGGCCCAGCGGATTCGCAC
>WFOE01000187.1 GCA_015488215.1 Planctomycetales bacterium
AGGTCTTGCCGCTGCCGCTCAAACCGCAGATTACCACCAGGCGGCCCAAGGGAAGGTCCAGGTCCACACCGCGCAGGTTGTGGACTTCCACGCCGCGCAATCGTATCTGCCGCCGCAGGGTCATGCTGCTTTACTTTTGCCTCGGAATACGGTGCGCACCGGGGAGCAATTCTCCCATCCTACCCCGGCCCTCCGAGAGCGAAAACCCACCCCCGCGGCACGCCGCAGACGCGTGCATCGCGCCCCGCAGTCCCCGAAATCGTCTTTGTGCACCGGTGGATGATTCTACCGGGCGCTTCGGCTCTCTTTGAGCTGAAGCTCGGGAGCTCGCCGATTGCAACAGTCGGCGATTCTTCTTGTATTGGAGCCGAAGCACCGCGCAAGGCGCAGGCCGCAAACCGCAAGCCGATTCTCGCCCGGTGCGGAAGCACCTGCTCAAGACCCAAGACCCAAGACTTATGGAGCGGCTCCGTGCGGGGCAAGCAGCAGCATCTGGGCGATGGAAAAGTAAATAATGATTCCCGTCACGTCCACGAACGTGGCTACAAACGGCGTGGAGGCGTAGCCGGGGTCCATGCCGAACCGCTGGAACAGTAGCGGCAACATGGCCCCGACCAGCGTTCCCCAAAGACAAATCCCGGCCACGGACAAGGCCACCACCTGGGCCAGCCGCCAGATATCCACGCCATTGAGAACCGATTCCGGGGTAAACACCGCGCGGACGAAGGCGATGGCCCCTAGCGTGGCTCCCAGGGCCAGACCCATCAGCAACTCGTGCCGCAGCACTTTCCACCACTGGTCCAGCCGCACCTGGCCCACGGCCAGCGCGCGGGTAACCAGCGTGGCGGCCTGCGAGCCGGAATTGCCTCCGGTGGAGATGCACAAGGGGACGAACAAAGCCAGGGCCGTGACGGCCTGGATGGCGTGCTCGAAATGGGCCAGGGCGGTGAAGGTGAACAGCTCGGCAATGAACAGGCAGGAGAGCCAGATGGCCCGGCGCTCCCACACCTTGACGAACGGGGCTTCCAGATAGTTTTCTTCCAGCGGAGCCACGGCGGCCATGTGCAGCGCGTCTTCGGTGGCTTCCTGCTGCATCACGTCCAGCACGTCGTCGTGCGTGATGATGCCCACCAGGCGGTTCTGAGGGTCCACCACCGGCAGGGCCAACAGGTCGTACTTGGCCAGCACGCGGGCGGCTTCTTCCTGGTCCTGATCCACGCGGACCGAGATTACCTCGCTTTGCATGATCTCTTCCACGCGTTGCTCGGGCCGGGCCAGCAGCAGCTCGCGTAGCGACACTAACCCGACCAGGTGCTGGTAGCGGTCCAGCACATAGACGTAATAAATCGTTTCGCACTCAGCGGCCTGTTGCCGCAGGCGTTTCAGGGCTTCCTGGACGGTCACGTGAGCCGGGGTCCAGGCGAAATCGGTGGTCATCACCGCCCCGGCGCTGTGTTCCGGATAGGAAAGCAGGTGGCGAATGTCCCGCCGGTCCGAAGGACGCACCAGCGGCAGCAGTTGTTCTACCAGTTTTTCGTCCAGTTGCTTTAGCAAGTCCACGCGGGTGTCGTGCGGCATGGCTTCCAGTAGCTTGGCCACCCGTTCCGGTTCGCCGTCCTGGACCAGTTCCACTTGTTTGGGGAGCGGAAAGTAGCTGAACACTTCCGCCTGGCGTTCAATCGGCGCGTAATCGAGCAGTTGCCAGATTTCCTGGCTGGACAATCCGGCCGAAAACTCCGCCAGCGTGGCGGCGTGCAGCTCGTCGAGCAGTTCGGTCAACCCCTTCCGGTCGCCGGTGCGGAGCATTTCTTTCAGTTCGGGCAACAGCAGCGGATTGTACATCATGGCCGCCGGTTCTCCTGGGAGCCAAAAGGGCCAGCCGGACGGCAAGCGGGGGAGCCGTCCGACTCGTGCGGGCCGAAAACGGGGATTCTTCCAAATATGGCCTGCCGCCGCCCCTTTGGCGAGACGGCTAGGGGCCGTGGAGCACTCGCCCTGACAGAATTGCTCCCGGTGCCGGGCGCAAGTAAGGTAGCAGCATCAAGGGGGAAGAGCTCCTCCCCGGGTGTCCGCGAGAATGTGCACGATGAATCCTGAACGCCGCAGATTTTTGTACGGCTCGGCCCTGGCCCTGGGCGGCAGTTGGTTTGGTGTGGCTCGTTCTGCCCAAGGGGCCGGCCCCTCCGGGCCGTGGCACCGGGGGCAACTGGAACGCTTGCGTATCTGGGACCTGCACGGCCATCTGACCGGCCTGGGCGGCCCGCCGGAGGAACGCATCCGGTGGATACTCCGCTACGCCGGGCGATTGGGCATCCAGCGGGTGGTATTTTTCATGGGCTTGCGTTTCCGCTACGACCCGACGCCCAGGCAGTTCCGCCAAGACAACGACGACCTGATGAAAGCCCTGGATGCAGCCCGAGGCCGCGCCCTGGGGTTCGTGTACCTGAACCCCAAGTATCCCGAGGAAAGCCTGCGCGAGCTGGACCGCTGCGTGCGGGACGGTCCGTTGGTCGGGGTCAAGCTGTGGGTGGCCGCCCGAGCCACCTCCCCGGGCGTGCTGGCCGTGGTGAGGCGAGCCGCCGAGCTGAAAGCTCCCGTGTATCAGCACACCTGGTATAAAACCACCGGCAACCTGCCCGGCGAAAGCACCCCGGCCGACGCCGCCCAACTGGCCGAAGCCTGTCCCCAGGCCCGAATCATCGCCGGACACACCGGCGGGCAATGGGAACGAGGGATCCGGGCTATTCGTTCCCAAAAGAATCTCTGGGCGGGAATCGGCGGCACGGACCCTTGTGCCGGCATGGTGGAGATGGCCGTGCGCGAGCTTGGCCCCCGCCGCGTCCTTTACGGCAGCGATTGCCCGGGACGCAGTTTCGCCTCGCAACTGGCCAAAGTGCTAGGAGCCGAGATTGCCCCCGAGCACAAAGAGCTTATCCTGGGAGCCAATCTCCGCCGCTTGCTCGCCCCCGTTCTTGCCGCCAAGGGAATCTCCATCCAGCCATGATCGTCGATGTGAACGTACACCTGGGCCGCTGGCCCTTTCGCTATCTGCGGTACGACGACCCGGCACGCCTGGTCCGCAAACTTCGCTCCAGCGGGGTGGCGCAGGCCTGGGCGGGCAACTTCGACGCCCTGCTGCACGTGGACCTGGACGCGGTCAACGCCAACACTGCCGCCTGGTGCCGCCGCTGGGGGCAAGGGCTGCTGGTGCCATTCGGTACGGTCAATCCCACGCTGCCGGACTGGCAAACCACGCTCCGCCGCTGCGTCGAGCGGTACCGGATGCCGGGGCTGCGGCTCTATCCGGGCTACCACGGCTACCGGCTCGACCACGAAGCGGTGGCCGAGCTGTTCCGCCTGGCCCAGCAACAACGCCTGATCGTCCAGATTGCCGTGCGGCTGGAAGACCCCCGCACCCAGCATCCGCTGCTCCGCGTGCCCGACGTGTCGCTGGCTCCGTTGCAGGGATTGATGAAAGCCTTTCCGAAGGTGCCCGTGGTGCTGCTAGCGGCGCTGCGGAGCGTCGCGGCCCGGGAACTGGAAACGATGATGGACTGGGGCCCCTTGTACGTGGAACTTTCCATGCTGGAAGGCGTAGCGGGTGTGCAACGCCTGGTCGAGCGCGTGCCGGTCGAACGGGTGCTGTTTGGTTCCCACACGCCGCTGTTTGTGATCGAATCGGCCCTGCTGAAGCTGATGGAATCGGAACTGACCGGTCCGCAACGCGACACGATAACACACCTGGCCGCCCGAAAGCTCCTGCCGCCGAAGAAACGGGACCGCTCCGAAGAACCCGCGCGGTAGCGGTGCCCAGGAGGCGAGAATCGGCTTGCGGCTTGCAACCTGCGCCTTGCGCCGGTACTTCCGCACCAGCGGAAAAACAATCGCTCGTGCTTCACTCGTACTCGTGCTCGTACTCGTACTCGGCAACTCGTCATCGGCAATCGCGAATCCACCTTTCGGCGAGCCGCCGAGTTGGAGAGGTCTTGCGTCTTGGGTCTTGTGTCTTGGGCAGGAGCTTCCGCTCCAAAGGGGCTTGGGTCTTGGGCCTTGAGCAGGTGCTTCCGCACCGGGCAAGTATCGGCCTGCGGCTTGCGCCGTGCGCCTTGCGCGGTGCTTCCGCACCAGTGCGAGAACAAACGCCAATTCTTGCAATCGGCGAGCCGCCGACTTCAGGCGGCGGAGGCCCAGCGAGCCGGGAGCGTCAGCTCCCGGAGTCCAAAAGAAAAAGTAAGCGCCGGTATTTTCGCCGCTCCGCGAGTTGACACTCGCGGCTCGCCGGATGCGCGACAACGTCCTAACATTCGCACTCGGCGAGCCGCCGACTTCAGTCGGCGGAGGAACGGCAGGGCGATCCGGGAACTTCAGTTCCCGGAGGACGGCACGGCCGCCAGCGACTAGGTGC
>WFOE01000188.1 GCA_015488215.1 Planctomycetales bacterium
GCTCCGCTCCCGAAAACCTACCTCCGCCGATCTGGCCAGCGTGGGCCACGTAAGCAGCATGTTGTGCCACCTGGGCAATTGCGCATGGCGGGCCGGACAGCAACTCACGTTCGACCCGCGGCAAGGTACCATCGATCCCCCGCAGGCCCGCCGGTTCCTTACTCGGCCCGAGTACCGCAAACCTTGGTTGCTGCCGTCGGTGGGCGGTTAAAAAGCACCTGGGCTGCCGCATCCGTTCGGGGCGAACCGATGTGGGAATTGCTGTTTCCGCCGGTGTGTGTCTGGTGCGGTCAGGATGTTCCCCGGAGCAGCGATTGCCCCGGCCCGTTCTGCTCCGAGTGTGAGCAGCAACTGAGCCAGTGCGAACCCCCGGCACGCTGTCCTTGGTGCGAGGCCCGGAGACCCCCGGGTGCGGAACGGCGGCGGTGCCGAACCTGTCGCGGTTGGCCCGGGTGGTTCGGGCCAGTTTTCAGCGCCGGAAGCTACGAAGGCTTGCTCCGTCGGTGCGTTCTCCGGGGAAAGACGCTACCGGGGGAGTTTCTCTGCGCGGCCCTGGCTCGACGGTTCGCCCGCAACCGTCGGGCCCAACTGGCTCGTTTGGACTTCCACTGGATTGTTCCCGTGCCGATGCACTGGAGCCGCCGCTGGCGCCGGGGCACCAACCCGGCTGAAACGATTGCTTGGCATCTGGCTTCGGCCCTTGGGGTCCGCTGCGGCAAACTGCTACGCCGCGTGCGGCCCACCCCGAGGCAGAGCCACCTGCCGGCTTCACAGCGGCGCAGGAACGTACAGGGAGCTTTCCGGCCTCGTCGAGGAGTGCACCTGCAAGGGGCACGCGTGCTGCTGGTGGACGACATCATGGCCACCGGCTCCACGGCTTTGAACGCCGCCCGGGCACTGCGCGCATCCGGAGCCGTCTCGGTAACGGTGGCGGTCCTGGCTCGGGCACAGGACCCCGGATTGCGAATTGCCGCCCGATTCTCTCAAAGGGAGAATCTGCCCGCGGCTCCCGACCCGGGGAAGCTATCGACTCACAGCGTCCCGAAGACCGGCGACGAGTAACTCTCCTTACCCACCGCAGTTTTCGGCAGTCGATTCAACAAACTGCTCCTTGAGTTTTTCGCCGACCGTTTCGGTTGCGGCGTATTGCTGATAGGCCCGACGGAACGTCTCCAGCATGGCCAGTTGCCAGTGTACGCGTTGGGCGATGTCCTGAGCTACCGCGTCGAGGATTTCCTGTTTCTTCAGCGGCTTTTGCAGGTAGTGGCTGCCGCCGGTTTCCCAGGCCGTCTGGACCCGTTCCAACGTGGAGTGGGCCGTGATGAAGATAATCTGGGTCCAGGCATTGCGGGCCTTGGCAAACTCGGCCAACTGCAAGCCGTCCATGCCCGGCATCTGAATATCGGTTACCAGCACGTCGCAGCACTTGGCGTCCAACCAGCTCTTGGCCTGGAGAGGGTCAGTAAAAGTGTGAACTTCGATCTGGGGGGCGAACTCCTTGGCGATGATTTTTTCCAGCAGATTCACCATGTCCGGATCGTCGTCCACGATGGCCAGTTGGTAACGGCGGGCAGAAGGTTCAGGCACGCGACTCATAGATGGGCTCCTCAGTTGCAAGTTGCTGCCCCCGCAGCCAAACACTGTGCCGGCCATGGCCTGCTTGAACTGCGGAAAAAGGACAGGGCCGATGGAAAAGTGGCAAAACTGTGCCAAAACGCACAATCGAACTCGTTGGCCAATTTCCATGCCGTATGCAACATAGGCCACAATTCGTGTCAGGTGAGGGAAAAACGCCAGGTGTTTTCACCCTGGAAAGCCCCGTTTTGACATAACCATCTGTAGAAATGCGTGTTTAGAAAAATTAGAAAGGTCCGGAAAAACCGATTCCTTAGGAAAAGCGTACTATGTTTCCTGCGATCGGATTTTTCGGACTACCGTAAACCCAACCAAAACAGAGGCTGCATTCCTTCCTTGTGGGGAGTTTCGGCCGCGGAACAGGACATTTTGGACGGTTTGCTCGCCCCGAAAGCCCAAAAGGGTAGAATGGGAAGAGAACGTGGCCGATTCGCAGCGTACCCTCTTCGTCTCCTGTCCAGGAAACACGACATGAACCAACTCCTATGGCTGCTTGTCGGACTGGGGCTAGGGATCGCCGCGGTGCTCCTGTGGCGGGTCACCAGAGCCCGCAAGCCGGTGAACGTGGATTTGCGCCAAACTCTGCAGCAGATCCGCCAGGTAGGCCAGTTGGTCGTGCTGCGGATGTACGTGGAGCAGATTGTCACGGCCGAGCAACACATCGCCGGGCGGTGGAAAGATTTGTTCAAGTGGTTGATTGATTCGGCCAAGATGGCTTTGATTATCCAGTACGACGTAGAAGTGCTGTTCGACTTGCAGGATTCCCGCTTTCGGATCGAACAGGCAGGACCGGGCCGCGTGCGATTCCTCATGCCCCCCTGCCAGCACAAAACCAGTATTCGCAACTTGCGCATCTACGACGAACGCCA
>WFOE01000189.1 GCA_015488215.1 Planctomycetales bacterium
GTCCAGAAACGCTCGCTGCAACCGGCGAATCAGGCCGCAAATCTGCTGAATCTGCTCGCGACACCAGAGCCGCAAGTCGGTGGAAATCTGGTCGTTGCGGCTTCGGGCCGTGTGGAGCTTGCGGCCCAGGTCGCCCAGGCGGTCGATCAACGCCTGCTCGATGTTCATGTGTACATCTTCCAGCTCCTCGCGGAACTGGAAGCGACCTTCTTGGATTTCCTGGCCAATCTGGTCCAGGGTCTGCCGGATGCGTTGGGCCTCCTCTTGGGTCAGAAGTCCCACTGCAGCAAGCATTTGCACATGGGCTTGCGACTGCCGGATGTCCTGCGGAGCCAGGCGGCGGTCAAAGGAAACACTTTGGCTGAAGCGCTGCAACAGCGCATCGGGACCGCTGGCAAACACGCCGCTTCGGCTCAAAGGGGACTGGCTCACCACTGGTGCTCAACAATTGGGCTGTCGGCTGACTAAAACCTGGGCATGTATCTAACTTACTCCCGCGCTGGCCGCTTTTCAACGAGCAGCTCGCCAGCAGCGGGGAAAGAGCCAGAAGAACCCCGGGACAAAATCACACCGGCGGCAGATGGAACAGAAGCAGCGTGGTGGGCTCGTGCGGAACGAACTCCAGCGGCCCGGCTGCGGCCGGCAGCAGAGCCGAATCCCCGCGACGCATCGGTTGCCCGGACGGATCGCCACGCCAAGAGCCTTGCCCCTTGATGACCAGCACGATGAGGAATCGCTCGTCCCCGCCCAGGCGGGCCGGCTCGCTCAAGTGCCGCCGCCGGACGACGAACTTGTCGCAGGCCACCAGCAGCTCCTCGCCGGGCACCCCGGTCGGCTGCGGCTCGGCCGGGAGCACCGGCCCACGCTGAAAGTCGATTACTTCCAGCGCCTGTTCCACGTGCAGCGGCCGGGGACGACCGTCGGGCCCCAGCCGATTCCAGTCGAAGAGCCGGAACGTGACGTTGCTGGACTGCTGGATTTCGGCCAGCAGCAAGCCGGGCCCGATGGCGTGAACCGTTCCGGCCGGAAGCAGGATGCAATCGCCCGGTTGGACCTCCTGAAAGTGCAGACACTGCTCCACCGTGCCTTGCCGCAGATGTTCCAGCAACTGGTGCCGGTCGACGCCGGGGCGCAGTCCGGCCCAAACGCCTGCGCCCGGGGCAGCTTCCAGCACAATCCAGGCTTCGGTCTTGCCTTCATCCGGGGGCTGGAGCCGGGCGGCCTGCTCGTCGTTGGGATGCACCTGGACCGAAAGCCGGTCGTGGGCGTCCAGCAGCTTGAGCAACAGGGGAAATCGCGGCCGGGGAGCGTCGCGGCCCAGCAGCTCCTTCCCGTGGTGCTCGACCAGCTCGTGCAACGTGCGGCCTTGCCAGGGCCCGGCCAGGACGCGGCTTTGTCCGTCGGGATGATCGGCCACTTCCCAGCTTTCGGCCCAGTGGGGCCCCGGCCCCAACGGCTTGCCCCAGGCGGCCAGCCGGCGCCCTCCCCAGATGTAATCCTTCAGCACGGGGACGAACCGCAGCGGATGGTCCAAGGGCTGTTCGCTCATGGAACAATTGGCCAATCGGGAAAAAGAGCCGCGATCCTGTGAGCCGGAACCGTGATACTCTGCCGAGTCGCGTGGGGTCTTAAGTACCCAGCGAATCCTCTTTGCGCACACTGGCAAACAATTCTACTCAGTGCTTCGGCGAGCCCCGGACTTCAGTCCGGGGAGAGCCGATTGCGAGAATAAACGCCAGGTCTTGCACTGGAGCGGTAGCGCCCAGTGGCCGCGGCCCTAGCCGCCTCCCCGAGCTAAAGCTCGGGGCTCGCCAATTGCAAGAATCGGCGCCCATTCTTGCGTTAGTGCGGAAGCACCTACCGCCGACGGCCGTGCCGTCCTCCGCCAGCTTTAGCTGGCGGCTCGCAAAGTGCAAGAATTGGCGCTTATTCTTGCTTTGGTGCGGAAGCACCCCCTCCATCCCCCCATGCCTCCAAGCCTCCACCGCCTCCGGCAGCTAAAGCTGGTGGCTCGCCGGACAACTACGTCATTTGCGTCCACTCAAAGGCTAATTGTTACCCACTTAGTGGCCTTTTGCGGCAAGTGGGAACCGCCGGGGGCTTTCGCCGCCGGACTACTGGGACGGTTGGCCCTCGCCATCGCCGGCAGGCTTTTCTTCCGGCGAAGCCTCAGGCGCTGCGGGCGATTCGTCCCCGGCGGAGTCCGACTCGGTAGTCTCTGACGCAGTTGCTCCTCCTGCGGCCGCTTCGGCTTCCGTGCCGGAAGGAGCTTCTTTTCCTGTAAGGCTTCCTGGTGCTGCTGAAACGCCGGGCACGGGCACCTGGTCTTCCTCTTCTTCGTCCAGGTGGACTTCGTCCAGGTGGGTGGCTTCGGCATCCCAGCGCAACACCTGGTAGATGGCTACCGACACGGTCCAGAAAAAGGCATACGGAAAGCTGAATACCACCGTGTGCACCACGGTGGCCCAGAAAGCCACCAGATAATCGCCCCAGGAAAGCGGTTCCTCTTCTCCGGCTTGTTGGAGCTGGTTGCCCACGCGGAGCTGCCCGGCGTTTTCACTCTGCGCGGCCGGATGAAGTAGTTGAGAAAGCCCTTGCTGCTGGACCTGGTAGATTCTCTGCTGCCGGGCTTGCGGCGTGCTCCAGCTTGCCTGCCAGGCGGTTAGGGTCAGTGTCAGATGCCCCACCAGCAACACCACTAGATACCCGAAGGCAAACGCCGCGGTGGCCACCGACGTGTAAAATAGCAGGTGCAGGGGGCGCTGGCTGACGTAGCTGTAGCTTCGGCTCAGGGCGTCGAAGGTGTCCGAACACTCGGTGCTGATGGCTCCCCACATCAGTGGCCAGCCGGCCGCCACGCCCAACAGCAACAGGGCCGAAAGTACGCCCAGCACAAGCGCCACCGGCCAAAGCAGTCCGGCTACGAGATAGCCCGCACCGAACCAGCTCAACAGCCCAAGCAACAGGGCCGGGATCCCCAGCACGAACAAAAACAGCAACGGGAACAAGGGAGCGGCCAGGTACGAGGGCCACTTGGTCAACGCATGCCGCATCGCCTGGCCCAACTGGTAACGGCGTCCCTGGGCCAACTGCACGGCCGCCAGACGGCAGAGGGCTCCGCCGAAGATGCTCCACACCAGCAGGGCCCACAAGCCCTGCAACGCTCCCAGGGCCAGCGCCGCCGGCGAAGCGTCCGCTTGCAACCACACGCGGAACGGAGCCATCAACCGCCAGTACACCTGGAGCCAGGGGGAGTCCCAGGTCCACGCCGCCGTTTGTTGCGGTGGGGGCCAGAGCGGGCCGCTCAACAGGTCCCAGGGCCAGAGAGCCGTCTGGGCAATCAGCTCGCGTACCGCCGGATCGTTGCTTCCGGCAAACAGCCAGGCGAAAAAAAACCAGCCGCCGCTGGTGAGTACCACGCCCACTGTAGCCAGCAGCAGCTTGGACGGCTGGAAAGCCAGTCGCAGGGCGGTGAATATCCGCAGCCAGGGGAACACCTCGCGCCAGGCAATTTCGCGGACCTGCCCAGTTTCGGCAATCATGGTGTTTTCCCCTGGTTGGAAGCCTTTGCAGCCATTAGCCCTTGGACGAACCGCATTATAAGAGGGGGCACTTCCCGTTCAAGCAAGCCCGCCCACGGCTGGCGTGAAGGCCGGGAGGGACAGAGGCTTGGGGGCTTGGAGGCGTGGGGGCATGGGCTTGCGGCTTGCGC
>WFOE01000190.1 GCA_015488215.1 Planctomycetales bacterium
GGGCGTCCACGCCCAGGAGCACCACGGCCGAATAGTCGCCCACGCGGGAATCGCTCCCCTTGGAAGGGTCCAGGGCCAGCACGCGCACCAGCAGTTCGTCGGGCCAGCGGTCGAACCAGATGTGGTCTTCGAAGTAGGCTTCGGGCCATTCGCACAGTTCGGGGTTGATTGGGTTGCCCTGCTTTTCGGCCTCGAAGGCGGTGCGGCCGATGTCCACCCGCAGCCGCATCAGTGTGTAGAGGTCTTCCCGCTCCGGCCAGCAGACCACCGCCCCGGCGTCCATCTCCCGGCGGTGCTGTTCGTAGAAGGCCCGGGCGTCGCGTGCCCGATGCGGGTTGTTCACCTCCGTATAGATGCCTTCCCACTGCTGCCAGAGCCACATGTTGCTGGGCCACTGCTCCACGGCGGCAAACCGCCGGGTAATCCAGCCCGGTTGGCGCATCAGTCGATCCACCAGGGCGTCCCGATGCAGCGAGGTGCCCGCCACCAGGTAAATCGTTTCTGGAGAGCCGACGTTGAGCAGGTCCTGGGTGAACCAGGTCCAGTCGTGTTGCCGGTAGGTGGCCGAGGTGATGTGCTTGCGGTCCTGGGGGTCGTCCACCACCACGAGCGTGGGCCGCACGGCGGCACTTTTGCGGCCGCGGATGCTTTTGCCGGTGCCCAGGGCTTCCAGCTCCACGCCGTTGCGCAAGGTGATGCGATCCACGGTCCACTGGTCGCCCGGGGCGGCCGCTTCCGGGTAGGCGGCCCGAAGGGCGGCGTTGCGCTCGATCTCCTGCTTGATTGCCCGCAGATAGCGCCGCGCTTGCTCTACCGTTTCGGCCACCAGCAGGATATAGCGTTCGCGTCCGTGCAGCGCGCAGAACAAGGGGAACAGTAAGCTGAGCCAGGTGCTTTTGGCCGAATCGCGCGGGGCGATTACCGCCAGGCGCTGCCCTCGCTCCAAGGAAACCAGCCGCCGGGCCAACCAGCGGTGCATGCGGCTGGGCGGCAGCGTGAAGTAATGCGGAAAGAAACGCTTGGCCCATTCAAGCAGGTTCTCCGCCTGGGCGTTGCGGGCGTTGTGTCTCCGCAGCCGGCCCAGCAGCCGGAGCTTGGCTCCCGTGGGCCAGTCGCGCCAGTTCCGCTTCGATAGTGCGGTCCAGGGTCGCATCGTCCAGTTCGTGCTCCTGCCAGGTGCGGTCCGAGGGGTAGATGCCCAACAGCCGGCAGCGGTCTTTTTCGGCTTCCAGGGCGATGCGGCGGTCGCCGTGCTGGACCGCTTCGTGATAGAGCCGTTCGCGCCGCCGCACGGCCAGGGCCACGCTTTGCGGGTCGTGCTGGCCCAGCAGAATCCGTTCCCCTTGGGCCCGCAGCCGGGCAAGCACTTCTTTCAGGTCGCCGCGGGCCTGCCGGGGCGAGATGCCGAACTGGGCCGGGGCCAGTTGCAGCAACTCTTCCGGCTGGACCCCTTCGACCAGGGCCTTTTCCATCACCCGAAGCCGCTGTTCGCGCTGCTGCCGCCGCGAAGCGGGCCGGGCCGCCGGAGGCAGAGGCCCCGGGCCGCTGCCGTTGGCCGAAACGCCGCCGGAAACCGAGCCGTTTGCCTCGGCCGCCTCTTGTGCGGCGGAAGCCTTGGTTCCCCGAGTGCGCCCGGGACCGGCAGTGCTTCGCACCGGGCGGTTCGGCGTGGTTTTCTTCTTTGTGGGCATGGCTAGAGTGTGCGTGTGTTTGTGTGTCCGGCGGGTCGCCGATGTCAACTCGCGAAGTGCTGGAATGGGTGCTTCTTCTTGCCCCGGAGCAGAAGCTCCCAGTGGCACACGGCCGTGCCGTCCTCCGCCAGCTAAAGCTGGCGGCTCGCCGATCGCAAGAATCGGCGCTTATTCTCACATCGGAGCGGAAGCTCCCCCCATCCCTCCACGCCCCCATGCCCTCGGTGCGGAAGCACCCAGTCGCCGACGGCCGTGCCGTCCTCCGCCGACTGAAGTCGGCGGCTCGCTGTTTGTCGAGAACGAGTAGCCGATTACGAATTACGAGTACGAGCACGAGCATTTGTATTTCCACTGGAGCGGAAGCTCCACGCGCAAGGCGCACGGCGCAAGCCGCAAGCCCATTCGCGCCGCGGAGCGGAAGCTCCTGCCCATCCCCAACCCCCAAGCCTCCACGCCTCCTACGGTCCCACGTATTCGGCCGAAACGACCGCCCGGCCCCAAC
>WFOE01000191.1 GCA_015488215.1 Planctomycetales bacterium
AGCGTCAGATGTGTATAAGAGACAGGGGGAGAAGATTCCGCTCCACTGCAAGAACAAACGCAATTCTCGCACACGGCGAGCCGGGCGCTTCAGCTCCCGGAGGAAAGCAACGAACAAGCGTTTTTCGCCGGTTCTTCGGCTCTCCCCGGACTGAAGTCCGGGGCTCGCCGAAGCACCGAACAGATCCGTCTGCTGATTTGCTCCAAAACTACTGCTCAGGTACTTAGGCCGGAGTTGGCCGTTCTTGCGCTGGGTCGAGGGCGTCAGCTTCAGGCTTCCAAGGAAAACCCTTCGGCCGGAGGCTCGACGTCGGGACTTTGCTGCTCCAGCGGAGGCGGCGGCACTTGCGCTGCGTGGGGACCGGGCGACGCAGACGGCAGCTCGGCTTGCGGCGGTGCGGGCTGCTCTTCGTGCCGAACCTCAAGACGGTCGTCGCTGCCGGTGCCGCGCTGCGCGGCCAATTGGCGGCAGACCTGCTGCCAGGTTTCCTCCTCGATTTGCAGCACCCGCAGGGCATCTGCCAGGGCTTTTTCGTCCCGGTTGAGCTGGGCCGTAACCAGCGAACGGAACACGAACATGTAAACCGCCGCCACCTTCGATACCAGCGGCTGGTTCTGTTCCGGCTTGAGCGAAGCGAGCATCTCGCCCACGATTTCTTGAGCACGAATTAGGCTTTCGGTGGCCGCTTCGGGCTGTTGGGCTTGCCACTGCGCCTGCCCCTGGCGGATGAAACGAATGGCCCCCTGGATGAGCATCAGATGCAGTTTTTCCGGCGGAGCGGTCAGCACTTCGCTTTCCAGGTAGTGGTCCGCGGCAGCCTGATATCCGGTGGTGGCGTCCATGTCGCAGGCCTATGGGCAAAAGGGAAAAAGAGCCGGAACGGAGATACTCCCCCGCGGCGCGACCCCGGCGGGATTACAGCCCGGGGATGACGCTTCCGCCGCCGGCCAATGGAGTTATCGGCACGATCGACTGGATGAATTGCAGATTGCTCTGCATTTCGGCAATGGATTCTTCCATGCGTATGAACTGGCGCAGCAGCCGCTGGCGCAACCGTTCCAGGCGTTGGTTGAGGAACTCGATGCGGGACTCCCGGCTTTCGATCCGCCGCTGGAAGGTCTGGATGCGGTTGGACATCAGCGAGTTGTCGGCCCCGATGAGCTGTTCGAGCAACTGATCCAACCGCTTGGAAAAGCCGTTTTCCTCGTCGGCAAAGAAGCTGCGCACAGCTTCGGGATCCTCGGCCACTTTGGCTTGCAGCTTGCTTTTGTCCAGTTCCAGCGTGCCGTCATCCTTGAGGCTGATGCCCAGGCTTTCCAGCGACTCGATTGGTCCCGTCCCCAAAAATCGCCCGCTGAAGAATTGCAGCAGCTCGCTATCCAGCCGCAGCACGGCCCCGTCGGCAAATAGCAGCCCTCGTTGGCCCGTCTCGGGATCGAAGGCGGTCACTTCCTGCAACTTTTTGCGGAACTGATTGTAGTTTTCCACCAGCGACTCCACAGCGGTGACCAGCACCGCGTCGCTGGGTTCTACCGAGACGGTTACCGGGGCGGTAGTGGCCTGGTTCAGTTCCAGCCGTACGCCGTCGATTACCTCGTCGAACGTGTTGTCCGCCGAGGTAACGAAGGGAGCCGCCCCCGTGGGACTGTAGTCGCCCAGCACCAGCACGGCGTCCTGGGCCCGAGCGGTGGTGAACATTTGCAGGGGGGCTTGCCGGGTATCGACCAGCAGTTCCCCCCGGCGGCCCGTCTGCAGGCTGTTCAACGAGAGCTTGTACGGGTTGACCGACCCCCCGGTGTTGAACACGGAAGCCGAAACCCCGGCGTCCAGCTCGTTGATTTTGTGTACCAGGTCGCGGAGCGAATCGTCCGGGTCCAGTTCGATGACGAAGGTCTGGCGGCCGTCGATGCGTTGTTCGGTCTGCCCGTTGACCACCTGCGTGGTGCCTTCGCCCAGGATGCGCAGGTCGCGGGCGGTGCTGCTCCCTTGTTCCAGCACGCGCAGGGTGGAGTTGCCGCCGAGCGTATCGACCAGCACGATGCCGTCGCCGGTGTCGTTGATTCGGGCCTCCACGCCCGGAACCAGCAACGAGATGCGGTCCAGCACGTCGCCCACGGTCTGGATGTTCGGCTTGTTCAGATCGACCGAATAGCCGGAGCCTTGGGAATTGAACACGCGTATCTTGCCCAGCGTCACGCCGCGTCCGCCGTTGAGTTCGGCAAGCGGCGTGCTGCGGCTGATGAGCTGGCGGTTGAGCGAACCGCCGTCCACTTCACTCTGGTTGGCGTTGATTTCGATTCCCAACAGTTGGGCCGTGTTGGTCGCATCGGCGTTGGCCACCACCAGCGGGCCGGAAGTGGAGCCGGTGGTATCGACCAGGCGGATTCCGTTTCGGGCCGGGTTCAGCTCGGCGCGGATGCCCACTCCAGCGGCGTTGATGACGTTCAGGATGTCTTCGAACGTTTCGGCCGAGGAAAGGTCCACGGTGGCGGAGTTCCCCGCCCGATCGGTCAGCGAAATCTGCCCCAGCGTGAAGCCTTGCCCGCCGTTGAGCGTGCTGACCAGCGAGGTTTTCAGCCCGCCGAGCAGCCGCCGGCTCTGAAGCGTGCCGGTGGTGCTCTGGCCGGCCAGGCCCAACTGCTCGGCCACCGGCGAGTCGAACAGGGCCGAAACCTTGAACGGGTTGCCCAGGTCGGTGCTCAGGTCCGTGAGCACGATGCGGTCGCCGTCGGCGGAGATTTCGGCTTTGATCTTGCCCGGGGCGGCACGCTCGATGCTCTCCAGCACGTCGCCCAGGGTGCGTTCGTAGGGGACCTCGTCGGGCAGTTCCAGCGTGGCCGTATCGGCCACGTCCACCAGGCCGGTGCCGTTGGAGCCTTCGGGCAGCGCGGCGGTAAAAAGCGTGCTGACGGCCGGATCGCCGTTGATGGCATCGACCACCTGCTGGGCGGTGGTGTTTCCCGCGTCGATCTTTACCTCGAGCACCTTCGTGTTGCTGTCGTAGCTGACCAGCTCGTTTCCGGCCGTCACGTTCGGGTCGTCGACAAACTGGACCGTAACCCCCTCGTAGCCGGGACCGCTGTTCAGGGCCGAAACCAACACCTGGGCATCTAGCCCTCCGGCGGCGTTGGTGGTCCCTTGTGCGTGCAGCGAAACATTGTTGATGGGCCGCAGATCCACCTGGACCGAAGTGCCGTCGCGGAACTCGATTTGCAGGTCGGCCAAGGCGTCGTCGATGTCCACGCCCAGGGCGTCGTTGAGTTGCTCCAGCCGCAGTGTGGGGTCCAGCCGCAGCACGTCCTGGCCCAGCGCTTCGTCGGCGGCCACGTCGATTCCGGCCAAGCCGAGGCTTTGGGCCGTGGTTCCGCCGTCCAGTTCTTCCACCTTGAGATTGCTGACCGTCTGGCCCGACAGGTCCACTAGCTTGAAGCGGTCGCCTTGGACTTCGGCGCGGACCTGGAGCGTGGGATTCTGGTTGATGGCCTCCAGCACGTCGTCCACCGTGCGGGCGAAGCGGAGGTCCACGTCGGCGGAGTTTCCGGCCCGGTCCGTGATGCGGATTCGCCCCGGCACAAAGCCGCTACCGCCCTGGAGCAACCCCAGATCGACGGCCTGATCCACAAATCCTCCGAAGCGGAAAGTGAACGTACCGCCGCCGAGCGGATCGTCCGCGCTGGCCACGCCGGAGCTGAGCAACTGCTGGGCCTGGGCTTTACGCAGCGGGGTGAACTGGTGAAGTCCCAGGGCGGGAGTGCCTGTGGCCGTGGCCGAGAGAGCGTCGGGCAGGCTGCTGGTGACTTTGCGTTGTTCGAAGGTGGTGTCCTGCCCCAAGGTTCTGGCGGCCACCTGCACGCTGGTGAGCAGGGCGGTCAGTTGCGTAGCGGCCACCTGCTGTTGTTTTTCCAGGGCGACAATTTGCTGCAACCGATCGCGCGGCCGGGCCTGGAGGGCCACTAACTGGTTGACCGTCTCGACGATCGGGAACCCGCTTACCAGTCCGGTGCTGGCGTTGATGCGTCCCATGGCGTTCCGCGGTAGAGGGGAAAACGGAGGCTCCGGAGCGGCCTTGCAGCAAACGCGATTGCTGGCACCGCAAGGGACTGGCCTTGCCAACCATAGCTCCGCTCGGCGCGCAAGGCCCCGCTTCGGCTAGCTAGCCCATCGGCATTCCCGGCAGCGAATCTCCAGCGGCGTTCGCGTGGCGCAAAGCGTAGCGGTTGGGTGGGCTTTTCCTCGGCGTGGCCGTCCAAGTGGCGAAAGTTCCGGTTTTGCGGATTTTTCCCCCCTTGCCGATTTTTTGGGCTATGGTTGGTTTAGAGTGGTAACACCGCTGCCTGCGGTACCAGCGGTGATACTTGGGTTCCTGCTACCTAGGGATGGAGAAACGACGTGTCCATCAGCTCGGACTTCCGCACCACGGGCCGCATGACCTGCCAGGAACTGGCCGCCCGGATCGAACGCCTGTATCCGGAAGCCGATCCCCGCGAGGTAGCCCGGCTGTGCCTGCTGCTGGCCACTTACGTGCCGGAGCTGGAGGAGCTTCGGGACGAGCAGCGGTTGTACCAGGCGTGGCGCGAAATCGGCCTGCGGCTCCAGGCGGCCACCGACCAGCACACGGCCATGACCGAGGAGCTGGAACAACTGGCCCGCACCCCCACCACCTGTTTCACGCCCGAGCAGATTCAGACGCTCATCCGGGCCATCAAAGTGCAGAGCCAGGTGTTGCAGCTTTACGTGGGCTTGCCGGGCCAGACGACCAAGTGAACTGCAAAAGCACCGTCCCAACGAGCACAACGTCAACGCGGTTTTCCCCTGTTGCCCCTGTACTCCACGTCCGGCTCTCCTCGGACTTCTGTTCGAGGAGAGTTTGTTTTTGTCGCATGTTTCTTTCCTCGCAGCAGAAGCCCCGGTGCAAGTGGCAAGTCCATTCCAGCCCGGTGCGGAAGCTCCCCGCTCAGGACGCAAGCCCCAAGACGCAAAGCCACTTGTCGTCGAAAACAGTCGCTCAAGCCTCCATCCCTCCCAGCCTCCACGCCTACCGAAGCCGGCGGCCCCCCGGGAGGGAAGCCAATCTCGCGTTTGCCCAAGAGTGAGATGCCGCTCGTTGAGCACCGCCCGGCGTGAAACGTGTGCTTGTGTCTGTTTCGAGGGGTATGGTTTCTCAACCTACGATTACAATGGGTTCCCGTTCTCCGGCGATTGGACCGGATGAAGAATCGCCACGGCCGCTGGAACACCGCGTTTGTTTTGAGCCTTACCCCGTCGATGAACCTATCCGGCAAAAGCTGGCAGATTCTTGTGCCGCTGGTGGCCGTATTGTTTGCGGCCCAGCAGGCGGTTTCGGCCCAGCAGCCCCCGCCTGCCTCGGATGCTGCCAGGGGGCTTGAGCAGCAGATGGCCCTGTACCGGCAGCTTCTGCCCCGAGAGCTGAAACACTGTACGGCCCGGCGGCACGCCCGGTTGGAACAGCTTGCCCGGCGGGTCGAAGCCGCTGCGGCGGCGCTGGCCGAGCCGGTGCCTGAGCAGAACCTTGCCGCAGCTTTGCGGCGGGCCGAAGCCCTGCTTGTCTGTTACGCCCAACTGGACCAGATGGCCGAGCAGGTGCTGGGACTGCGACGTGACGTGGCCGCTGTGGCCGACCCGCAGCAGCGAAAAGAACGGGCCCGCCACTGGCTGCAAGTCGCCGGCAACGTGCTGGAGCTACAAGGCCGGGTGCGTTTCCACCTGTTGCTGGGACTGGATGAAACGGCCGCCGTGGCCCAGGCACACGACGCCGATCGGCGCCGCCTGGTGGAACTGCTCCTGCGACACCAAAGCGCCGAAGGGGCGCGGGTGATGGCCCTGGATTTGAACGATCCGCCCGAACCGATTCCGGGAGTGGCCCCTTGTAGCTGGGAAACCCGGCGGCAGATTCTCCGCTTGATTCGGCTCACCGGGGAGGTGGAAGCGTTCGGCCACGTGTTGCGGCTGATTCGCAACGAGCAGGCCCCCGTGGAAATCCGCCTGCTGGGCTTGGAGACGCTGCGCCGTCTGGGGGTGCCGCAGCCTCCGGACCCGGAGAGTGCCGAGTCGGGGCTGCCTCGCCCGGCCGTCACCCCCGCGGAACTGCTGGCTCTCTTGCGTCGCGTGCCGCCGCGAAGAGTGCCGCTCCGGCTGCGGGGCCGGTACCGGGAACTGCTGGCCTGGCTTGCTCGCCGCACGGAACGAGGGATCGAGCCGCAGGAAGGCTTTCCCCTGGGCCGCGTGGTGGTCCGCCCCGGCGATTGGCTGCTGATGCGCAACCCTTCCCCTTACAACTTGTTTACCGATTTGGCTCCGGGGCTATTCACCCACGTGGGTGTGGTTACTTGGCGGCGCGGCTCGGACGGCCGCGGGCGCATCGTCGTGGTCGATTTTCCGGAACGCGGCACCCGGGTGCCCGCCACCAACGTGGAAATCTATGTGCTGCGCACGCTGCACTACGTGCTGCTGCGCCACCCGCACCCGGAAATACAGCACCGCATGGCCCAAGTGGCCCGGGACGTGATTGGCAATCCGTTTGTGTTCGATCTGAACTTTCGCACCTCGCTGGTCAAGCAGCTTCGAGGAAAACCGCTGCGGGGGCGCAAGCTCGAAACCTACTGTGCCGGGTTGTTGTTGCTGTGTGCGCAGGAGACGGGCCGCCCCCTGGAAGAGTTCTTTCCCATTACCGAACAGATGGCTCCCGGCCACACGGCCGAAAACCTGGCTCGGCTGGGCATTCGCCTGGGGCGCGGGTTCGTTTCGCCCACCGGGGCTTTGTTTTCCCCCACGATGCAACTTGCCGGTCGCCGCCGGCCGCTTTACGACCCGTTGCGCGAAATCCAACAGGCGGTTTACGTTCACTTTGCCCGGCAGTTGCAGCAACGGCGGCTCGCCTTGCGTCCGGAGAGCGTGCAGCAGGTGCGCATCAAGCTGGCCCAGGCCGCCCAGGGCAACCCGGCTCTGGCCGCGCTGCTGGCCCGGTTGCACGGCGTGGACCCTTCGATGGATTTGCTTTCCGCGGCGCGGACGGCCGCCGTGGTGGAGACGTTGGACAAGATTGCCTACGAAAACAGTCGCCAGTTCGCCGCCGCCTGGGCCGCGCTGTTGGACCCTCCGGCGGAGAACGCCGCGGAGGAAGAACTCGCCCGGCGGCAGCACTTGCGCAAACGGCACCGGGCGTTGCTTGTTCAATGGGAACAAGGGCAACTGTCGCTTTTCCAGCTTCGCCGCCGCCTGGTGGAATACTACATCCGTCGCGGCCAGGAGGAAGTGCAGCAGCGGTTTTTCCGGCAGGGGGCCGAAACTGCTGAATAACCACCCCGGAGGAGGGGCGGGTTTTTCTTCCTGCCGGGGGTTGCCCTCAGGTGGAAGCTGCGGCATGGTAAGTGGTTTTGAGCCCGGCGTCAGGGTTCCCCCAAGCCAGAGCCGTTCGACATGGCCGCATTCGATTGCCACGTGTTCGTTTGCTGCAATTGCCGCCAGGGCAATCACCCGCGCGGATGTTGCGACCCGCAAGGCACCCGCGCGCTGTTGACTGCCCTGAAGGAAGAACTGGCCCGGCGGAAAGCCCCCCGCCGGGTTCGTATCAACCTGGCCGGCTGTCTGGACCAGTGCGAATACGGCCCCGCCCTGGTTATCTATCCGCAGGGCATCTGGTACGGCCGGGTCCAGTTGTCCGATGTGCCTCGTATCGTAGAGCACACGATTCTGGAAGGCCGCGTGCTGCAAGAACTGGTCATCCCGGAAGAGTGCCTGAACACCCGGGGCCGTGTGCCCTGGTCGTTTCGTTGCCAAGGGGAGAACGGGCCATGAAGATTCTGGTCTTGGGTGCCGGCACGGTGGGACGGTCGATTGCCACCATGCTTTGCGACCAGAAGCACGACGTGACGGTGGTCGATTCGGACCCAGAACACGTCAAGGCGGTCAACGAGCAGTTGGACGTGCGGGCCATTACCGGCTCGGCTTCGCACAGCAGCGTGTTGTTCCAGGCCGGAGCGATGGATGCCGACGTGTGCCTGGCCGTCACGGGTGTGGACGAAGTCAACCTGGTCGCCGCCAGTCTGGCCAAGGAGATGGGGGCTCGGCGGGCCATCGCCCGCATCTACGCTTCGGTGTTTCGGGACCTGAGCACCTTCGATTACCACAACCACTTCAAGATTGACCGCATGCTGTCGCTGGAACACCTTTCGGCCATGAATCTGGCCCGAGGAATCCGGTCCGACAGCTCGGTCATCCTGGAAAACCTGGCCCGGGGCGATTTGGAAGTGCGCGAACTGACCGTCGGCGAACATCGCCGCCTGGTGGGCAAGCCGCTGCGGGAGTGGAAAATGGCCCGCGAGGTCCGCGTGGCGGCCATCACCCGCAACGGACAGACTTTCATCGCCCGGGGGGATCATCACGTGGAACCCGGGGACCGCATAACGCTCATCGGCGACCACGACGCCATCGAGGAATTGGCCAAAGCACTGGAAAAAGAGGTGACCAGCAAGGTGCGGGTGGTCATCGCCGGCGGCGGAGAAACCGGCTACCACCTGGCCCAAATCCTGCAAAGCCAGCGGTACCGAGTCACGTTGATCGAACAGGACGAACAACGGGCCAAGTTCCTGGGGCGCCAGTTGTCCGACGGACCAATCACCGTTGTGCAAGCCGACGCCACGCAGCGCGCCCATCTGGAAGAAGAACGGGTGGCCGACGCCGACGTATTTGCCGCCTGCACCGGCGACGATGAAAACAACATCATCGCTTGTGTGGAAGCCAAGGACATCGGCGCGCGGCGCACCATGGCCATCGTCAGCCGCCCGGATTACGCTTCCATCGTCAAAAAGCTGGGCATCGACCATACCGTCAGTCCCCGCCAGGTGATGGCCGACGAAGTTCGCGCCCTGCTCAACGAAGGGGCGCTAATCTACCGCCGCCCGATTGGCATGGGGCATCTGTTCGTGCTGGAGTACATCGTGCTGGAAGGGGCTCCGGTTACCCAAGGGACCATCGCCCAGCTCCCACTGCCCGAGCAATGCCTGTTGGCGGCCGTGGTACGGCAAAGTTTCGTCCGCGTGCTGACCGGCGAGGATCGTCTGGAAGTGGGCGATTCGGCCGTGGTGCTGGCGGCCGACTCGGCTCTGCCGGAGCTGAACGATCTGTTCACCCCCCAAGACGACTGAACGCTCAAACCGGCGCTGTCGAACGCTCTCAGCGGAAAGGGCCAGCCCATGCAACCAACCCTTTACGGTTCCATCGCCTGGCGGCATCCGCTCGGCGTGGGACAAGTAATCCAGTGGGCACGGGAGTTCCACTGGCCGGTAATCGACCTGCGGGGAATGAGTCTGGATGCTCCCGGCGGGGAGGAAAAACGCACGCTCCCCTGGGGCTACGACATGCTCGGCCCGCGACACGTCCGCCCCAGCGCCCGGCAACAGCTCCGGCAACAGATTGCCGAGGCGGGTCTGGAGCTGCTGTGCCTCTACTGCCCCGTGCCGGTCAATCTGCCCGGAGAGTTCGGCCGCCGCTGTCGGGAGCTTGCCCGGCAGTACGTCCAACTGGCTGCCGAGCTGGGCGCCCGGTGGCTGCGGCCAATCAACAACACCACCTGGCGGCCCGACGCTTCGCCCATGTCTTCCCAGGAGGCGTTCGACCGCACCGCCCAGGGACTACGGGAACTGGCCAGTGCCGCTGCCGAAAACGACCTGGGGCTGCTGCTGGAAAACAACGAAAACACCGTAACCAGTTGCGCCGACGAGTTGCTCCAGATGCAACAGGCCCTGGAAGGCACATGCCGCGTAGGTCTGTGCCTGGATGGGGCCAACGCCTACTTCCAGCAGCTCGACCCGGCCGAAGAGCTGCGCCGTCTGGGTGACCGGATCGATGTTATTCACGTGAAAAACGTCCGCCGCCACGAACAGGGACGCTGGGACTACATGCCCCGGGGAGAGTTCAGCTACGAGTGGACTCCGCTGGACCAAGGCGACCTGGACTGGCACGCGTTGCTGGCCCAGGCCCACGCCCAGGGGTTCGACGGCCCGGTGGTCTATGAATACGTCAATCCCTTCAAAGGAATGCCGCTTGCGTACTGGGACTCGCTGCCCGAACCGGCCCAAGCCGCCCGCGAACAAGGCGAGTTCCTGCGGCGGGTGATTGCCTCGATTGAATCGGGCAAGTAAAGACGTGCCGTGCAACGGGTTGCCGAGTCGTCTGGTCCCCGCAGCCTGGCACGATTACATTAAGAGCGTATCACAAACCCTCCGGCGTTGTTCCAATTCTCCGGCGTGGCGGTTGCGACCGGAAGTTTTGTGACAGCCCGGAAAGGTGGTTTTCCGCCGTGTGGCTCAAGTCGCTTCCGATGCGGCTGTGTCGGAACGGCCAACAACGCGGCTAAAGCGGCGGAGCCGTTAGCCTGGCAGCAATCGGGTTTTTTCCCTGGAGTGTAAGGGTTGGACGTGTCAGCAACCAGTTCCCGCGATCGACAAGAGCCGGACTTTTGGGACACCCTCACCGCCGGCGTGTTGGCCTGGCTGGTGCCGGGAGCCGGGCACTGGTTCCAGGGACGCCGGCACAAAGCCATCCTGTTCTTCTGGACGATTAGCGGATTGTTTGTTTTCGGGATGGTGTTAGGCCAGGGGCGGGTCGTTTATGCCAAGTGGCATCCGCGGCAGGAACGGCGTTTTATCTACCTGTGCCAGATTGGGGTCGGGCTGCCCAGTCTGCCGGCTTTGGTGGCTGCCCGGCGTGCCGCAGCCAACAAACAAACGCTTATCGGCAATCTCAAATGGTACATGCCCCCGGATCGGGCGGAATTGAACCAGTTGTATCACACGCTCAACCGGCGTTTCGAGCTAGGAACGCTGTTTACGGCCATCGCCGGGCTACTGAACCTGCTGGTCATCTACGACGTGCTGGCCGGCCCAGCTTACGGCAATCGGCCGCCTCCGTTGCAGGAGAGGAAAAAACCGGCCGAACCCTTGAAACAGCCGGACGACCCAAAGGCAAAAACACAACCGTAGGCCAAGCCGGCCGCATGCAGGGCTTGTCCGGCCGCACGGGCTTCACCTCCGGCTGCTAAGGAGAACACGCCTTGCTGGAGTTCATTTACTTGCTCATCCTGGTGGCCGCCATCAGCGCGGTTTACGCCGGCACCCGCTACGAAGCGATGGATGCCATTCTGGTCCATTGGGTGAAAACGGCCATGTGGTTCGGCGGAGCCCTGCTTGTGGTGCATGTGCTGCTATATGGGATTTCGCTCTGGGCCGGTTGAGTACCCAATCAATCGTCTTTGAGCCTGTCCGGAGACGATTCAATTCGGCGCTTCGGCGAGCCCCGGACTTCAGTCGGGGGAGGTCCGAAGAAAAGTGCTTGCGGTTGGTTTTCCTCCGCCAGCTCAAGCTGGCGGCTCGCCGGCGTACTGGCACCGGGCCTGATCAAAAACAAAATGGTTATCCACTTAGCAAACGGAAGGCAAATCTGGCTCCCGCCGGTAAATCCCCTCGGAAAGGACCCGTACCAGCCATGTCCATCGCACGCCATATCGACCATTCGCTGTTGCATCCCACGCTGACCGACGAGCAGATTCGCCAAGGCTGCCGTTTGGCTCGACGGCTGGAAGTGGCCAGTGTCTGCGTCCAACCGGCGGCTGTGCCGCTGGCGGCTGAGGAGCTGGCCGGTTCCCCGGTGGCGGTGGGCACGGTGGTCGGTTTTCCTCAGGGAGCCCACGCCACGGCCACCAAGGTCTATGAAGCCGAACTGGCTTGCCGCCAAGGAGCCACCGAGCTGGACATGGTAATCCACATCGGCAAAGCCCTCTCGGGCCACTGGGACTACGTGGCCCAGGATATCCGCGAGGTGGTCCAAGCGGCCCATGCCCGAGAGGCTCTGGTCAAGGTCATCTTCGAGAACGACTTTCTCCCTTCGGATGAGATCAAAATCCGGCTCTGTCGGATTTGCGAGGAGGCGGGAGCCGACTACGTGAAGACTTCCACCGGTTTCGGCTTCGTCAAGCAGCCCGACGGCCACTACGCCTACCGCGGTGCGACGGAACACGACGTGCAACTGATGCGTGCCCATTGCTCGCCGCGGGTGAAAGTCAAGGCCGCCGGAGGTATTCGCACCTACGAACAAGCTCGGCGGTTCGTCCAGTTGGGGGCTGAGCGAATCGGCGCCTCGGCCACCGAAACGATTGTGGCCCAGGAAGCCCAACAGCGGGGCTAGGCCCAACTGCAACAAGACCACAACGCACTCAGCCGTCGGAGGTTCGCTGCCAGGACCAGCCGGAGCGCAACTGGTCGTTGACCACGCAACCTTCGGGCCAGCGGCCCTGATACAGGTCCACGATGCACTGGGCGGCCAGGTTGCCCATGGCGCGCACGCTTTCTTCGTCCAGTCCGGCCATGTGCGGCAACAGCAGGGCGTTGTCCAGTTGCAGCAAGGGGGAGTCGGTCGGCAGCGGCTCTTGCTCGAAGACGTCCAGCCCCGCTCCCAGCAAATGCCCACTGCGGAGGGCTTCCGCCAGCGCCGCTTCGTCGACCAGGGACCCTCGGGCGGTGTTGATGAGCACTGAGCGGGGCTTCATCAGCGCCAGGGTTTCGCGGTTAATCAGGTGGTGCGTTTCCTTGGTGGCCGGACAGTGGAGGCTCACGATGTCGGCAGTGCGGAGCAGCTCTTCCAACGTGGAGCAGAGCTGGACCTGGTGTTGCCGTGCCCACTCCGGATCGGCAAACGGATCAAAGGCGATGACCCGGGCTCCCAACGCCTGACAGCGGGGAACCACCGCACGGCCGATGCGCCCCAGCCCCACCAGACCCACGGTCTTGCCGGCGAATCGGGGCCAGGGAGTTTTGGTCCAGCGGCCCGTCTGCACTTGTTTGTATCGCCAGGGCAACCCGCGATAGACGCCCAACATGAGCATCAGCGTGTGTTCGGCCACCGAATGTTCGTTAGTGCCGGGAGTGATGGTTACGGCCACGCCCAGTTCGGTAGCTGCCGGGACGTCGATGGCGTCGTAGCCCACGCCCATGCGGGCAATTACCCGCAGCGGGGTCCCTTGCATCACTTCGGCCGTGTAAGGTTCCACGCTGGCCAGGATTGCTTCCACCTGCTCCACATAGCGGCGGAGGCGTTGGGGATCGCGCAGGTCGTCGTTCGGGTCGGGAAACAGCGGCTCGAAGCCGGCCTGGCGCAGAATCTGCAAACATTCGGCTTTTCCATCCCAGAGCAGCGTGGGGGTGCAAAGCACCTTGGGCATCGGCGGGACCTTTCTGCGGGAAGCGGTAGGAATTCGCGTCGGAGGTAGCAACTTGCTTTTGTGGCTAAAGATGGCGCAAAGCCGCCAGCTTTGCAACCGGGGGGAGAGCGGCTGGCGACGTGGAGGGTTGTTTCTGCGCCCAAGCGGGCCGAAGTCTCAGAGCCCCTGGGCTTCTTCCCGGTCAGGGTAACCCGGCTCCAGTTGCTGCGGTTCGTCCAGCGGGAACACGGGACGGCGTAGCCGCCGGTAAGGAAAGCGGTCCAGGCGGCTGGAACACGGCCCGGGCGTATCGACCGTAAAGCTGGCCGCGGCAATCGGGTCGTAGGCTCGGCGGTGCGCCACCGCGGCCTTCACGACGACGAACCGCCGCTGGGTCGGCTCGATGCCCTGGCTGCGCAACTGGCCCAAGTCGAACGGAGGGGTTTTGCGCGAAGTAACCAGCAGCCACACGTCGCGATGCCGTAGCGTGACGCACGGGCCCATGTCCACTTCCAACCCGGCCATCGAAGCCAGGTGGCTGTGGGCATCTTCCAGCCGAAAGCGGCCCCGGCTGCGGTGGACCAGTTCCACATCCAGTTCCAGCGGACCGGCCGAAAACGGTCCCGGCTCCGGGCCCAGCCGCACGTGGAAAGGTTCTCCCGGCGGGTAATTCCAACAGCGGGCCACGGCTTGCGGATCGTTAATGACCGCGGCCAGGTCCGTTACCCCGTGTCGCAACAGCGCCTGCACCACGGCGGTACTGTTGCCCGGTGCGCCGCCGCCGATATTGTCCGACGGTTCGACGATGAGCACCGGACGGCCCGGCGTGGCTAGAATCTGCCCAATCACTTCTTCCAGCGCCGAGGGCACCCGATAGCCCTGGCGGCGCTGGTCCAGGGCCGTTTGGGCCAGGCGGCGAAGCTGCTGCCGGGCCGGTTCGACCGAGCCGAACACCGCGGCCGAAAAACTCACACCGGTCCAGGGCGTATCGGCAAAGGAATAGCCTCCCAGCACGTTCACCACCGCCACGTTGGAACCGTCCACTTCCATCTGCCGGGCCATTTGGGCCAGGGTGCGCATCGGCTCGTCGTCGGTGCCGGTTCCGGTGGGAGGCCAGACGACCGGAGCGGGTTGCCAGAGATAGCAAGGCTTGCGGCCGGTGCGAAAAATCCGCTGCAACAGCTCCACGGCCCGAACGCCTGTTTCGGCCGCGTCGGTGTGCGGGTTGTGGCGATAGGCCACCAGGGCGGTGGCGCCGCGTGCCATTTCGGGAGAGTGGTTCGCGTGCAGGTCCAACACGCCCACCAGGGGGAGTTTCTCCACGCCGGCCAGGCTGCGCAGCCGCAGGAGCAGCTCCCCTTCCACGTCGGGCGTGTTCTGGCAAGCCATCGCCCCGTGCAGCACCAGCAGCACGCCGTCCAGCGGTCCGGCGTGTTGAACCGTGCGGCGCAGTTGCTGCCAACAGAACTCCAGCACGTCGTCCTGCACCGTGCCGCTGGGCGTAGCCCGAAGGTCCACAGCGGGAACCCACTGCCAGCCCAGGCGACTGCCTTCTTCCAGAGCCGCCCCCAGCGGGGAGCCGTCCCCTTGGGCTTCGAGCAGCTCCTGCCCCACCCGGACCTGGAACGCTTCCAGGGGGGTCGTCTCCGGCAGGAAGGTGTGCGTTTCGTGGAACAGCCCGGCCACCAGCACGCGAGGGCGGTCGGGAACGGATGCCTGGGCACTCATCGAAGGCACCTCGGCCAAGGGGAAGGGCAGGAAAACGGGAATCCGCCGCCTACAACGCTCGCAGCACCTCGTAGGCCGTTCGAGCCGCCTGTTCGATGTGTTCCGGTTCGTGGGCGGCCGACAGGTACCAGATACCCCGGCCAATCAGCCGCACGCCGTGATCATGCATCCCGGCCACAAAACGGGCGTACTTGGCCGTGTCGTATTGCAACGTGTCGCGGTAGTGGCGAACCCGATCCAGCGGGGTAAAGCCGGCGTGAAACATCGGGCCGGGGCCTTGCAGCAGCAGGGGGTGCCCGGCTCGCCGCGAGGCGTCGGCCAACTGGTCCATAAGTTGTCGGCCCAACTCGAACAACCGGGCGTGGACCTGCCCCTGCTCCAACTGGTCCAGGGTGGCCAGGGCCGCAGCCACACTGGGCACGCCGGAGTTCATCGTGCCGGCGTGGATTACCTGGCCCCGGGCCAGCGGTTCCATCACTTCGGCTTTACCGGCCAGTGCACTGATGGGGAACCCGTTGGCCAGCGCCTTGCCGAACACGGCCAAGTCGGGCGTGACGTCGTAGTAGCGTTGGGCCCCGCCCAGGTCGATGCGAAAACCGGTGATTACCTCGTCGAAGATGAGCACTGCCCCCAGCTCGTCGCACAACCGGCGCAGCAGGACCAGAAAGCCCGGCTCGGGCACGATGCACCCGTTGTTGCACATGATCGGCTCGCAGATCACGGTAGCCAGTTGCTCGCCGTGGCGGCGAAGCAGGTTTTCTACGATTTGCGGCTGGTTCCAGGGCAGGATGAGCAAGCGGCTGGCCTCCTCGTCCGGCACGCCGCGGCTCCAAGGTACGGGCCGGGGGGCTTCCAGCGGGCCGGCAGCTTCCGCATCCGGGGTCGTGATGCTCCAGGCCACGTTGTCGAACCAGCCGTGGTAGTGGCCCTCGAACTTGGCTACCAGGGGGCGCCCGGTCCAGCCGCGTGCCAGGCGGATGGCTGCATGGACCGCCTCGCTGCCGGAGAGGGAAAACCGCAACAGCTCGGCTCCCGGCACCAACTGCACAATCCGTTCGGCTAGCTCCAGCTCCGCTTCGTGCTGCCCGGCGTAAATCTGGCCCTGGGCCGTAGCCTGGGCCACCCGGGCCAGCAGTTCCGGCGGGCTGTGGCCCAGGATGAGCGGGCCCTGGCTCAGCGTGAAGTCCAGATAGCGATTGCCGTCGGCGTCCCAGATCCAGGGGCCTTCTCCCCGGGTGTAGAACAACGGGTGCGGATAGCCGTAAGCCCGGAACTGGCTCGACACTCCCCCGGCCAGCACACGGCGGGCACGCTGATACAGTTTGGCGCTTTGTTGATACCGTTTCCGGGATGGGGCGCTCATCGCAAGGGACCTTTTGCTCTGGAGGGCGGAGCGGCTTCCGGGCCGATTATACGGTTTTTTTCTCTGGCTGCCCGCAGGTTCGGCCGGCGGACGCGGTGTGGGAAAACCAGGCCATTCCCCTGAGAGGGGCTATGTCAAACTGTGGGCACCCCCCAAGCTAGGGAGATCACGCCGCGTTTTTGTCGCATTTTGGATCGGATACCCTATCCCACCTCAAGGGGGGAAGGCTACCCATACGATGGCTACGAACGTGTAGCCAGCGGAACAGTAACTACAGCACCTTGTGAAGCAGGCAGCGAGCACCTCAGTTACTGTTCCGCGTTTGCTTAGCAAACGGGCGGAACAGAGTGGAGCAGTGGCCCGTTTTGAATAGACCCAAGCCGCCGGGAGTTTCTGACTGCCGGCGGCTCTTTTTTTCACCTGCATGTGGCATTATGGAGGCCAAGCCGGATGCGCCCCAGTAAGCGGGCTGCTCGCCTACTGGCCCTGGGAGCCGCCACTCAAATCGCGTAGCACCTGGCGGATTTGCTCGTGGTCGGGCATCTGAGCCTGGTTGCGAGGGCGATGGGCCCAGCGAAGCACTCCCTGGGTATCGACGACGAACGTGCCGGGCATCTGCCGCACGTTGCCCTGGGGACGGCCCAGTCCGCCCCGCAGCACCGCCTTGAGCCCCGCCCACCACACGGCCGGACCGGCAATCTGCCACCAGGAACCGGCCCCCAGACCGAAGGCGCGGTATCCTTTTCGTTCCGGATCGGCCAGCAAGTCGAACGGGAGGCGAAACTGCCGGTGGAACTGGCCGGTGGGTTCCACGCCCGCCGGCGAGATGACCACCACCTGGCCGCCGCTTTGCCGGAACTGGTCGTATTCCTCACGCACGCGGACCACGTGCTCGCGGCAAAACGGTCAGCCCAAATGACGCACGAAAAACAGCACGGCCGGTTCGTGCTGCCAGTAACGGGCAAGCGGCACCGGTTCGCCAAGCTGGTTCGCCAGCGTTACTTCCGGCACTTGTTCTCCAAGTTCGAGCGGCATGGGAGCAATCTCTAAGTTCGAGCGGCATGGGAGCAATCTCTGCCAAGCAGGCAAGGGGAAAACCAAGAACACTGCGAAAGAGCAAACGCCTGGACCATTGGCCTGGGCGTCGGATGCACTATACTCGGGAACGTGCTCGGCTGGCCACACCGTGGCGAGCCGGTTTGTCCCTGCTTTTTTTCACGGAGGTTTGCCATGCCTTATGTCCCCCCGCTGCAAGACGACCAGGCTCCCGAAGCCGCCCAGCAGATGTTCCAGGCCATCCAGCAGCAGCTTGGTGCGGTGCCGAACATCTTTCGTACCATGGCCCATCAGCCCGCCGTGCTGGAAGCGACGCTGAAGATGAACGCCGCCGTGGGCCACGACTTGCCGGAGCTGCTGCGAGAGCTGGCCTATTTGAAAGCGTCGCTCGTCAACCAATGCCATTACTGAGTGCATTACCATAAGCTCCTCGGTCAGAGGGCTGGATTGACGGACGAACAGCTCGAAGCTCTGGAACAAGGCAACGACGAGCCGTTCGACCCGCTGCAACGACTGGTAATTCGCTACGCCGAGCAGGTAACACGCACCACGCATCCGGAGCCGGAAGTGGCCCAAGCCTTGTGTGAGCAGCTCTCCCCGGCCCAGATGGTCGTGTTGGCCGCCACGGTGGCCTTGGCCAATTTCACCAACCGTTTCAACCACGGGCTGGACGTGCAATTGCCCTGAACTGAAGTCAGTCGGCAAGTGACGTTGCCAGTGTTGCGATTGCTGTCTCCCGGCGAAGCACAGCCTTGGAGAGTGTTTTGCCGGGGAGGGAAGGGGTATAATTGAACTGTGGCCGGGAAAACGAGCGGGCTGAGCCGCGCGCTTTGCATTCACCACGCCGCGGCGATACGCTATTGCTAGAGCCGGAACAGAGACATTGCGCCCCTTGCGGCGCATCCTTAAGACATGCCCCCGGGGCTAAGAGTGCCATGGTGCAGAGGCCGGATTCGTTGATGGGCAATTTGCCCTTGTGGATTCTGCGATTTGTCTTACTGCTGATCGCAGGAGCGATCGGCATCTATGCCATGTACACCGTGCCGGCCGTCTCCGGCAAAGGCCTCTGGCAACTGGTAGCGTTCGCAGTGGTAATGCTCATTGCGCTGCTGACTATCGCGCTGGACATCCTGGTCCATCCCAAAAAGCTGGACACGATCTCAGCGGTCTATTTCGGCCTGATTGTGGGGTTGTTTCTGACCTATGTGGCCGGGCTGGCCCTGGCGCCGTTTCTGGACCTGATCGATCCGCCCACCACGTTGCCAACCGGGGGCACCAGTGGGATGCCCAACCCGCTACGGCACCCGATGTCCACCCCGTTGCGGAACGTGATTCAGTTGGTGCTGGGCATGGTGCTGTGCTACGTATGCATCAGTTTCTTGCTCCAGACGAAGAACGATTTCCGCTTCATCATCCCTTACGTGGAGTTTGCCAAGGAGGTGAAGGGAACCCGGCCCGTGGTGCTTGACACCTCCGTGGTCATCGACGGCCGGATTGCCGACGTGGTGGAAACGAAGATTCTGGACGATCCGCTCATCATGCCCCGGTTCGTTCTGGCCGAGCTCCATTCCATTGCCGACAGCGCCGACCGCCTGCGCCGTTCGCGGGGGCGGCGGGGGCTGGATATCCTCAACCGGCTTCGCAACAACCCGGAAGTCGAACTGCAAATCTACGACCGGGAACTGCCCGAATGGCACGACCAGCCGGTGGACATGAAACTGGTGCTGATGGCCAAGCACCTGAACGCCCGCATCATCACCAATGATTTCAACCTGAATAAAGTGGCCCGGCTGCACGGCGTGGAGGTCATCAATCTGAACGACCTGGCCAACGCCCTCAAGCCGGCTTATCTGCCCGGCGAAGAGCTGGAAGTGTACCTGGTCCGCCCCGGCGAAGAAGACAGCCAGGGAGTCGGCTATCTGGAAGACGGCACGATGGTGGTCGTCGAAGGGGGGCGGGAATACCTGCATCGTCAGGTGCGGGCGGTGGTAACCAGCACGCTGCAAACCAGCGCGGGGCGGATGATCTTCGGCAAGTTCAAAGAAGCTCTGGGCAACGGGAGCCACGCGCCCCGCGAATCCACCGCCGGCCGACAGCATGCCTCCAGACGGCCTTCGCGCAAAAGCTGAGCGGGGGCTCGGCGGGGGGAGGGAAGCTGCTTGCCGTATCGCCTGAGCTGTTCTGCGGTACGAAGGCTCACGCTCCTGTCGAAAGGCATCGGTGGCTCTTCACGGCGGTCGGGCGTTCCCTATCGCCAGCGGCCCGCGTTGCATTTAGACTTGGACTGTTCGGCATCGGGTAAAAGCGTTCCTCGGGAGGGAGACGGCACGTATCGGCCCGGTCTCCTCCTCGGCCGCTTGTGTTGTTCATGGCGTTGAACCAATCGGCTCATCCATCGGACCTGCCGCCGCGCCGCGTGGCCGTGTTGGGCTCCACCGGCAGCATCGGGCGCAGCGCCCTGGAAGTGATTGCCGCTTCCAGGGGGCACTTGCGTTGTGTGGCCCTCAGCGCCCACAGCCGCACCGAGGCGCTGTTGGAACAAGCCCGGCGGTTCCGCCCTCGCTGGGTGGTGCTGACCGACTCCCAAAAGGCCACCGCGGAGTTCCGCCGTGGGCTTCCGCCCGGTACGCAACTGCTCTGTGGTCAGGAGGGCGTGGCCGAAGTGGTCCGGCACGCCCAGGTGGACGTGGTGCTGGCGGCCGTGGTCGGAGCGGCCGGGCTACTTGGAACCTGGGAAGCGGTTCAAGCCGGAAAAATCGTCGCCCTGGCCAACAAGGAAAGTCTGGTGGCCGCCGGCGGGCTGCTCTCCGCCGCCGCAAAAAAAACCGGCGCCCAGGTGTTGCCGGTGGATAGCGAACACAGCGGGCTGTTCCAGGCGTTGCAATCGGGACGGCGGGACGAGGTAGAGCGGCTCGTGCTCACCGCCAGCGGCGGACCGTTTCTGAACACGCCGCTGGAACATCTGCCCCAGGTTACGGTGGAAGAGGCGCTGCAGCATCCCACCTGGCAAATGGGCCGCAAGATTACGGTCGATTCGGCCACGATGATGAACAAGGCCCTGGAAGTGATCGAAGCCCGCTGGCTGTTCGAACTGCCCCCTGAGCAGATTCAGGTGATGATCCATCCCCAGTCGATGATTCACGCCCTGGTGGAGTTTGCCGACGGATCGGTGCTGGCCCAGGTTTCGCCACCGGATATGAAGCTGCCCATCCAGTACGCGCTTTACTATCCGCGGCGCGTGCCGGGCGTGGCCGAGCGGATGGACTGGACTCGCCGCTGGCACTGGGAGCTTTTCCCTCCCGACCCGGAGCGGTTCCCCGCGTTGGAGCTGGGGCACCAAGTGGCCGCCCGGGGCGGAACGGCCGGGGCGGTGCTCAACGCGGCCAACGAAGTGGCCGTGGAGCGGTTCTTGCAGGGGGAGATTCGTTTCACCGATATTGTTCCCTTGTGTCGGGCTGTGTTAGAAAGTCACGCTTTCCAGCCCCAAGTTGACCTGGACACCATTCTGCGCCTGGACCGCTGGGCGCGCGAGGAGGCCCGCCGGTGGAAACCCTGATCCTGTTGGCCGGACTGCTGGACCCGCAAAGCTGGCTCAACGCCCTGTGGGTGGCCGTGGGACTGGGAGTGGTCATTTTCATCCACGAACTGGGCCACTTCCTGGCGGCCAAGGCCTGCGGGGTGAAAGTGGAAAAGTTCATGATCGGCTTCGACATCGGCGGCTGGAAGCTCTCCTGGCGCTGGGGCGAAACCGAATACGGCATCGGCATCCTCCCCCTGGGCGGATACGTCAAGATGCTCGGCCAGGAGGACAATCCCTACCGCATCCGCGAGGAAATGGAACGCGCCCGGCGGCAATCCGGCGACCCGAACGCCGCGGACGAGACGCCGAAGGAAGGGGCCGAGCCCCTCTCGGAACAGGACTCCCCGGCGGCCACGGCCCTGGATCCCCGAAGCTACCTGGCCAAGCCCATTCCGGCCCGGATGCTCATCATCTCCGCCGGCGTGATTATGAACGTGCTGCTGGCCTTTGTGCTTTCCACCTGGGCGTTCAACCTGGGGGTGCCCTATCCGCCCGCGGTGGTCGGCCAGCCGGTCCCCGGCGGAGCCGCCTGGGAAGCCGATCTGCGTCCTGGCGACGAGATTATCCGCGTCAACGACGTGGAAAACCCCCAGTTCCGCGATTTGCAACACGCCGTGGCCTTCGGCGATCCGGAACAGGGAGTCGAGCTTGTGATCCGCCGCCCGGGCCGCAAGGAACCGTTCGCCGTGAGGATCAAGCCCAAACAGGTGCCGGGAGCCCCAATCCCGCTGCTGGGGCTTACTTCGGCTTCGGACCTGGTGCTAGCCGACGTACCGGTCATCCCCGGCACCCCGGCGGCCGATGCCACGCCGGAGTTCGCCCCCGGGGATCGCGTGGTGGCCATCAACGGCCAGCCGGTGGAAAACTATGCCGACCTGCAAGCCGCACTGGTGCGCCATACCGACGAGACGATCCGCGTGGAAGTGGAACGAGCCGCCGACCGCACCCAACAGGCCGGACAACGCGTACCGATCAAGGTGGCTCCCAACCGGATGCGGCGCGTGGGGCTGGTGATGGCTCTGGGGGAAATCGTCGCCGTGCGGAAAAACTCTCCGGCGGCCCAGGCCCGCGCCCGCGGCGTGCCGGACGATTTTCCCGTGGGTCTGCGCCCCGGCGATCTGATTGTGGAAATCCGCAACCAGCAGGACGACCAGCCGCTGGAGCTGGACCCCGTTACGCTGCCGGAACAACTGCGCCGCCTGGCCGGCCAGGCCATTACCGTGGTGGTCAGCCGCCAGGGGAACCAGGAGCTGGAGTTCCCCAACATCGTGCTGGAACCGCCGCGGTGGGTGGACTTGAGCCCCTCGCTTGGCTCGCCGATTGGAGCACCGGGCCTGGGCATCTGCTACCGGGTGGTCAATCGCGTCGTAGGCGTTGTACCCGGTTCCCCGGCTGCTCGCAACGGTTCGTTCGCTCCCGGCAAAGACGAAATCACCCGGGTGGAAATCCGCCAGCCGCCGCAAGAAGTGGAGCAAGCCGACTCGCGCTGGCTGCCAGCGCCGGAGGTGACCATCCCGTTGGGTAAAGAAAACCCCAACTGGCCCCAGGTCTTTCTGGCCATGCAGGACAGCCTGCCCGGGGCTCGATTGGTGCTCTACGTGCAAGGGCGCGACGAGCCGGTGGAGCTGGAAATCGAAGAATCCTCCCAGTGGCACTACTACCAGCGGGGATTCATCTTCCGCCCCTTGCAATACGTGCGCAAAGCGAGCAGCTTCGGCGAAAGCCTCCGGCTGGGACTGCAAGAAACCTGGCAACAGCTTACCGTGGTCATCCGCTTTTTGCAGAACATCGGCCGGTTGGGCAAGCAGATTGGCGGCCCAATCACCATCTTCCGCCAGGCCGCGGTCCATGCGGAACGCGGGTTTGTGGATTTCATCCTGTTCCTGGCCCTGCTCAGCGCCAATCTGGCGGTGCTCAACTCGCTGCCCATTCCGGTGCTGGATGGGGGCCACTTCGTCTTCCTGCTCTACGAAGGAATCCGCGGCAAGCCGGTCAGCGAACGGGTCTATATCACCATCACGCTGTTGGGCTTTTTCTTCATCCTGGGCCTGATTGTGCTGGTGACCGCCATGGACATTTCCCGGCTGTTCCAGTAGAGCAGGGTCGCCGCTGCTGCAGCAGAAGGTTCCAGCAAGAGGGAAGCCCCGGAGAACGCCTGTGCCGTCGGCTGTGATCGCCCCCCAGAGCGTGCAAGCGGTGATCTTCGACGCGGTGGGAACCATCCTGGCCCCCGAACCGGACGTAGCCACGGCGTACTTTCAGCACGGGCAAGCCCTGGGATCCGAGCTTTCGCCCCAAGAAGTCCACCGCCGGTTCCATCAGGTGTTTTCCCGTGTGTTCGGCTCCGCTCCGCTGGAACCCTGTAGCGAACAGACCGAGCGCAACTTGTGGCACCGCGTGGTGGTCGAAGTGTTCGCCGACCAGGACGTGGACCACCAGCGGCTGTTCGCCCGGCTGTGGGAACATTTTGCCCAGCCCCAACACTGGCGCCTGCTTCCGGGGGTGGTGGAACTGTGGCCGCAACTGGCCCGAGCCGGCTACCGTCTGGCCGTGGCGTCCAACTTCGACCGGCGGCTGGAGTCGATCTGCCGGGCATTGCCGCCGCTGGAGCTGGCCCGGGAAGTGTTCACCTGCTCGGTTCTCGGGGTGCGCAAACCGGCGGTGCGTTTCTTCCGCGAGATCGCCCGGCGGCTCCGACTCCCCCCGGAAGCCTGCCTGATGGTCGGCGATACGCTCCCGGCCGACGTGCTTCCGGCTCGCCAGGCCGGGTTCCAGGCCGTGTGGCTGTGCCCGCAACCGGCCCGCTGCTCAAGCCAGCAGGCCGCAAGCGGTTCTCAGGGGAAGGTGCCTGCAATCCGGCAACTGACGGAGCTTGCCGACCTGTTGGGCCTGGAGTAGCTCGCCCGCCGGGACCCCTCAGCCCCAAAGTTCCCAGCAAGCGGAAATGGTTGATTCTGCACGGGAATACCAGTATATTACACCCCGACTCTGGTTGTAAGATAACTTGCACTGAATCCTACCTGTTGCTGCTCCGGCCGGAGAAGAGATGAGCATGTATTGCTTTCTGCCAACGCCATGCAAACGGCTAGCGGGACGGGCTTTCGTTGCGTGGGGACGAGCTCCTGACAGCTTGGCCGCAGGAAGCTGGTTGCTGGGGCTGGTTCTGGCCGTAGGGATTGCCGGGCCGCTGGAAGCCCAGCCGGCCAGCCGGCCCAAGGTGGATTTTCAGAAGGACGTGGCCCCGATTCTGCGCCGGCACTGTCTTTCCTGCCACAACAAGGAGGAGCAAAAGGGCGAGCTTTCGATGGCCACGCCAGAGGACTTGCTCGACGGCGGCTATGTCGTCCCGGGAGACGTGGACTCCAGTGCCGTGTTCGAGCTGCTGGTGGCCGCTCCCGGCGAGCCGCGGCCTGCCATGCCCAAGACGGGAAAACCACTTACCCAGAAGGAGATCGATACGCTCCGCCGCTGGGTAGCCGCCGGGGCCCCTTGGCCCAAAGGCATGGAGCTGACGCCGCTGCGGGGCGATGCCAACTGGTGGGCCTACCAGCCGCTTTGGGAAGGGGACCCGCCCCAGGTGCCCGAGGCTCCGCCCGCGTGGCGCAAAAATCCCATCGACCGCTTCGTCTATGCCCGGCTGCAAGCCGCGGGGCTGAAACCCAGCCCTCCAACGGACCGCCGCACGTGGCTGCGCCGGGTTACCTACGACCTGACCGGGCTGCCGCCCACGCCCGAGGAACTGGACGCCTTTTTGAATGACCGCTCCCCCCAGGCGTTTGAAAAAGTGGTCGATCGCCTGCTGGCTTCGCCGGCTTACGGGGAGCACTGGGGGCGGCATTGGCTGGACGTGGTCCGCTTTGGCGAAAGCAACGGCTTTGAACGCAACATCATCATCAACACGCTCTGGCCGTATCGCGATTACGTGATTGCTTCGTTCAACCAGGACAAGCCGTTCAATCGTTTTATCATCGAGCAACTAGCCGGGGACGTGCTGGATCCCCACAACCCCAAGGTGGCCGTGGGCACCGCCTTTCTGGTCTGCGGGCCTTACGACAACGTAGGCAATCAGGACCCGGTGCAAGCGGCCATCATCCGGGCCAACACGCTGGATGAGATCATTCGGGCCACGGGCGAAGCGTTCCTGGGTACGACGATGGGCTGTGCCCGCTGCCACGAGCACAAGTTCGATCCCATCGAACAGACCGACTACTACGCCTGGTACGCCACGTTCGCCGGGGTGTTTCATGGAGAACGCGAAATCGCCAGCCCCCAGCAGCGGGAAGCCCGCCTGCAGAAGCTGCGGCCGCTATGGAACGAAAAGGGACGCCTGCAACGGCAGCGCGACCAACTGGTGGGCCGCGTGCTGGCCCGGGCGGAAAAGAAACGCACAAGCTACGAAGCCGCCTGGACCCGAGAGCCGGTGAGCCGCTATGGGACCGAGGAACGCTTTCCCCCGGTGGAAGCCCGCTACGTGCGTTTGCGCGTGTTGGGGCTCGATACGAACCCGGCGGCCCGCACCGGCTTTCGGATTGACGAGTTTGAAGTCTGGACCGCCGGCCCGCAGAGTCGCAACGTGGCTTTGCTTTCGGCCGGAGCCACCGCCGAGGGCAAGAGCCGGGCGGCGGAAGACTTTGCCGACGCCTACACGGCCCAGCGGGCCATCGACGGCGACTTCGGCACCCGGTGGATTGCCGCCGGTCCGGAACTGGTCATCACGCTGGCCCAGCCCCAGCGGATCCAGCGTATCGTCTTTTCCAGCGACCGGCCGCGGGCGTTGCCTCCCACGCACGGCTACACCACGTTTGTGAGCGAGTACGTGATTGAAGTTTCGCTGGACGGGAAGCGTTGGGCCACGGTGGCCGACAGCCGCTCCCGTCGCCCGGTCAACCAGCCCCATCTCCGCCACCGGCTGCTGCAAGCCGAAATGACCGCGGAAGAACGCCGACAACTGGAACAACTGGAAACCCGCTTGGCCCAGGTGCAGCGGGCCATTGCGGCCGTGCCGCCGCTTCCGCGGTGGTGGGTGGGGCAGATGCGAAGTGCCCCGGGCCCCTTCCACGTGTTTGCCGGCGGCGACCCGCAAAAGAAAGCCGACCCGGTCGTGCCCCGGAGCATCGCCGTGTTGGAACGCACCGCGGGCAAGTACCAGCTTGACGCCAAAGCTCCCGAGGGCCAGCGCCGCCTGGCGCTTGCCCGCTGGATTGCCTCGGACCGCAACGCCCTTACGCTGCGGGTGCTGGCCAACCGGGTGTGGCACTACCACTTCGGCCGGGGGATCGTGGCCACGCCGAGCGACTTTGGCATGATGGGCGCCCGGCCCACCCATCCCAAGCTGCTGGACTGGCTGGCTGGCCAGTTGCGCAAAAGCGGCTGGCGTCTGAAACCGCTGCACCGGATGATTGTGCTTTCGCAAACGTACCGGCAAAGCTCGGCCTACCGGCCCGAGGCCGCCCGGGTCGATGGCACCACGGAGCTGCTTTGGCGTTTTCCGCCCAGGCGACTTACGGCCGAGGAGATTCGCGACACGATGCTTTCCGTGGCCGGAGTGTTGGACCGCCGGATGGGCGGACCGGGATTTCGGCTCTATCGCTACTTGCAGGACAACGTGGCCACCTACGTGCCGCTGGATCGCCCCGGGCCGGAGACGTATCGCCGCGCGGTCTATCACCAGAACGCCAGAGCGGCCAGAGTGGACGTGCTGAGCGATTTCGACGCCCCCGATCCGGCCTTCGCCTGCCCGCGACGGGCGCAGACCACCAGCCCCTTGCAGGCTCTGACGATGATGAACCACCAGTTCGTGCTGGACGTGGCCGAACACTGGGCCGGGCGCCTGCGCCGCGAAGCGGGCCAGGGGCCGGAAGCCCAAGCCCGGCGGGCGTTCCTGCTGCTGTTTGCCCGGGAACCGGACCGGGAAGAGTTGCAGCGTTCCGCGGAGCTGATCCGGCGTTACGGTTTGCGGGCGTTCTGCCGGGCGCTTTTCAACAGCAACGAGATGATCTACCTGGACTGAACGCGTCCGGCTCGCCGTGCCACCCATAACGCAAGCTCGCCGTCCGGTTGATACACGAACTGCGTCACCAATCCGAGAAGGAGCTTCAGCCATGGCGGAAAAGTCCTCCCCTGCCGCCCGTTGCATGGCCCGGGTGCTTTCCCGCCGGGGATTTCTGGACGATATGTTCACCGGCCTGATGGGCATTGGGCTTTTGGACCTGCTGGCCCGCGATGTGCCTGCGGCCCAGTGGGTGCCGGGCCAGGGGATGCCGCATTTTCCGGCCAAGGCCAAGCGGGTGTTGCAGATTTTCTGTCCCGGTGCCGCCTCGCACATGGACCTGTGGGACTACAAGCCGGAGCTATTCCGTCGGGACGGGCAGCCGCTTCCCGGGGAAGAAAACCTGATTTCCTTCCAGGGCAAGAACGGCCCGCTGATGGCTCCCCCCTGGCCGTTCAAACCGGCTGGGGAGTGCGGCAAGTACATCTCCACCATGTTGCCGCACCTGGCCAAGCATGTGGACGACATCGCCTTCATCCATTCGATGACCAGCAAGAGCAACACGCACGGCCCGGCCTGCGTGTTCATGAACACCGGCCAGACGGCCGAAGGGTTCCCCAGCGCCGGGGCCTGGGTCAGCTACGCCCTGGGCAGCGAAAACCGGAACCTGCCCACCTATGTGGCCATCCCCGACATCCGGGGCGAACCGCCCAACGGCAAAGCGAACTGGTCGGCCGGGTTTCTGCCCGCCCGGCACCAGGGTATCGTGATGGCCGCCCATCGTCCGGTGCGGAACTTGGCCACGCCGGAGAGCATTTCCATCGAAGAAGAGCTGGCCACGCGGCGGTTTTTGAACTTCCTGAACCGCAAGCACCTTGAGCAGCGGCCCGGCAACTCCGAACTGCAAGCCCGCGTGGCCGCCTACGAGCTGGCTGCGCGAATGCAGCTTTCGGCCCCCGAGGTGGCCAATCTGGCCGCCGAGCCGGCTTCGGTCCACAAGCTCTACGGCACCGAAGACCCCAACCGGCTCAAAGCCGCCTATGCCCGAAACTGCCTGCTGGCCCGGCGATTGCTGGAACGGGGCGTGCGCTATGTGACGCTGTACTGCGCCTCGCGGGCTTCGGGGGTGGATGGGCTGCTGAACTGGGACGCCCATAAAACCCTCAAGGCCGATTACCAGCGTCACTGTCCCATCCTCGACCAGCCCACCGCCGCGCTGTTGACCGACTTGAAGCAGCGCGGGCTGCTGGACGAAACCGTGGTGATCTGGACCACCGAGTTCGGCCGCATGCCCACCCGGCAAGAAGGTACCCGAGGACGCGACCACAACCCGGACGGGTTCACCTGCTGGATGATGGGCGCGGGAGTCAAAGGGGGCACCAGCTACGGGGCCACCGACCCGTTCGGCCGCCGCGCCGTGGAAAACGTGACCACCGTCTGGGACTTTTATGCCACGGTGCTTCATCTGCTGGGACTGGATCACACCCGGGTTACCTACTACTACAACGGCCTGGATCGCCGCTTGACGGACGTGGCCGGACACGTGATTCACGACATCCTGGCTTGATTCCGTGCCCCGAAAAGCTCGTCGGCCTGCGCTGCGTTGCTGTTGCTAGCGGCAAGGGGAAATCGTCGAGCATAGCGGCGTTTTTTGCCGTCCCGGGTTTCCGGCCGGGTTGGTGTTTGGTTTCTCTGCGGCCACCGGAGGTCGCATCTGCTGCTGGTGCGAGCTTTGGCCCAAACCGCTCTTGTTTCCCGGGGGGCGTTTCGGCTAAGGGAAGCTGTCACGGCGTAGGTGGTTTCCCTTTCCCTTTCCGGCAAGCGGATGGCGATGGCAGCACTGGTTTCTGCGGGACGAAGGCGAACCGGCCGCGCGGTGCTAGCAGCATGCTGCTTGGGGCTGATAGCCACTCTGGCGGCCGGTTGCGTGCAGCGGCGGCTGATCGTGCGCAGCAATCCGCCCGGGGCGCGCGTTATCGTCGATGACACCTACGAAATGGGCGTGACGCCCGTGGCGTTCAACTACACCTACTACGGGACACGGAAAATCAAACTGGTGCGCGACGGCTACGAGACGATGACCGTTTACCAGTACATCCCGCCGCCGTGGTATCAGTACCCGGTGCTGGACTTCATCACGGAGAATCTGATCCCCTGGGAGATTCGGGACGAAAGGGTCGTGCAGTTCCAGATGGTTCCACAGGCGGTGGTGCCCACGGAGCAAGTGCTCCGCCGGGCCGAGCAACTGCGCCGCAGTGCCCACGGCGGGCGGTTGCCTGTGCCGGTGGGAGCCGGTGTTGCTGGCCAGTCTCAGGGAACCGGAGCCGCGGTTCCGGCTCCCCCCGCGCCGACAGGCTCACCTTCGGGTGGCCGACCTGCCGGGCCCGGTTCTTTTCCTCCGCCAAGCGGCTCCGGCCAGGTGCCGGGAGCTGCAGCGCCGGGCCTTGGAACTCCCGGGGCCGACACGTCGCCTACCGTGCCACAGCCGCCGGGCCAGCAGGGCGGTGCGCCTAATCCCTATCTGCCTCCAGGCGGGTTTGCTCCGCCGCCGGCTGCGAGACCGGGAAACTAAGAACCCCTCCGTCGCTGTTCCAAGCCTCAGGTGTGGCGTTTGCAGCCGGAAGTTTTGGGACAGCCAGTGGAATCGGCGGTCCTGGCCCCAACGCCGCCACGCTCCGGAACAAGCCACATTCCCCGGCAGTAAAGTCTCCCTGGCAAGCCCCAGGCTGAAGTCTGGTGGCATCTCTGCATTGATCGAGTGGAGGGCAGAGGGAAACCTGTGGGAACCAGCCGAGGCGGATCGGCGTCGAAAACCAAGGACGGTTCCTCTCCTTGGGCGTTTTCCGTGGCCAGCCGGTGGCCTTCTGGGGTATAACCGGAGATAGCCGCGAGCAACGACGCATAACACCGGCCGGAGGAGTTCCGGGAGTGTCCGCTTCCGCCCCGCAAGACGAATCCACACCCATGCCCACCCGCTTGTTGGTTTACCGAAGGACGCCAAGCCGCGGCAGCGCCGGTTTGCCTAAGTGGGGCTGCTTCCTGGCGACGTTGCTATGGCTGCTGGGAGCCGAGGTGGGCCAGGCCCTCCGGGCCCAAGGGCCTTTCCCGATGGATCCTAGTGGCGTTCCGGCCTCTTCGGCAGTGGCCTTTCCGGAAAACCGCCCGCTGCGGCGATTGTTGCGCAGTGCAGAACAAGCCGTCGAGGAGAAAAACTTTGCCGAAGCGGTGGGGCTGCTCAGCCGGGTGCTGGCCCATCCGGAAGACTTCTTCTACCGGCCGCGCAAGGACGCCGCCACCTACGTGAGCTTGAAATCCGCCGCGCGGCAGATGCTGCTCAAATTGCCGCCGGAAGCCCATGAGCTGTTCCGGCTCCGCTTCGAAGGGGAGGCCAAACGCTTGCTCCGGCAAGGCTTGGAGCAGGACCGGCCCGAGCTGCTGGCACAAGCGGCCCGGCGGTACTTTCTCACCCGGGCTGGGACTCGGGCCATCTGGCATCTGGTGCGGCGCCACTTGGATTCCGGCCAGGTGCTGGCGGCCGGTCTGTTGTTGGACCAGATGGCCCAACTGCCCGAAAAGCTGCGAAACGAGTGGGAACCCGATCTGTCGTTACTGAGGGCCAGTTGCTATTTGCAGCAGGGACAGGCCGCGCAGGCCCAAAAGCTGCTGCTGCCGTTGAAGCAGCGGTTCCCCGATTTGCAACTGGTTGCGGCCACCGGTCCGGTCCGGCTATGGGAACTGGACGCACCGGCCCGGCAGCAGGCGTTGGTTCAACTGGTTTGCTACGGGGCGTCCTCTTTGCCGCCGGAGCGATTCTGGCCCTATCCGGGCGGCACGCCGCAGCGTGTGGCTGCTCCGGGACCTGCCATTGACCTGGTGCTGCGGCGCTGGCGGGCGGAGTTCTACGACGAGTACTTCGACCCGGAGGCCGGAGCCCTGGAGTTTTCCGAACGGGGGCTTGCCCCCTTGTTGAACCGCGTGGTGGCGCAAGCCATTCAGCAAGGGCATAGTATCGTGGCCGGCGAACCGCTAATCGCAGGCGACGTCGTGGTCGTGCGCACGCTGACGCAACTCATCGCAGTGGAAACCGAGACAGGGCGCCGGCTTTGGGAACATTCCCGGGACGAAATCGTCCTGCCGCTCCTGGCCCGGGTCGATGGTCGCGTCCAGCAGCCGGTGCAACCGTTTCCGGGAGGGGCGCCGATTCCGGCTCCCGGGGGTGTCGGCAACGCCGTTCCGGCGCAATTGTTCAGCCGTCGTTTGTTTGCGGATCGGACCTACCAGACGCTAAGCACCGACGGCGTGGCCGTGTTTTGCGTGGAACGGATTCCGATTCGCCAAAGCCCTCCGGCGCCGGTCCGGCCACCGTTTGCGCCCCAGGTTCCGCCGATGGTGCGGCAGTGGTTCGTCGAGCTGGGGGATATGGACCGGAACCGGCTGGCCGCTTACGAGCTGCGAACCGGCAAACTGCTTTGGCAACTGGGCGAAGCGGATGCCCGGCTCCCGGCAGGGCAAGACCTTTATTTCCTGGGACCGCCTTTGCCGCTGGATGACACGCTGTACGTCCTGGCCGAAAACCGGGGCGAGATCCGTTTGCTGGCACTGGAGACCGTGCCGGGACACCGCACGCCGCCCCGGCTGGTCTGGACGCAACCGCTGGGACACGCCGACGTGGAACTGGGCCGCTCCCTGCGGCCGTTTTCGGGACTTTCGCCCACGTTTGCCCAAGGCTTGCTGCTCTGTCCCACCGACGCCGGCGTGCTCGTCGCCCTGGAGCCCATGACGCGCCAGCTTCGCTGGGGGTTCGTGTACCGTGCTTCGGATTCGCGGCGCCGCCCCTACCGACCTCCCCAAGCCAGCTTGTTGAACAATTGGGTAGACTCGCTAGTTCGGGTGTACGGGTCCTACGCGGTGTTCACCCCTCGGGACGAACCGTGGCTGTACTGCCTGGACGTCTCAAGCGGCCGCCTGCTGTGGAAACTCCCCCGCGGCGATAGCCGCCTGGTGCTGTCCCTCAGTGCCGAAGGGGTGCTGCTGCAAGGGGACCGCTCGCTGCGACTGATGGACTGGCAAGGGCGAACCCGATGGTCGATGCGGTTCGCCTCGCGGGGGACCTCGGTGGGCTGCGCGCTGGTGACTGAACGATTCATCCACGTCCCTTTAAGCGACGGCACGCTGTTGGCCGTCGATCGCCGCACCGGAGTGGAACGGCCCGAGGCCACGCTCCAGACCCGCTCGGCCAGCGATCCCTTTGCCCAACAGCAGCAGATCGAGTTGGGGAGTTTCGTCTCTACGGCTGGGGTGGTCCTTTGCCTGGGGCCTTTTGGGCTGGAACGCCTGGAGGACATCGAGCAGCTTCAAACTCGGCTGTCCCGGCAGTTGAAGCAACATCCCGAGGATGTGGACACGCTGCTGTTGGCCGCCGGGGTCCAACGCCGGTTAAAGCAATGGGATGGGGCTCTGGAGTTACTCCAGCGGGCATACGACTTGGACCCGGCGGTGCCTGTCCACCAAACGCTGACGGCCACGCTGCTGGAAGCTTTGGAAGCCGATTTCCCGCGGTACCGGCACCACTTGCCGCAGCTTCGCCGCTTGCTGAAAGACCCGCAGCAGCGGGCCAGGATGCTACGAATCTGCGCCTTGGGATACCAGCGGCAGGGACAAACCGCTTTGGCCCTGGGACACTACCTGGAGCTGCTCGCCCTTCCTTCCCTGGAAGAACAGCTCCAGCAAGTGGAACCGGATCGCTGGGTCCGCCAGCGCGTATGGGTGCTGAGTCAGTTGAACCGGCTGGGCCGGGAACTGTCCGGCCCGGAGCGAGAAAAGCTGGGACAGCGGTTGCAACAGCATTTGCGGCAACTTTCCGCCGGCCCGGAGTTGCTGCAATCGGTTCTTCAACTTTTGGGCCAGGAGGACCAGTTGCCCCAACTGCGGCGCCGGTGGATCGAGCAAGCGGCGGCGGTCACCGCTTCCCAGCGCCTGCGCCGCGACTATCACTTGCTGCGGCTGGCCGAAACCCCTGACCGGGCATTAGCCGGTTGGGCCACGGCCACCTTGGCCCAGGAGTATCGCCGCCTGGGACTGACCGAAGAAGCCGCCTGGTTCTACCGCTTGCTGAAGGAACGCTTTGCCGACGTGGAGTGCCTGGACGGCAAAACCGGAAGCCAACTGGCAGCCGAGCTGAAACCCGACGAGGCCGTGTATCGCCGCTTGCACTGGAACGGCTGGCCCAACCGGGCGCTGAAGCTACGGAACAAGCAGGTGGATGCCAGCGGCCGGCGCGGACAGCGGCAGCGGGAATACGTGTTTGGCCCGCTGGAAGTGGTTTCGCAGGAGCCCTGGGCCAGCCTGGTTCGTTTCCAGGTGGAGTGGGGGCCGGGCCAGCGACTGGTGGCACGCAACCGGTTCGGTCGCGTGATGTGGACCACGCAGTTGTTGCATCCTCAAACGCGGCAGATTCTTCGCACGTATCCCGGCACGGTCCTGGCCCAGGGAGGCCACGTGCTGGTGCTGGCCACGGCCGATTCGCTGGTGGCCGTGGATTTGATGGGAAGCGACGTGAGCCCTCCGGGACAGATTCTTTGGATGCAGCCGTTTCTCACCTCCCGTTGGGCTTCGCTACCTCATGCTCACGTGCGGATGGTGGAGACCTGGTACCCCTGGGGACAGAAGGTGCGTGCCTATCAAGCGCCAGGCGTTCCCCCCGTGGTGCTGCGGGGAGTGGTGGCCGGCCCGCGCGTCTTCTTCCAGCAAGACGATGCGCTTGTTGCCCTGGACCTGTTCACCGGACGCCCGCTCTGGAGACGAACAGGCTTTGTGCCTGGGTGCAATATCTTCGCCGACCGGGAACACGTAATGATTGGCCCGGTGAAATGGAACAAAACCGGCCGCCTGGACAGCGCCACGTTCATGCTGCTGGATGCCCAGGACGGATCGGTAATCCATCCCCAGCACCGGGTGGAGGTCAGTTCACTCACCGTGCGCGGGCTTGCCGGGCTTTCCTACAGCGGTGGCGGTCCGGGAAACGAACTGGCTTACGTGGACCTGCTCACCGGCCGGAAACGATGGCAGCTTCGGTGGCCGCCTCATACCACGCTTTGCTTGCGCCACCCCTACCTGATGGGACTGACGCCGGAACGGGAGCTTACGATAGTTCACGTACCCTCGGGTAAAGTAATCGCCAGGGAAAAGCTCCCGTTGCCGCGCGAAGAACGCGTCGGAGAAATCGACTTCCTGGCCCACAGCGACGCCTGGGTGCTGCTGGTGGAAACCCATCGCGACGCCGAACACCTTCGCAACCTGCAACGGCTCAAAAACGGCCAGGCTCACCTGATCGGGCGGCAGTTGCTTCACGGGCAACTGGTCGTGCTGGACCGCACGACCGGAAAGCTGCGGTGGTGGCGGCCGGTGGAAAACCTGATTCTGGCGCCGTACCAGGCTCCGGACCACCCGCTGCTGGTGTTGGGCAACTCGCGGATCGTCCGTCGCCGGGTAGGAC